>CANETC010000178.1 GCA_947441055.1 Cytophagaceae bacterium | reverse complement strand
GTTTGGATGACCGGCAGCTTGAAATGCTTGGTAAATCAACGGGAGTTTGGAAGGTGAGTTTGCGAGATATGCCTTTTGTGCTCAGTCAGAATTTGGCCGGCGCTACCACAGTGGCAGCCACCATGCGGATTGCCTCAATGGCAGGGATTAAAATTTTTGCAACCGGTGGCACAGGTGGCGTTCACCGGGGCGCAGAGAATTCTTTTGATATATCTGCAGACCTAACTGAGATGGCCCAAACTTCTGTTGCGGTGGTTTCGGCTGGGGTGAAATCCATTCTTGACATTGGCCTTACCCTAGAATATCTTGAAACCATGGGGATTCCGGTTTTGACTTTTGGTCAGGATGAATTTCCTGCTTTTTATTCCTCAAACAGTGGATTTAAATCACCGCTTCGTTTGGATTCGGAGGCCGAAATTGCCGCAATGCTGAAGACAAAATGGAACATTGGTTTGAATGGTTCAGTTTTGATTGCCAATCCTTTACCGCCTGAATTTGAGGTTCCGCTGGAGGTGATGGAATTGCAAATTGTGAAAGCGCTTGCTGAAGCTGAATCCAATGGCATCAAGGGCAAGGAAGTAACGCCGTTTCTTTTAAAGAGAATAGCTGATAACACATCTGGCGAAAGCCTTGAAGCCAATATTGCCCTTATTAAAGGCAATGCAAGACTTGCGGCGGGAATTGCCGTTTGTTGGTAGAAAAGCAGTTTCTGTCGAAAACCCACTGCTTGTAACAACAATAATAATCTAGGCTACGCATAAAAAGGAAAGTCCGCGTTGCAGCGAGGCTTTGCCTTGATGCAACATTCGGAGTTTCTCCCGCCTTGCGGGACAAAAAGAAAATGATTAAAAGTAGGGTCGGCCACCAATTTAGCAGCGATGCTTCAAAGCAATCATGGAACATTTGATATTCTAATGTACGGTTATCAATTCTCTTTAAATATCTTACCTACAACTAAAAATTTAGCGATTGAAAATCACTTGTTTACATGTGTGTTTTTGAATTTCAGCATGCTGTCTATGCAACGCCGAACCGAAAACATCCATTGTAGCTTCTATTCTTAATTTTCTTTTTGCCCCGCCTTGCGGGATTTCGCAACGCAATCTGCGTCACTCAACTTGATAAGAAACCAAAAAATTCATTGAGGACGCCAAAGGCGTTCCAAGAAAATTCGATCGGCCTCCGCGAGGACTACAGCTCCTCCGCGAATTTTCTTCCTCCCCGCGCCGAAAAGGTTTCCACTACTAATAAAGGCCGGATTTGTGAAAGGTGGGAATTTGAATCTGGATTCATCTTTGTTAAAGGCGGGGCGTCGGGGCTCAACTGGTTTACTTATAAATTCTAAGGACTTTAATCAGGAATTCTCAATCCGGAATTTCCTCAGCTTCCGTGTTTTTATCTGAAAAATAATAAGTTATCTTTGCACTCCTTTTTGAAAAAGAAGGATAATAATTTGTTTCACTAAAACCTCGGGAAACCGGCGAATTCCCGTTGAAAACAGCCACAAGACAATTTTATGAGTAATTCTACTCCACAAGTATTCGATTGGGATCGCATTGAATCCCGCAAAGGATTCGGCTCTGGCTACACCGTAGAAGAGCAAGCCCAATTGGAATCTATGTATTCCCAAACTCTTTTTACTGTTGAGGAAAAATCGGTAGTAAAAGGTATCGTGGTGGACATCACAGACCGCGATGTTGTATTAAACATTGGTTACAAATCAGATGGCATGATTGCCCTTTCTGAATTCCGTGACCTGGAAGGACTTAAAATCGGCGACACCGTTGATGTGTATGTTGAGAATCAGGAAGATCGCAATGGTCACCTTGTAATCAGCCGCAAGAAAGCACGTGTTGTGAGTGCCTGGAATCAGATCCGCGAAGCACTTGAAAATGATGTGATCATCGAAGGTTTGGTTAAGCGCCGCACCAAAGGTGGTCTCATTGTGGACATCTACAGTGTTGAAGCGTTCTTGCCAGGTTCTCAGATTGATGTGAAGCCAATTCGTGACTTCGACATCTATGTTGGCAAAAAGATGGAGGTGAAAGTTGTGAAAATCAACAACACCAACGACAATGTGGTTGTTAGCCATAAGGTTCTTATCGAGAAAGACATCGAAGAGCAGAAATCACTCATCTTGAACAACCTTGAAAAAGGTCAGGTTCTTGAAGGTGTTGTGAAAAACATGACAAACTTCGGTGTGTTTATTGATTTGGGCGGTGTTGATGGTCTACTTCACATTACAGATATTTCTTGGGGTCGTGTTAATCATCCAGAAGAAGTTCTTAAACTGGATGATAAAATTAATGTTGTGGTTCTTGACTTTGATGAAGACAAGAAGCGTATTTCATTGGGCATGAAGCAACTTACGCCTCATCCTTGGGAAGCTTTGGGTGAAGATGTTGTTGTTGGAAGCAAAGTAACGGGCCGTGTTGTAAATGTGGCTGATTACGGTGCATTCCTTGAAATCATGGCAGGTGTTGAAGGACTGATCCACGTATCTGAAATGAGCTGGAGTCAGCACCTTCGTAATCCTTCAGAATTCCTGAAAGCTGGTGACGAAGTTGAAGCTGTTGTTTTGACACTTGACCGCGAAGAGCGCAAAATGTCTCTTGGACTTAAGCAATTGACTGAGGATCCTTGGACCAAGTCAGATGTTCTTACCAAGTATGGTGTTGGAACAAAGCACAGCGGAACTGTTCGTAACCTTACCAATTTCGGCTTGTTCCTTGAAATGGAAGAAGGCATCGATGGTTTGGTTCACCTTACAGATCTTAGCTGGGTGAAGAAAATCAAACATCCGTCTGAGGTTGTGAAAGTAGGCGAGAAGCTGGATGTGATTGTACTTGAACTGGATGCTGAAAACCGTCGTCTGGCTCTTGGTCACAAGCAACTTGAAGAAAATCCTTGGGATACTTTTGAGTCTATTTTCTATGCAGGTTCTTCACACAAAGGAACCATCATCAGCAAGAATGATAAGACAGCCGTTATCGAGCTTCCTTACGGAATCGAAGGTATGGCTTCCATCAAAACCATCACCAAGCAGGATGGAACGCACAGTGAGGTTGGCGAATCTCTGGATTTCAAGGTGATTGAATTTGCCAAGGAAGACAGGAAAATCGTTGTTTCACACTCTGCAACCTACCAGACTGAGGAAACAGTTGAGAAGAAAGCCAAGACTGGCGGTAAGAAGAAAAAGGATGGTGAAAGTGCTGAAACTCCTTCGGCCTCATCTCAGTCCAATTCTCCTGCAACCTCCACACTTGGTGACCTGACGGCTCTATCTGCTCTTAAAGAGCAAATGGACGCTGCCAAGGATTCCTAATCGAAAAAGTGTTTTGCAATACCGGGGCCATCTGAAAGGGTGGCCTTTTTTTTATGCCTGCTGTTTTGTACAAGCTCAGAAGAAAAAATCTGTCCATGGAGCATTTGAAAAAAAAGCTGACTGTAGCCAACCTTCTGCGTTTCTGAAATTCGACATCTATCCGGAACCAAGCATTTGCTTCAATTGCCTGGCAAAAGAGAAATTAAATTGCTACCTCCTCCGAATGGAAAATACCAATCCAAAGTAGGGATCAAGTTTTCTATATTGAAAATATATGCAATATTCCGTTTTGGAGATAGTTATTGGAGATGCCAGGTTGAAAATCAGGTTTGGAGGGACCTCTTATTTTTTGTAGGTTTAAATGTGAAAAAGCAGAAAGTTGATACGGGTCTTGATTTCGAAATTGATAAGTTAACCAACTCAATTGAAAATATTGTTTCAGGAGATAGCTTTCCAACAGAAGTCTCGATATTTACCCAACCTGACTTGAAAAATATCACCAAAACTAAAAATTGGGAGTTCGATTGGAGGTTTGAATACCGGCAACCGGAAAGGGAGGTTTACAAATTATCAATTGTCAACAATTAACAGATTATACAGGGATTGATTAGTCTTGAGATTAAATCTGATCATGTGTATATGCATTTGTTGGAAAGTGCTCCATTCAACAAAGGGAAGACTAAAATTTATGTTGGTGTTCCAGGCAACCTTGTAGCATTTGCTTGTAAACTTTCGTTTCAACGAGGATTCGAAGGCAACTTATCGTTCTTTTCTAAAACTCAACTTGTTAAACACTACATAGAAACATTAGGTGCAATGCATGCAGGTGGGAGAATTATGATAATTGATACAGTAGCTGCATTAAAATTAATCAATAAATATTTTACAAAATGAAAATCCGGCCAAACGAATTAAATGTCGATTTTATTGGAGGGCAAAATAATCCTCCTACAAAAGAAGAATTTGAGGCAATTAGCTTAATCATCAAAAAATTAAAGGAAGAGAGAATGAAGAAGCTTCAGGTTAAATCGAAAAAAAGCTGACTGTAGATAAACCTTCTGCGTTTCTGAAATCCGAAATCTATGCGGAACCAAGCCTTTGCTTCAATTATCTGGCATAGGAGAAATCAAGGGATTACTTTCCGGAAATGGAAAATACCAATCCAAAACAGGGATCAAGTTTTCTATTTTGAAATTATACGCAATATTTCGGAATGAAAATAGTTATGGGCTGGCTGACCAAAACGATTCATTGACTAGAAAACAAAAAAAGTGGAAAATTGGCATCACAAAAAAAACAAGGCGATAACTGAAAAGCCAAGTGAGTAGGAAAATTCAATCAACTAAAAAATGAAACAAATTATTTTAACCCTTTTTGCGGTTTTCGGCCTTTTGACATTCAACTCCTGTAAAAAGGATGAATCAACTCCAAAACCGACAGCAGAATTTACTTTTACAGGTGGTGGATGTACTGCTCCTTGTGCCGTTCTTTTTGACAATACATCAAAAGATGCAACTAGTTACAGTTGGAATTTTGGAGACGGAACAAATTCTTCAGACAAAAGTCCAACAAAAACCTACAATACGGGAGGAACCTATACTGTGCAATTAACTGCAACTGGTTCTGGAGGTGCTTCTACAACTTCGAAACAGATTCTAATTCAACAGTCTGTTCAGGCACAACTTCCAGTAGCCAATTTTACATTTTCAGGCAATGGAACTGCACCATCAACTGTGAGTTTCTCAAATACCTCTACTAACGCGACAGGTTACAATTGGGACTTTGGAGATGGGAGTTCTTCAACTAGTTTAAATCCGACTCATACCTATACAACTGGTGGTGCATTTTCTGTAATTCTGACTGCGACCAATTCAGCAGGCAATAACCAGATTACCAAAATCGTAAATATTACAGCTCCGCCAACTAAAGTTAAAATCACAAAAGTGACAGTAACAGACCTGCCATTCTTGACATCAGGAGGGGCAAGTTGGGATTTCTCTGGTGGACCAGATGTATTTTTCAATATAACAAACCAGCTAAACAATATTTTGCTTAATGGAACAACATCAAGAATTAGTGATGTTACTTCTGCAATGCTGCCACTAAGTTGGACATTAACTTCTGCTTATGAAATTACTGACTTTGGTGCTGTACGATACATTGACCTTTGGGACTTTGACTCGCCAGATGCTGACGACTATATTGGATACGTAGGGTTTTTAATGAGCAATTATACTTCCGCTGCAAACC
>CANETC010000177.1 GCA_947441055.1 Cytophagaceae bacterium | reverse complement strand
CAGTGACCATTGTCCTTTCCATGCCATCCAAATGCAAACAAGCAAGAGGAAAATCCATAGCCAGTTCCAGCCAAATCCGTTTGATGAAGGAATACGGGGAACGGTGGCGGGCGCAAAAGTTCTTTGAGGTCTGGAAAAACTCTTGAATAAGTTTAGCAGGATACCGGCACCCAAAAAGAGTGTGAAGGCGTTAACGCCAAAGAAGCCGAACAAACCAAGTAAGGCCAGCAAACTCCAGATCCATGAAGGCCAGCTGCTTCCGCCAGCCGGAGGCTGCGGCTCCGGAACCTGCATGGGGGAATATTCCTGCGTGGTAATTGGCGATGGATTGGGGTTGACAAATTCCTGGGTTTCGGCGGTTCCGGAGACGCCGGCCGCCACCTCCGGTGGCGGCGGCGGAAGTAGCCGGGCATAAAATTGGCCGCGTATTTTTCCAAATAAGGTCCCGCCTTCATTTCCCGAATACTGAATCTCCGGGTAAAGCACCACCAGATCCACCAGGTCTTCCCGAAATTTATTTCCTCCCTGATTCAGGAGTACATCTTTGAGTTCTGGAAAATGTAAATTCTGATCGAACAGCAATTTCGAAACACGATATTCCTCAGAAACCTGCACATCACTTGCTTCCGCTTTTTGAATCTGTAAATCAAAAAAACTGGTGTTCCTTCCGTGCAGGTCGGCAGCAGCCGGGGCTGAAAACCAGAGTTCAATATCGCCTTTCAGAAAAACACTCATCTGCGGCTCTGGGTTTCGTTACAATACAGTATGTATCGACCAATCTGACCTTTGTCGGACACAATGCGGATTTTCTGTTTGTGTTGTCCGTCCACAACCACAATTTTAGGCGTGGCAGAACCCGCCCGGCCCTTGCTGATACAAATTACATCCAGGGTATTTTCTCCGGGCTGAAGCTGACAACTTATTCTCACCGGGGTTTTCCGAAGCACAATATTTTTCGCAATCACCCGACCATTCAATTTCAAATCCACTTTGTCGCCATCGGCCACATCCCAGTCGGAAATATATAAGCCAACTTTTCCATTTGAAACCTCGAGTCTTCCCTGATTTTCTACCCGGGTTCGTTCGGGACCCTGATTATCCAAAACCGAGGTATCAACTGGCGCCACATTCTGCTCGCTTTCTTCCCGCATTTTCTCCACATAATTTCCGCAGCGGGGAAGAAACAACAGCAAAAGCCAAAGAAAGCCGAGACCAAAACCGAGCTGACTTAGGCAACCACAAGGCTGAAAAACAAATGGAAACCAGGAAGCCACTCGGGAATTTCCTGCCATCCATCGCAATAAAAAATACACAGAAAGCGCAAGTCCAATCGCCACAAAAAGGGCAGGCCACATTCCGAGACCTAAAAAACCGGAGCCCAATCCAAACAAGGAAAGAACCAAAAGCGCCCAGGGCCAAAAACAAAAACCACCCAATGCCGGCAGGGAAACCGAAGGCGCCGGAACGCGCAAAAGCGGACTTACGGAAACATTTTGTCCACCAACAAATTGGGTTTTGACATGCTCAGTTTTTGCTGGTTCAGGGATATTTTCCGAAGGAGAAACGTCCTCAACAATTCTTGCAAAAACTTCGCCATTGATTTCCCCAAACCCGTCTTTGCCTTCGGGCATAAAGCCGGGAATTTGCTTTGGAAAAAAAACTGCGTCTGTAATTCGGATTCGCTCAAAATCAAGTTCATCCGCGGGAGAATCAAAATAACAATCAGCCGGAAACACATGGTTGCTCCTGACCTCACCAAGCTTATTCAGGGCCAGGCGATATTCTGATTCAGGAATAATGACCGCTTTCTGCAATTGAAGCGATTGCATGTCGAGCACATCGAAATGCTTTTCGTGACCTGAGGAAAGAAAATTCCCTGAAACAGCCTTACCGGCATAAAAGGCCCGGATAAAGCCAATGGGTTTTGGGGAATTGAGTCTTACCTTTTTCATTTTGAATCAGACAAGACTGGCGTAAAAACTACCTTTTTCAATGGGCGCTTCCTCTTCTTTCTCGCCAAAAGGAAATGGTGGATCCGGATAACGGGAACTCAATTCTACTGATTTTTGGGGCAAGCCCCTTTCCTGAAAAAAGCGCTGAAACATGAGCCGATACGCTGCTTTACAATGCTGGTAGTTTCTTTGAATTTCAGCTTTTTCCAATTCAAAAGCGAGCCGATCGTATGCAAACACACATGTCCCTGCTTGCAGGTAAGCGCCAAGCATCGCAGAACGCAGGTACATTGGAAGCAAAAAAACTGTAAACAGGCATAAAAAACAGAGCAGAACGATGCCGGTTTTTTTTGAAAAAAGATAATCAATTCGAAAGATGAAATAGCGGGAAGCACCAGCTACTTTTTGGTGTCTTTCCAATCGCTCCTGCATTTGTCCTTGAAGGAATTGCAATTCTTCTTGCCAATGCTGAATCTCTTTCGACGAATTCCGAATGAAATCTTCCCTGTCCTGGATTTTGGCTTCAAGCAGAATCGCCATTCCCTGACGCTGACTTTCACCGATTTCCGCCGATTTGAGCGAATCCTGCAAGGCCAATTCTGCACCTTCCATTGACTTCAATTTACTTTCATAAGTCGCCAATTTCGACTGAAAATCAGCACCAGCCTGGACAAGGCGCTGTTCTTCCCGCAGTTTAAAATCCTCAATCAAGGTTTGCTTGTGCTGCTCAACCCGCGCTTCTAAACCTTTTTCAAATACCAGCAAAACCAAAGGAATGCTCAAAAACAGGTAGAAAACTGAAAGGAAGAGCAAGCGGGCCAGAGAACCTGAGTTTGTGGTTTTTACTGCATTCAACTGAAAATAATGCTTCAGCTTTTCAAGAAAAACCACTAGACCTGAAGTAGGATTTTCAGTCTGTGGAGGAAGTGGTTCTGAAATAACTTTCTTCTGAATTTGCTGGAATGGATACCGAAAAGTGCTGTAGGCTTGCAAAGAGAACAGTGAAAATACCAATGAGAACAGGATGCCCATCAAAGGCCCCAACATTCCCTGACCGAAATTCAAAGCAAACAACTCATAACCAGAAACCCCAGCCATCACCAATCCTGCCAAATGCAGACAAAGGATGAGCAGAAAGCGACTTTTCTCCACAAGGGAAACGCCCGAAGCCTCAAGCAGCCCGGCATCAACCGCAATCAACCGCAGAAAAAACTGCCTCAAGCCTGTGGTTCAATAAATTTTGAAGGGTCTTTTTCGATTTCGGCGGTTTGTTTGGCCTGCCACTTATCAATGATGAGCCGTGAAAGTTCCAGTTGTTTGCCAAGCAGAATTTTCTTTTCGTCCAGTTCACGGGAGGCCTCATGGTAAATTTCCTCCTGCTTGATTACCTGCCTGCCATTGTCCACATAAATCGACTCTTTTACTTCAATTCCTCGTGAAGCCTCGATGAGTTTCTTTTGATTGTCAACCAGATAGTCGTAAGTGCTCTTGCTGATCATCAATTTAAAGAAAATCGGACCAACTTCAATCACAAAGAAAAAAGCCCAGATAATCCACGGAACCAGACCTCCAATGTCATGACTAATTTTGATGCGCTCCAGAAGTCCGGCCATTTTAACCACCGTATTGTGGTTTTGCTTTTTCAACAAATCACGCTCTTTGTCTTTGGACTCAATCTCAGCGTTGTATTTGCGGATTTCATTTTCCATGCCAGCCTGACGCTTCTTCACATCCATTTCAAAATCCTTGTCAGCTGATTCTTTTTTGTTGAGGTTTTCCTTTTTGCTTCTCCAGATTGGACCGGTACCTTTTGTGCCGCTACCTTTGCCTTGTGCTTCTTCATCCAAAAGCCGACGCTCGGCATTGTTTTCAACCCTTCGTTTTTCAACTTCCGCACGGTTGCGGTCGATTGTGGCTTGCAATGGCTCAACTTTATTCCGGAGAATTACCATTTGCCCGTTGATAACTGAATCCGTTGAAGCATTGAGTTTGATTTCATAAGCCTGTTGACGGCTTTGCAATTCTGCATCGATTTCAGATTTCATGATTCGAATTTCCAGCGGGGCTGAAATGGCAAGCGATATCACCAAACCCATGAAAAGTCTTGGCAAAGCCTGCAGAAATTCTGGTCCGGTGATGTTGTCGGTATTATCGCCCTTACCCGTGCTCGATACAATAAATCGCTCAAGGTTAAAGATGATGGCTCCCCAAATGAGACCGATTAAAAGCGAAATTCCTGCTGTTAATCCGTCAACGCCTTCGGCAGTTGCCAATTGCTTCGGCTCAAAAACAATGTAAAATGCATAGGAGGAGGAAACGAAAGCCAGCACAAAAGTGGCGAACACAATGCCGCCAAGACCAAAGTATTTTACCCTGTCGTAATCAGGACAATGGGCCAGAATACGGGGGTCCGCGCCGGAACACCACCAAAGAAATTTTTCAAAACGAGTTTGAGTGCCGCGAACTGCAGAGCCCGGTCCAACAATCGAAGCCGGAGGATTTGTGTTGTTCATTTGTTGTGCTTCAAGAAAAGACAGAATCTATAGCAGATGGCTAGCATTGAACAGAATCCATCAATACAGGTGAAAAATCTAACCTTTGAGACTTGAAACCAAATTCTAAAAAAAAATATTTTCAAGTTCTAAGAAGATATTTCACAAATCACTCATTGAGAGCAAGTTCCTGTTGATTATGATTTCCTGATGAATAAAAAAAGCCACCCTTTCAGGTGGCTTTTCAAATCAAATACTTTGAAGACTAGTCCGGAATTTTCTCAGCATCAGCCGAACGATCAAGACGCATATAGGTGTTTTTTAAAGACTTTCGCACACCTGCATCATTTGGTTCTTTCTTATAGCAAGCCTCAAAAAAAGGCAAGGCATTCGAAAATTCTTTTTTGGCATCTGCCTCCATGGCTTTTCCTTTTTTCTGATAAGAATTGATATCTAAATCGTTAACCTTCTTCAAAATATCAGCTGCTTTATTGAAATGGTAAACGCCCATATTGAAATTGGACTCCAGATTTAATGGTTCAATCTGGATGGCTTTCTTATAAGAACTGATTGCTTTGGCTTTACTGGCATCCCGGTCTTTGGGGAGTCGCTTGGCATCAGCCGCTTCCTGGTCATAAATATTGCCCAAGATTGCATAAATAGAAGCGTTGGTTGAGTCCATGCGGATGGCATCCTCAAGCTTGGTCTTTGCCTCATTCCCGCGACCCAATGCAAAATACAAATCAAGCTCTTCCAAAGCTAGATCTTTAACAGCAGGATATTCCTTGCGCCCTTCTTCAATAATTGAAAGTGCTTCATTGTTTTTTTCCGCCTTTCGGGCCTGCCTTGAAAGGGAAAGATACATTCCTGCATTTTTCCTTCCCATGCTAAACAGCTTTCGGGTATATGAATCGCACTTTTTATAGTCATTCATTCCCTCTGCGGCATACAAAGCATATACAAAAGCTGTGGTATCAGCTGGCTTGATATTTTGCGCCAACTCATATGAAGAAATAGAACCTGCAAAATCTTTGGCTTCGTACTTCTTTACGCCCTCGTTCAGAAAACTACCCCATAAACCTGCCACCTTCTGACTTGAATTGTCATAATACTCATCACCAGGCCTGGAAAGCGCCATCGCCTTAGAAAATGACTCAAAGGTCTGCTTGCCGGCATCCGCCGCAAT
>CANETC010000176.1 GCA_947441055.1 Cytophagaceae bacterium | reverse complement strand
GGATAGTGACGCAGTTGTTCAGGTGGTTTTCAGAAGTTTTAATGTGGCAGAAGGCGATACACTGTATGCGTATTCTGGAAATTCTCCATCTGGGGTCTTAATTGGTAAATTTTCTGGATCATCATTGCCTGATTCAATCAAGAGCAGTACAAATCAGATGTTTTTCAATTTTAAATCTAATTCCGGCACAACAGCCAGCGGTTGGGAAGTTGCGTACAAAGCCCTTCAAACGCCCAAATTTGACTTTACTCCTCAGTCAAGAACGGTTTGTTCCGGAAGTCCAATTTCATTCAATGTTCAGGTTTTGAATGGACCTGCAACTGGCTGGAATTACAGTTGGGACATCCCAGGATCTTCCAATCAAAATCCAACGGTTGCAAATCCAACCGCTCAATATGATCAAATCGGTGTGTTTCCAGTAAGTCTGACTATTTCAAATGAAGCTGGGATGAAAACCATTACCAAATCAAATTTGATTACTGTAAAACCTGCACTTGCCCCAAATCCCGGTCCTAATTTCGAAGGATTTGAGTCAAGCAGTTTTCCAAATAATGCTGGCAATCCAAGTTTAAACTGGACAGTTACCACAGATGTGAATACATGGCAAAGAAGTTCGCTCTCTCCTTATGAAGGAATTGCTTCAGCCCGCATTAAAAATTTCACCAATAAAAGAGATGTGAGGGAACTTGTGAGTCCAGCTTTCGACTTGTCAGGACTTAATATCCAAAGGTTTTTGAAGTTCCGTTACGCATATGCAAGAATGACAACATCCGCATCTGCCGATCAATTCCGTGTACTTGCTTCTTCTGATTGTGGCAGAACCTGGACAGAACTACTGAAGCGCAACAACACCACAAACCCTAAGTTGAGTACGATTGGGGATGCAGCAGCCGATATTGTAGCTGGAACCTTTATTCCTGAGCCTAATCAGTATCGTTCTGATTCTCTTTCGCTTAACAGCCTTACAGGAGCTGGAAACAACATTTCAGTGAAATTTGAAATGACCAGCGAATTCGGTAATTACCTGTATCTGGACAATGTTACAATCGGAGGCATTCAGACTTCAGTCAATAATTATTTCAACCAAACATTCTCGGCTTCAATTGCGCCAAACCCTGGTGATGGTAGTTCTAAACTAATCATCAATCCGGTTACAGGACAATCTGTACGGGTAGAGTTGATTGACATCACAGGCAAATTGATTTCAAGCAAGCAATTGGCTCCGGCATCAGCATTTTCAACTGAAATGCAGGATTTGTTTGGGCCTGTAAAGCCGGGCATTTTTATAATTCGCCTTAGTTCGGACGCCGGTGTTCGGGTTATCAAGTGGGAAAACAAAAATTAATCTTTCAGGTTTTTAAGAAATGAAAAAAGTTGTTCTTGCCATCTCGGCAGTATTTGTGAGTCTTTTATCGTATGGTCAGGATGATGTATTCCGGCCTTGCGGAACAAGTGAGGCGGTAAAGGAATCCTTGGAGCAACATCCAGAACTTCTGGAAAATATTCAGGCTCTGGATAAGTTTACAAGGGAGTTTGAACAAAATCCAGACAACAAACTTTTCGATTCCACAATTACAATCCCGGTTGTATTTCATGTATTTCATACCAATGGGGCAGAGCGGATTTCTGAGGCGCAGATTCGCGACTGTATTCGTATTTTGAACGAAGATTTTCAGAATAGAAATGCCGATTCGGCCCAGGTATCTACCTTGTTTCAACCGATAATTGGTAGGCCTCAGATGCGTTTTCGTCTGGCTACAAAAGATCCGAACGGCCGTTGCACTGAAGGAATCAATTACATTGAATCCTCGCTTCATACAGCTGGGGGTGAAAATCTAAAATCTGTTATTTCATGGGATACCAGAAAATATTTTAATGTCTGGGTTTGTTCGGTTGTGGCTTCAGGTGCTGCTGCATATTCTTATTATCCGGGTTCGGCACCTGGACAAAATAATGAAGGGGTTGTTACTAGAAGCGATTATGTTGGTTCAATTGGAACCAGCTCGCCTGGATACAGAGCCCGTACAATCACCCACGAAATCGGACACTTCATGAACCTCCCTCATACCTGGGGAAGTTCGAATACGCCAGGTGCTGCCAATAATTGCAACATTGATGATGGTGTGCAGGATACTCCAAATTGCATTGGTGTATCCAATTCAACCTGCCCACTTGCTCAGAATGACTGTGGCCCGATAGCGAATGTTGAGAACCACATGGACTATTCTAATTGCAGAAGAATGTTTACCAAAGGGCAGGTTTTACGGATGCATGCTGCAATGAATTCAGGTACAGGCTTCAGAAGCAGCCTTTGGAAAACTTCAAACCTGATTGCAACTGGAGCTACTTCGGACGCCCCGCCTGTAATGGACTGCCCGCCAAAGGCTGATTTTAAAGTGAATTATACCCGTCTATGTGCAGGTGTGCCGCTTACTTTTACACAGTTGGCATACAATGTTTCAAGTCTTGATTCTGTAAAATATTTCTGGAGTTTTCCTGGTGGTGAACCGGCTACTTCTACGGCGGCCAATCCAACCGTTTCCTATTCTACTGCAGGTTCTTACAATGTAAAGCTTGTAGTTTCAAATATGTCTGGAAAGGATTCTCTAATAAAGAATTCTTACATCGGAATTTTACCTTCAACCCCAGTGTATTTTGTAGGTGATGTTGAGAGTTTTGAAACTACAACCTTTCCGGTATTCCCTGGCAATCCAGACAAAGGTTGGGATGTGAAGCCTCTTGCAGTAAGTACTTGGAAGAGATCCACTTCGGCTTCCTCCACAGGTTCGTCGAGCTTGAATATTACCAATCCATCAAGTGCTGCTGGAAACATCCACACGCTGATTAGTCCTGTTTTTGAAATATCCGGTCCACTTACTGGCGTTAAAATTGGGTTTAAGTATGCGTTCGCACGCAGAACGACTACCAACACGGATAAGTTGGTGATTTCCTATTCCACCAATTGTGGAAAAACTTGGTTCCAGGCTTTCAATAAAACAGGAGCTACACTTTCTACTGTAACCAATACGGTGAATAATAACTTTGTTCCTGTTGCAGCTAACTGGAAACAGGAGTACGGAAACATTCAGTTTTTGTCTGGTGCTTCTCAGTTCAGAATGAAGTTTGAATTTACTGCTGGCGGTGGAAATAACTTATTTATTGATGATCTACAACTTACCACCATTACAGGTGTGAGCAACCTTCAGGACGACCAGCTTTCATTGAATGTTTTCCCGAATCCTTCTGCAGGAGATTTGCCTGTCCTGGAAATTCGCAATGCAAATTCAGGAAAAGCCAGTCTTGAAATCGTGGACGCAATGGGCCGCAAAACTTGTTGGAGAAAAGAACTTTACCTCGAGCCTGGTCAGGCAGAGGTGTTGCTTTCCAAAGAAATGGAAAAGCCAAAACCAGGAAATTACTGGGTGCGTTTAATCATGGCCGACAGAGTTATGGTGCGCCAAATGATTATTCTCCCATAAAATTGACAATTTTGAAACAATGAGGGGCTTATGCCCCTTTTTGTTTTATTGAATTACGATGATTCTTCAAAAAATACTTCCGCCTCTCGGGTTTACACTTTTTTTTCTTGCCATTGATTGGTACGCATTCCAGTCATTTAAGCAATTGATTCCCCACTCAGGCCTCCTTAGGAAGTGGATGTATGCGGGCTATTGGTCGGTTTCTGGTATTTTACTGGTGACCATGTTTTTTATTCGAATGTTTGGTTTGCCAGGAAACAACCGAATATTGATGGTTTTCTGCCTGTCCATTTTTTTTATCTTTTTCATTTCGAAATTCATCCTTTGCATTTTTCTGCTTTTGGAGGATGGATTTAGAGGGATTTCATTTGTTATTCGAACGGTCAGTAAATATTTTACTTCAGGCACCGCAAGACATTCTCCAGGACGCTCTGCCGCTTTGGCTAAAATTGCCGCTGGAATAGCCGCAGTTCCATTGGTGAGTTTAGTTTATGGAATGGTGAAAGGTGCCTACAAATACAAGGTACACAGACTGGACCTTGTATTGAAAAATCTTCCTACATCATTTGAAGGCTTAAAAATTGTTCAAATCTCGGATGTACATGTCGGTAGTTTTTACGACAAAGAAGCCGTGCTTCGGGGAGTGAATTTGTTGATGGATGAAAAGCCGGACATTGTATTTTTTACGGGTGACCTAGTAAATAACGAGGCGGCTGAATTTGACTCCTACAAGGATATTTTCGGTTTGGTTAAAGCGCCGATGGGTGTTTATTCGATCTTAGGTAATCACGATTATGGCGATTACAAATACTGGGAAACGGATGCTGCCAAAAGAAAAAATCTTGAAAATCTGAAAGACCACCATTCCAGTATTGGCTGGCGTTTGTTGATGGATGAGCATGTTTATTTAAAGAAAGGCGGCTCTAAAATTGCCGTTGCTGGCGTACAGAACTGGGGTGCAAAGGGTAATTTTCCAAAGTATGGGAACTTGAAAAAAGCTTTGAAAGGGATTGATGAAGAAGCAGTTCTGCTTTTATTGTCCCACGACCCCAGTCATTGGGAAGCCCAGGTTGTTCCATCCTTTCCTCAGGTTTTGGCTACATTTTCCGGGCATACCCATGGCATGCAATTTGGAATTGAGATTCCAGGTTTGAAATGGAGTCCTGTTCAGTATTTTTATAAACAATGGGCTGGTCTTTATGAAAGAAATGGTCAGCAATTGTATGTAAACCGGGGATTTGGCTTTTTAGGATATCCCGGAAGGGTAGGAATCTGGCCTGAAATAACCTCGTTCACATTAAGGTCTTCGTAAGGTTTTTACTTGCAGGATTAATTCCTTTTTTCTCTGAAAAATCGGCTTGATTTTGTAATTTCGCGGCTTATTATGACCACTTTCATCAATCAATAATTAAAAAGATTCGTGTCGTTAATCAAGTCAATTTCAGGTATTAGGGGAACAATAGGAGGGAAGCCAGGTGAAAATCTAAGTCCACTCGATGTTGTAAAATTTACAGCAGCCTTGGGAACGGTTTTGTTGGAAGATGCGAAGGAGAAAAGGCTGGTTATCGGTCGGGATGCAAGACCTTCTGGGGCCTGGATTTCTGACTTGATTGTCATTACCCTCACCAATCTTGGGTTTGATGTTGTGGATCTTGGTTTGAGTACCACGCCAACTGTTCAAATGGCAGTGGTTTCAGAGCACGCTGATGGAGGAATTATTATAACTGCGAGTCATAATCCCGGACAGTGGAATGCATTGAAATTATTAAATTCAGAAGGTGAATTTATTTCTCAAGCCGTGGGAAACCGGGTGCTTCAACTCGCAGCAAATGAGGATTTTACTTTTGTTGAGAACAAGAAACTTGGAACTGTTCGCAAGGATGATTCCCAGATTCAAAAACATATAGATGCGATTCTGGCAATTCCATTTGTGGATGTTGAAGCCATACGCGCAAGGAAATTTAGAATTGCGATTGATGCTGTAAATTCCACAGGCGGAATTGCAGTTCCAATGCTTTTGGAAGCACTTGGCGTTGAACCGCATAATATTAAAAAGTTTTTCTGCGAGCCTGATGGTAATTTTCCTCATAACCCTGAACCTGTTCCAGAAAACCTAACATTCATCTCCGATGAGTTGAAAAATGGAAATTTTGATCTCGGAATTGTGGTTGATCCTGATGTG
>CANETC010000175.1 GCA_947441055.1 Cytophagaceae bacterium | reverse complement strand
AGTTTTTAAAGTGATGAAAAGGGCTCTTCCTGGGCCTTTCACCTTTATTCTCCCGGCCACTTCCGAAGTTCCTAGAATTTTCCAGAACAACCGCAAAACAATTGGAATCAGAATTCCAGACCATTCCATTCCCAGGGCCATAGTGAAAGAATTGGGACATCCTATTCTAACAACCAGCATTGTGGATGAGGATGATGTTTTGGAATACAGTACCGATCCTGAACTGATATTTGAGAAATTTTCTACCCGTGTGAATGCTGTAATTGATGGCGGCTACGGACAAAATGTTGCGTCCACAATCGTTGTGTGCGAAAATGATGAATTCGAGATAATCCGAAATGGCCTCGGCGATTTTACCTTATTTAAACCCTAATTTCTAAATGCCGGATTACCCAAACAAACAAACTCTTTCGGGTATTTTTCGGAGAATCTATTTAGCTGCATCCTTCCTTTTCATTTTAGTTGGAAGTTTGTCTGCACAAAATTTCAACATTGCCGGCAAGGTTCGGTGTTACAATTCCAAAGAAAATATTTCGGCAAAAGTTACCCTGGAAAAACAACCAAATGCCAATCTAACATTTGTTTCGCGGTCAGGAACGGATGGATATTCCGTAACCATTGCCAGGCCTGGAATATATCTACTGAAGGCTTCCTTAAACGGTTATCTGCCTCAATTCCATGAAATCAACCTCGACCACGATTCATTAAAGGACAAAGGAAATTTATCCTATGATTTTTTCCTGGTCCCGTTTTCCTTGGATCAAATTCTGCCATTTCGGAATATTCTTTTTGACCCTTCAAGCTCGGCCATTGCACCGATGGCCTTGCCAGAGCTAAACATGCTGAATGAAATATTGAAAGAAAATTCAAATTTGATTATTCGCCTCGAAGGCCATACCGACAACCAGGGCAAAAGCCGTAGCAGTACAAGCCTTGCCAAGAGAAGGATAAAATCGGTAAGAAAGTTCCTGACTTCCAAAGGAATAAATCCTGATAGAATAATGCTGAAAGCCTTTGGTGGAGGAAACCCGCTTTTTAAAAATGGTACGCCTGAATCTCATCAGGCCAACCGTCGGGTTGAAATTCGTATTATTGGCATGTAATATCAAGTCTCAATTCATCCGTTAAAAACATTTTTTTTCGCCCAGATTTCGCCTTCCAAAATAGAACTCAGATATACAATGAAAAAGTCCATTTTCCATTTCGCATTCCTGCTTTGCCCCTTTTTACTTTTTGCACAGGATGGCAAGCAAAAAGTGTTGTATGCCAGTAAAGTTGTGTCGTTCTCTTCGGAGTTTAGCTATGAACTTTACAGTGCACAACAAATTCTGGGTGAACCAAATGCTTTGCCAACTGGTGGCGATAGTCCATTTGCCTGGAGCCCGAAGCGCCAGACAGGTTTTCAGGACATTACGGTTTCCTTTCAAGAAGACATGGAAATTGAGCAGGTTGCCATCGGAGAATGTTACAATCCAGGTGCAGTTTACAGAGTTTATGCAATCGAATCCAACGGGACAGAGCACCTTATCAATGAATACAACCCAAAACCAATTCGTCAGGATTCTCGCCTTTTGCACCTGATTCTTGAAAACCGCACTACATACAAAGTACATGCCATTCGCATAGAACTGGATTGTGAAAAGGTATCTGGATTCAACAGCATTGACTTCATTGCCATTTCAAACGACAGAGTTCCGATAGAAGTAAAAATCAATGACTCTGGTAAAATCAACCCAAATATTGCGACAGAGCGACTTACAGAAAAAATCAACAGTCCTTACGATGAGGTAAACCCGATCATCTCACCGGATGGAAAGAGGCTTTATTTTGGAAGAAAATTTGATCCGGCCAATATGGGTGGAAAAAAGGATGAAGAAGATATTTGGTATTCGGATTGGGACGATAAAAAAGGAGAATGGGGCATTGCCAAAAACCTAGGATCTCCCATTAACAACAATCAGCCCAATTTTATGTGTTCCATTACGCCCGACGGCAAGAATGTGCTTCTGGGCAATGTGTATAAATTCGAGAAAAAAGGAGTGAAAATGGAAGAAGGAGTTTCCATGGTCACAATTGGATCAAACGGCGTATGGAGTGATCCCAAGCCTTTGAGAATTACAGGATATGTGAACGAATACAAGAAAGTCAATTTTTACCTTTGCCAAAATCGCAAAACCATGCTGATGGCCATTCGCGATAAGGATGCTTTGGGAGAAAATGGCACCGACTTATATGTGAGTTTTTTAGAATCAGATAGCACTTGGACTAAGCCAAAACATACAGGTCAGGTTCTAAATAGTATTGGAAATGAATCTGCTCCTTTTCTGGCAGCAGATGACAAAACACTCTTTTTTAGCTCAGATGGACATGCCGGTTATGGCAGTGATGATATTTTCATAAGCCGCCGAATGGACGATACCTGGACAAAATGGTCTAAACCACAAAACCTCGGTCAAAACATCAACACCAAGGAATCTGATATATTCTTCACTTTGCCATCCAATGGAGACTATGCCTACTTTTCTTCAGGAGGCAAGGAAGCCCAGGGCCAGCTGGACCTTTTCAGACTTCGGATTCCAGACCTTTTCAAGCCGAAGCCTGTGGTGGAAATCAAGGGAAGGGTACTTGACAAATTGACCAATAAACCCATCAGAGCCAAGATTTTGTATGAGAATCTTTTGGACAACAAAGAATTGGGCATCAATGACTCCGACCCAAAAACAGGAAGCTACAAACTGGCATTTCCTGTAGGGTCAAATTATGGTTACCTCGCGCAGGCAGAAGGCTATATTTCTGTAACCCAAAATCTGGATGCAATCAATCTTGAGGAAGGTCAGGTAATTGAACAAGACCTTTACCTGATGCCAATTAAAAAAGGAAATCAGGTTGCGCTCAACAATATTTTCTTCGACTACAACAAAACAGAACTCAAAAAGGAATCTTTTCCTGAGTTGAACAGATTGGCTAAAATGATGAAGGAAAATCCGAAAATGAAAATTGCCATCGGTGGCCATACAGACTCCAGAGGTTCGGATGATTACAACATGAAACTCTCCAACGAAAGAGCGGCATCTGTGAAACAATACCTCCAGAAAATGGGCCTAGATGCAGGAAGGATGACCATTAAAAATCTTGGCAAATCTGCTCCGCTTACAGCCAATGAAACAAGCGCAGACGGTGCAGCTTTGAACCGCCGCGTGGACATCACAATCGAAGAATAATTCGAAAGCTTAGTCTTTTAAAAAGGGAAAGCTCTTCCGGAAATGGAGGAGCTTTTCTTTTTCCAGAACAGCTGTAAAAATGCCTTCCTCTGTGAGGGGCCCACAAACATGATTGCCTAAAAAATCCACTATGCAGGAGTGCCCCGGATACACCACATCCCCTTCCCTGCCTATTCGATTTACAGCAGCAAAATATGTCTGATTTTCAATTGCTCTTGCCGGAATAAGTTTATCCCAGGCTTGAATCCGAGGACTTGGCCAGTGCGCAGGGCAAAGGACCAAATCATAAAAAGGCGCATGGTTTCGGGCTGTCTCCGGAAATCGCAAATCAAAGCAAACCATTGGCTTGATGTTCCAGCCCAGCCAATCGAAGCGCGGAAATGTGCTTCCGGCTTTATAAATTTTATCTTCTCCTGAGAAAGCAAACACATTCACTTTGTCGTAGTGTTGTGTAATTCCATCAGGTCTCACAAACAAAAGACGATTGAAAACCATTCCGTTTTCAGAAATGGAAACCGAGCCTGCAATGGCAGCACCAGTCCGCTCGGCCACCTGCTTCATCCAGCGGTGGGTATGGCCATTCATGGTTTCCGGCCTGACTGAAAAAGCATTTTTATAACCCGTGTTAAACAATTCGGGCAAAAGGAAAATGTCCGCTTTCCCCTGAAAGCTGCCAATCAATTCTTCAATGTAAGACAGGTTTCCTTCCTGATTTTCGAATCGGGTATCCACTTGCAACAAGGCAAGGTTGAGTTCATTTTTGTTCATGATTTTGGTGTTTCATCCTGTTGCGGACCGGCATTTCCAAGGAAATTATACAAAATGTCGGTTCGTTTTTTTCCTATTTCTACTTCAATGGATTCCCGGTCCTCCTTCCGTATTGAACCAAGAGAAGTGAATTTTCTGTAAATAAATTCAACCGTTTTGCCCCCAAGGCCGGGCACAGAATCCAATGCCGTTTTGAGTCCGGCTTTATTTCGTTTTGATCGGTGAAAGGTGATCCCGAAACGGTGCGCTTCGTCCCGGGCGCGCTGGAGAATCTTAAGCGTTTCAGACTTTTTATCGAGATGAAGTGGATAAGGGTCACCAGGATAATACAATTCCTCCAATCGCTTGGCAATTCCAATGATGGGGATTTTCCCAAACAAGCCAAGTTCTTTCAAGGCATTGCAGGCTGCCGAAAGCTGGCCCTTTCCACCATCAATCAGAATCAAATCAGGCAGTGGTCCATTTTCCTCCAATTGCTTTTTATAGCGCCGCCCAACTACTTCGTGCATTGTGGCAAAATCATCCGGACCCACCACCGTTTTTACATTGTAATGACGATACTCCTTTTTGGCTGGTTTGGCATACAAAAAACAGACCATGGCCGAAACTGGGGAAGTACCTTGAATATTGGAGTTGTCAAAACACTCAATTCTTTTGGGAAGTTGTGGGAGGCGTAAATCACTTTGCATTCGGCTCAGGATTCTTTCCACCGGACTTTCAGCCTTGGCGTCAATGTCTTTCAGCACCTTGTCTTTTTTGGCGAAAAGCGCATTTTTCATCGCCAGGTCAAGTAGCTTCTTTTTGTCACCACGCTGGGGAACCGCAATTCGAACTCCTGGTATTGTGGTTTCTACCTCCACATTGCTCAAAACTTCTTCTGCCTTGATTTCAAAGATTTCCCGAACCTGTAAGATGGCATGTGAAAGTAAATCAGCATCCGTTTCTTCCATTTTGCATCGAAATTCAAAACCGTAAATCCTGTTTATTAGTCCTTCTGAAACACCCAAATAAGCAATGAAAACATTGTCTTCATGACGAATCAAGGCAAGGACATCCAGATCGCCAAGGTCGGGACCAACCACCACCGAATTGGATTGCCAGCGCTCTATTAAATCCAGTTTTTCCTTTGATTTCTGTGCCAACTCAAATTCCAGGGCATCGGCATGTTGCCGCATTTGCTCCTTGAAGTACTGCTTGGCAGGACTCGTTTTTCCCTGAAGAATGAGTCTTGCCTTTTCGAGTTCAAGAAGATAGGACCGCTCAGGTTGAAGACCTACACATGGACCATGGCAATTGCCGATGTGGTATTCAAGACAAACCTTAAATTTCCCTTGCCGGATATTAGCGGGACTCAAATTGAGCTTGCAGGTTCTGAATGTGAATACTTTTTTAAAAAGCTCCAGCAAAGCATTCATCATTTTACCTGAGGAGAACGGACCGTAATAATGTCCCTTCCCTTCGATTTTGCGCCGTGTAGGAAAAATTCTCGGAAAAGGCTCCTTGGTAATTACAAGAAAGGGATAGGTTTTATCGTCTCGAAGATTGATGTTGTACTTTGGCTGATGGACCTTAATCAGGTTGTTTTCGAGCAGCAAAGCATCAAATTCAGTATCTGTAATGGTAAATTCTAAGCTACAAATCAGAGACACCAAACGAGCCGTTTTTCGGTCGTGGTGGGTTTTACTGAAATAACTCCCAATGCGCTTTTTTAGGTTAATGGCCTTGCCTACATAAATCAGCTTACCCTCTGCATT
>CANETC010000174.1 GCA_947441055.1 Cytophagaceae bacterium | reverse complement strand
CTTATCGTCTTCGCATCAAATTTGCCTGATTCTTTCGTTTCGAAAACTGATAAGCTTCGGTAAATCAGGATTTTGCAGCTTCCATTTTTTAACGCGCTTTTCTGGCCAATCCACCCAGATGCTTTTAAACCGGAAATACTTGAGTGATTGTAGAATTGATTTTTCTCCCGCCTTGCCGGCAATGAGGATGTCGATTTGAATCTGTGTTTTGGTTTCGTGTAGTTTGAGATAATGATTGAGAATCAGGATGGATTTTCCACCTGAAAGCAATATTCGGCTGTCTGGTTTTTGCTCATTTCCTTTCACAATTGTTCGTGAAGAAATATCCTGAAAATCAAGTTTTTTTAGTTGGAGTCCCTTTTGAAGGAAGTCAAGTTTTGTCTTGTCTCTGACCAGGAAATTCAGCTGTGCAGAACCGCGATTATTCACCTGAAGCAATGCCCAGGATTTTCGGTGGTGCACGGCATAAACTTCATTTTCACTTTGTGGGGATTTTTGAATTTCTGGAAAAACAAGCAGCAACATTATTCCAAGCAAGGCGCCAAGCATTCGATTGAAGAATTGGATTTTGCGGAACAAGAGCCATTGCTGGAAAAAAACAAGCCCAAAGCAAAGGAGCAGCATCACACTCACCGGAATATAAATGTGGTTTAGTGAGCTGAAAGGCAGGTTGTTGACGAAAGACACAAAACCATTCAGCAAGGCTATGGCATGGTGCAGGATTGTGCCAACCAATTCGGCAATAATTGGAATTGGAGAAAGAACCGCCAATCCAATTCCAGCATAAATCAGAAGGTTGGAAAACGGAACTGCCAAAAGATTCGATAAAAGGAAGTAAACCGGAAACCGGTGGAAATGGAATAAAATCAGGGGAAGGGTTGCGAGGCTGGCCGCCAGTGTGACGGATAGATTTTCAAGGATGAGCCTGGTAATTTTATTTTTGGGCGTCCAGATTTCCGATAAAGCCGGCTGAAAACTCAGGATGCCATAAACAGCCGAAAAGGAAAGTTGATAGCCAAGGTCGTTCACCAGATTGTTGTCGGCGAGCAGGAGAATGATACTGGCAAAGCAGAGGTTGTTGACTGGCAGAGATGGTTTTCTTAAAACATCGCTGAACTGCATAATTGAAAAAAGCGTTACGGCTCGCAAGACAGATGGGCTTAGTCCGGTGATGAGGGCATAAAGCCAAAGCAGGCCTGTGATGCTGAGAGAGAAAACCAGTCGTCCTCCCGGTAGCTTTCTTAGTTTGCCGAGTAGGAGGGAAAGGAATCCATAAATTAAAGCGACATGCATGCCGGAAACAGCGAGGATGTGTGTGAGTCCGGCTGATGCATAGGCTTCCTTTAGTTCGGGATCCATTTTGCGGCGGATGCCCAGCAAGAGCGCCGACATCATGGCGGCATCTTCGTCCTTTGGCAAGTACTTGTGGAAAATAGACTCGGTTTTTTGCCGGCATTCTATAGCGAAAGCGCGGATGGAGAATGTAGATTTTCTGGGGAGCAGGATGAATTGGTTTTCCCTGATGTTTGCCTGCCAGAAAATGCCCTGGCTTTTGTACCATTTTTGGGCATCGAACTCGCCCGGGAGGGCCGGCGCCGGGATTCCGCGTAGGGGAATGTTTGCGAGAAAGTTTTGCCCGGAGCGGAATCCCGCGGCAGTCTGGCCCCGGAAATAGAGTATGGCCGAAGCATTCACTTCTTCCCAGCAATTGCTTTGATTTCGGACCAGAGCAATCCGGGCCAGACAGCGCCGGCTGCCGTTTTCCTGCAACTCACCTGGCTCAGTAATGGTGCCGGAGAATGCCACAATATTTTGCGCTGGTAAAGGCATTTCCCGGAAAACGGACAGCCCGGCGCCGGCACTCCAGAGCAGCGACCATGCCATGAAACTGCGCCTCCATCCTGGAATGCGGTAGTTCCTCTTCCGAATCAGATACAGAATCAGATTGGCAATCAACAAAATGCCAAGTCCATAAAGTAAATGTGTATGTGTAAGTTGTTTCCCAGACCATACCCCGATGGCCAGAAATACAAGTACCGGCAACATAGGATTCTCATCCCACTGCCATTTCAATCGGTTCATCATTTTCCTCAATAGTTTGTTGCAAACATAATTGCCTTCGGAAATAAATTGTCAAAGTGGGACAAGAAATGCGCTGGATTTTTTTGCCTTGTATGCCGATTCGGAAATGGAAAGCTGACTAAGGTTTTCCCAGGTCTGGGCATAACACGAAAGTTGTATTGTGGAAACTAAGGGCTGAAACGACTTTTGCTTTCAAGAAATACCGGTGGGTAACCGGTCAAGTTCAATCGTTTCAGAAAGCCAAAAAATTAGCCGTTTTTGGCGCCAGAATGCGACCCATTGAAAAAAAAGACAAGTCTGAAACCAGTTTTTTGATCGGTGGCATCACACCTAACTCAGGTTCTGATGGATCCCATTTTTTGGGCAGCAGCTTCAATGGCCAGGGCTTGACAATCAACAGCAATGTTTCCAATTGCCCGGTGCTTTGAAATTACTTTTGTAGCGGTAGTTACAGTGGCTGGTTGATTGCCAACAACTTGTTCAGCCAAACTGGATGCTTTTCATCCTCAATCAACAGACAAAATCAAACTTAAGTTTATTCAGAAAGAAAAATCTCAGTAAAACGGCTAATAAGAACAGTTCAACAGGGGCGTTTCGGGAGGAGGTTTTAGACAAATTTGCCTTTAAAAATCTTAAGGATGCAAGAAAATATCCAAGGCTTGGATGTAGATCTACAATAATAAAAGACAGCACCAAAACCTGATGAATCAGACATCGGCGACCTTCTTGTTGAAAAATGGAAAACTGAGACTTAGATAAGCTCCGAAATCATCGCCTTACGGCTTTTTTAATGAGGTTTTCTTTGGTTTAATTAATCAAAAAAGTTGGTTTACTTTGGGAAAAATAAGGTGTTCAATGTTTGAATATCTATCTCCACCACACCAAGCTATTTTCAATTTATTCCCCATCTTTTCCGCTAATCCTGAGTTGTAGTGATATTTACAACATAAATTGGGAAGAAGCTCCGAATTTCATTCAGTAAGTTTTTTCTCTTTGAATTTTTTAGGTCATCAATAGATAAAATCTTTATTGAGGAATTTTTAGTGTCATCATTACAAATGCAGCCAGAGATGTTAATACTCCAATAAGTGCCCAAATATCCCATTCTGCATATACTTTGTTAAAATTCATCCATTCAGAATCGGTGAAAGTTTGCTTATCTAAAGTAAGCGCGTGAATTCTTTTTTGTAATGGTGATATTTTGATTCCAAAGGCAAGTCCCGAAATTGTAAACATAATGATAGACCAAAGTATCCATCCTGTCTTAAGAATGGAGAAGTGTCCATAAACTACTGATAATAATCCTCCCGCGGTAATAAATAAAACACTAGGTACGGTAAAGTATTTGTCTGCTGTTATTATGCCTTTAATGGTGAAAGTGATAATATTTATATCCTTAGTTTTTGCAGCAATGCGCATCCAAAAAAGTCCTATTATAATATTACCTAAATATATCATAGCAGCAGCGACGTGGACAAGTTTGAGATATGCGTAGTTCATAGAAATTATTGGTTTTCTTGTTTTTTGCAAAACTAAATTAATCGAGGCAATAAATGGCATCCAGCTAATTCAAAGAGATTTTTTTTCGGATTGGTAAAATGCAAAAAGCGGCAGATTTGAACTAGCCGCTTTAATAATGACTTTGCTTCGACCACTATAACGAAGAGATCAATACAAGAAAGTCGAAAAATCAAAGCTGGGGAACCCATTATTTGTCAGCTTCTTTCGCAGATTCGAGATGAGGTTTTCAAAAGCGCCCTTCATATCCCAATTCAGAAATAGAAAGCGTATTAAGGTTTTACCTAGCCTGGGTATAACACGAAAGTTGTATTGTGTAAACTAAGTGCTGAAACGACTTTTGTTTTCAAGAAATACCGGTGGGTAACCGGTTAAATTCAATCGTTTCATAAAACCAATAAGTCTATCAAAATGAAAACTTCTATCACCATTGCGGCATGCATACTTTCCATTTTCACTGCTGTTTCAATTGCCAATGCAACAATTCATCCAGTGAACAACAACCTGAATGGACCGGGAATTTTTACCACCATCCAGGCGGCGCACGATGCGGCCACCAGCGGAGATACCATTTATCTGGCGGCCTCACCATCCGGTTATGCAGGCGCAACCTTCGCCAAAAAATTGGCCGTTTTTGGCGCTGGTATGCGGCCCATTGAAAAAAAGGACAACTCCGCTTCCAGTTTTTTGATTAGTGGCATCGCACTTAACTCAGGTTCTGACGGATCACAATTTGTGGGTATCAATTTCAATGGTCAGGGCTTGACAATCAACAACAATGTTTCCAATTGCCAGGTCTTACGAAATAATTTTTCAAGTGGAAATAACATGATAATTTTTGGAAGCGGTAGTTACAGTGGCTGGTTGTTTGCCAACAACTATTTCAACCAATCGGGTTGCTTTTCATCTACCATCAATGGACAAAATCAAACCTTTACCAACTTACTGATTCAAAACAATGTCTTTACAGACAATACGGGTTGTCAAAACGCTGATTTTGTTCTGAAAGGTTTTGGCAGTACAGCCAACTGCATTTTTAGTAACAACCTAATCTATTCTGACCAAGCTGGGGATGTTGCTTTTGGGTCCGTTTCCAACTTTGTAATGGAGAATAATATTTTCCATACTGCAAGCCCAGGCGGTGCTACCAACTGTGTGATGAACAACAACATAACCTTTGGAACGAATCAAGATGCCTTGCCTTATGGAACCAATTCGGGTCTCAACAATGTGAGCAATACAGATCCCCAACTCACTTCTTTCAGCAATGCCATTAAAACACCTTTTCAAAACTTCCAGCCTGCGGCCGGACCAGCTAAAACTGGCGGTGTAAGTGGAACTCAAATGGGCGTTTATGGTGGCGGATTTAACTGGAACAATTCTGCTGTGCCTCCAATTCCGGCAATAAAATCCTTCAGCATTACTTCCGGTTCTACTGTGCCAAGCGGCGGCAGCATGACCATCAAGGTAACGGCAACCAAACAAAACTAATTCCCCAACTTTTTAATTCCATTACCATGAGGTACTACCTAATACCTTTATGGTTGATGCTGTGCATGCAGACCATTTCGGTTCATGCGCAGGTCAACAAGGGCGAGTATTTTTTTGATGCCGACCCGGGCGTAGGAAACGGATTCAACATCCCTGTTTCTTCCAGCGCCGATTCTGTAATCATCAACCAATCCATTTCCGTTTCCGGACTTAGCAATGGATTTCACACGGTTTATGTGCGTACCCGCTTGTCCAAACGCTGGTCCCAAACTGATTCAAGAAGCTTTTTTATCACCACAAGCGCATCGGTTTCAGCTGGACCCATCAGTGGTTTGGAATACTTCTTTGATGCCGATCCGGGTGTTGGACTTGGAACCAAAATCGCCATTTCTCCGGCTGCAGATTCCAGCGTAAAAACGGCAATCGTGCCTGTTTCAGGTTTGAGTGCTGGTTTTCACACCTTGTACATCCGCGCTAAAAACAACCAAGGATATGGCATGACGGATGCCCGTTCCTTTTTTATCCTTTCGAGCGCAAGTTCAACGGCCGGGCCTGTAAGCGGTCTGGAATATTTCTTTGATGCCGATCCGGGTGTTGGCCTTGGAACCAAAATTGCCATTTCTCCGGCTGCAGATTCCAGCGTAAAAACGGCAATCGTGCCTGTTTCAGGTTTGAGTGCTGGTTTTCACACCTTGTACATCCG
>CANETC010000173.1 GCA_947441055.1 Cytophagaceae bacterium | reverse complement strand
GGAATCAATGAGGCTCTGGTGCTTTCTACCTGCAACAGAACTGAAATTTATTTCTGTCATGAATCGCCTGCTGAACAGGTGCTTACCTATTTTCTTGCCTCAAGGGGTGCCGGTGCCGAATCCAGTAGTTGGTTCCAATGTACCAGTGAAACGGAGGCTTCAATTAAACACCTCATTCGTGTTGGAGCAGGTTTAGAATCCAGGGTTCTGGGTGATTTTCAAATCATCAACCAGGTAAAAACTGCGTATCAGCTTTCTGCTGATTTGGATATGGCCGGGCCTTTCCTGCACCGACTCCTTCATACAATATTTTTCCTCAACAAGCGCATTGTTCAGGAAACAAGTTTTCGAAGCGGTTCTGCCTCGGTTTCCTATGCAACCAAGGAACTTGTGGAAGACTTGCTCTCTGATACCCGCAAAACAGTTGCCCTTATCGGACTTGGTGAAACCGGCCGAAGCGTGGCACTCAACCTGATTGAAAACGGCTATACCAATTTAATCCTTTGCAATAGAACAAAAGAGAAAGCAGAAGACCTTTTGTCGGATTCTGTTCGCTTTGTTCCATTTGAAAACTGGCAAACTTGCGTGTCGGAAGCAACCCTGATTATTTCAGCTGTTTCCGGGCAACATCTCCAGATCAAGGAAGAAAACCTTGGCAATATTTCTGGTACAGGTTTCAGGTATTTTATTGACTTGGGTGTTCCGCGCTCGGTTGATCCTGCGCTGGAAGCAAATCCAAGGGTAATCCTTTACAACATAGATAAGGTGCAGAAACGGGTTGATGATGCCCTTGATCTGCGGCGCTCTGCGATTCCTCAGGTAGAGGCTATTCTGGAAAAAGGAATGGCTGAATTTCTGGAATGGACTCGGGAAATGCAGGTTTCGCCGATCATTCAGCAAATCAAAAATTCCCTCGAAACCATTCGTTCGGAGGAAATGGCCAGATTCCTAAAAAAGGCAACTGAAGAACAGGCTGCCTGGGCGGAGGATTTAACGAAAGGCCTGATGCAAAAAATTCTTAAAACCCATGTAGTTCAGCTAAAAGCCGCGTGCCGCCGTGGTGATGCAGAATCACTAATGGAAGGCCTTCGCCAAATTTTCCAAATCGGAGAAGGTCAGGAATCCTGATTCTTTCTTGAAAATAATTTCCTTTGCCCTTCGCCCCGAAGGGCTTTTTTATGAAAAATCAATTGTTCCTAACCAACATTAAAGGCCTTTGGCTTCCACCTCAAAGTTTTAAAGGTCCTGTTGCAGGCCAGAATCTCAACAATTCAAATGTACTTGAAGATGCCTGGCTGCTGGTAAAAGACGGACTGATTCACTCGTTCGGGAAAATGGAAAATCATCCAGAATTGGAAGAGAATTGCTCCATTCAGGATTGCAGCGGGCGATTTGTACTTCCCTCCTTTTGCGATGCACATAGCCACCTTGTTTTTGCTGCCTGGAGAGAAAATGAAATGGACATGCGGCTTTCCGGAAAATCATACCTGCAAATCGCGGAGGAAGGCGGCGGCATTCTTAACTCAGCAAAAAGACTTCAGGCTTGTTCTGAAAATGAACTTTTCGATGCCGCCTATCATCGGTTGACAGAACTTATCCAGCTTGGAACGGGCGCCTTGGAAATAAAAAGCGGTTATGGCCTTAGCCTTGAGGCCGAATTAAAAATGCTGCGGGTAATCGCAAGATTAAAAGAAATTTCACCTATACCGATCAAGGCAACTTTTCTTGGCGCACATGCCATTCCCAAATCCTTTGCAAATCGTGAAGACTATATAAACCTTGTTTGCAAGGAAATGATTCCGGCCGTGGCTGCAGAAGGCCTCGCAGATTATTGTGATGTGTTTTGTGACCAGGGTTTTTTCACAGAAACAGAAACCATAAAAATTTTGGAAACAGGCCTGAAATTCGGACTGCTTCCAAAAGTTCATGCCAATGAACTTGCCCGATCGGGTGGCGTACAGGCTGCTGTAAAAGTGGGTGCCGTAAGCGCAGACCACCTCGAATGCATGGACAGCGAAGAAATCAATCTTCTGGCTTCTTCAAATGTCATGCCCGTTTTGTTGCCAGGAACAGCCTTTTTTCTTGGGATTCACCCACCAGATGCACGGAGAATGATAGATGCCGGATTGCCCGTTGCATTGGCCAGCGATTACAACCCTGGAACTTGTCCATCCGGCAACATGGAATTTGTGCTCTCCATGGCCGCCACAATGTTAAAAATGCAGGTGAATGAAAGCTTAAATGCCGCCACTATAAATGGTGCAATTGCCATGGGCATTGAAGACAAAGCAGGAAAAATTGAAACGGGAAAACCTGCCAATCTCCTGCTAAGCAAACCAATCCCAAGCCTGTCTTTTATTCCTTACCATTTCGGGCAAAGCAGTCTGGAAAAAGTAATGGTGAACGGAGAGTTTCTTTAAGGGATTGTCACTGAAATTGGACTTGCCTAAATTGCAAGCCATGTCTGAAAACCCGACATATTTCTCAGTTTGGAATCGCCCCCTCAACCAGGGTTGCTTCCTCAACGAAAAACAGGCAGCCATTCTTCTTAAAGATTTGGAGGCCTTTACTTTGGGCGATCTTTTGCGGCATTTTCCATTCCGTTACGAAGACCGTTCTGAAATATTGCCGATAAAATCTCTGAGTCCGGGAATGGCTTTTCCCGCCCAGATTGTTGGAAAACTTGAGCACTTTGAATTTTTAGGTCAAGGACCGGGAAGAAGGTTGTCTGCCAAATTCCGAGATGAAAGTGGTTTGATTGAAGCAATTTGGTTTCAAAAGCCTGACATCATTTCCAGGTTTCTACACATTGGAAAGATTTATCTGATTTATGGCCGGCTCAATGAATTCAATGGGAAAATCAATTTTACCCATCCTGAAATGGAAATTTTCCAGCCCGAAAAGCCAAGGCCAGTCATGGAACCCGTGTATTTCACCACTGAAAAAATGAAACGCATGGGGATGGACAGCAAAAGTCTTAACCGTATAATCCTTCGAAACTTAGAGGCCAGAAGATTAGAATTAAAAGAGCCTTTTTCAAATTCCTTTATGCAGGCTTCCGGCTTGATGGGACTTGACAAATCAATTCTGGAAATTCATTTGCCTTCGTCCCAAAACGGTCTGGAAAAAGCCAGAGAAAGACTGAAAGTGGAGGAGCTTTTTCCACTTCAATTCTATCTTCAACAGAAGCGAATGAACAACAAAACCAGCAAGCAAGGCTTCCCAATGCCAAGGCTGGAATCTTTCAATATTTTTTTCAATTCGCATCTTCCTTTTTCACTCACCAATGCCCAAAAAAGAGTAGTGAAAGAAATTAGGTCGGATTTGGTTTCAGGCAAGCAAATGAACCGCCTCATTCAAGGGGATGTTGGAAGTGGAAAAACCATTGTAGCATTTTTGTGCATGCTCATGGCCATTGACAATGGTTATCAGGCTTGTTTAATGGCGCCAACCGAAATTCTGGCCAACCAACATTTCATTGGCATATCCGGCCTTGCAGAAAAAATCGGAATCCGGGTTGAGCTGCTTACCGGTTCAACGAAAACTTCGGCCAGAAAAAAAATTGTGGCCGGACTCGACGAAGGAAGTATCAACATTTTGATTGGAACCCATGCCCTGATTGAAGCTTATGTTCAATTCAACAACCTCGGACTCGCTGTAATCGACGAACAACATCGCTTCGGTGTTGCCCAGAGAGCTGCCCTTCAGTCTAAAACCCGGGAAGGAATTTTGCCCCATATTCTGGTAATGACAGCCACTCCAATTCCGCGGACATTGGCCATGGCCTTATACAGCGATCTGGACATTTCAGCCATCGACGAGCTACCGGCAGGAAGAATAGAAATCCAAACAGCCCACAGACTGGAATCCCAAAGGATGCGTGTATTTGGCTTTATCAAGGAACAAATCCTTCTGGGCAGGCAGGCTTACATTGTATACCCCTTGATTGAAGAATCAGAAACTTTGGACCTCACCAATCTGATGGATGGATTTGAGAGCATCTCCAGAGCATTTCCAGAATACCACCTCAGCATGGTTCATGGGCGGATGAAACCTGCAGACAAGGACTTTGAAATGGCCCGTTTTGTAAAAGGAGAAACCAGCATTATGGTGGCCACAACCGTAATTGAGGTCGGTGTAAATGTGCCCAATGCCTCCATCATGGTCATTGAAAATGCGGAAAGATTCGGCCTCACGCAGATGCACCAGCTGCGAGGCAGGGTTGGCCGGGGAGAATACCAGAGCTACTGCATTTTGATGACCGGTTACAAATTAAGCCGGGAAGGCAGATTGAGAATTGAAACCATGTGCAGGACAACCGATGGTTTTGAGATCGCCGAAACAGATCTGAAATTACGAGGGCCAGGCGACATCACCGGAACCCGACAAAGCGGACTTTCCGGTCTAAAACTCACCAACTTGGCCGAAGATTCCGCCTTGCTCGAAAAAGTTCGCAACTGGGTAGCAGACTTTCTTTCTCTCGATCCAGCACTCTCAACTGAAGAAAATAAGCCGCTCAAACACCACCTTGATGACATACTGAAAACCAAGGCACATTGGAACGAAATTGCCTGAGTCTATCTCAATTAATTAGAAAAATGATTTTTTTAGGAATACTTTTTTTTTAAGTATCCCTTTCTAATTTTACCCTGCGAAAAATTCATCCCTATCGCTTACAGGTTATTAGAATTGTTTTTATATGAAATTGAAAAGTCTTTATTTATTAGCAAGTCTGGCCATTTTTTCCGGACTTTACTCGTGCAAAACCGAGGAAAAAAAGGAATCAGCAGAAAATCCGCCAATTGTTTCAAACAGCGATTTTTCGAATTCAAGGTCAATCGACCTTGGTTTTCCGATAAAAGACTCCACCCTAACAATTGATAGTGCCAATACCGGCGGAGGAATGAATCAAGAATTTAATGCAGATTCAGCCACAATCAGGCATATGTTTTCTGCAGAAGATAATTCTGACTGGTACAAAATTACAAGCAAAGGCGACACAGCCATCTCATTTACAATCAAGCCAAAAGATTCAAGTACTGAACTTGACTTTGTCTTATTCCGTGGAAATCAGGAAAGCATTTCTGCAGACCTGAAAGCGGGAACTATCAAAGCCCTACGCTCTAATTTCAGTAAAGTGCAAGGGGATGGAAGTACCGGACTTGCCTGCGATGCAAGACTTGGGTTTCATGTTTCAGATACTGGCACTTCAATGAGCCGGGCATTTGTAATTAGAAAGGATCAGATTTACTACCTAGTTGTAAATGCAAAATCCAGCAAAAACAGTGGATATGACTTAAGCTTTCATGCCTGTTCACCAGGTGAAGGTGGACTTTCAGATTTTGAAGGAAGTTCAGAGAATCCGGAAAATGAAGGATTATCAGGTCAAGGCAGTAATGCTGACTCAGAATCTGGAACCCAAGGAAACAACACAGCCGGAAACGGAGAAGAATCATCCTCAGACATTTCAAATGGAAGCAGCGAACAATCCGAAGGTAAAAACGGAAACGCTGCTTCAGGAAAATCTGGCAAAGGCTCAGCACTTAATGGCGGAAGTAACGGACAATCTGCGGGCAAAAACGGAAATGCATCTTCCGGAAAATCTGGTAAAGGAGCCAGTCTTTCTGGCGGAACCAGCGGTAAAACTTCTGGTAAAAACGGAAATGCATCTTCCGGAAAATCTGGTAAAGGAGCCGGTCTTTCTGGCGGAACCAGCGTTAAATCTTCTGGCAAAAACGGAAAGGTTGGCGCAGGTAAAAATTCCGGCAAAACTGAAGTTAAATCAGAGTATGTGGTCGG
>CANETC010000172.1 GCA_947441055.1 Cytophagaceae bacterium | reverse complement strand
GAGCTGAACAATTGAAGTTTCTAAATAATTCACAATCCTCACTAACCTTCAGTGTGAAAATAATTTCGGCTAGAAGTGTATTGGGATCAGTCGGCAGAGGCAAAGTGCCTAAATTCCAGATCAGCGTTCCGTTTGCACCAATGGTGGCATCTACATAAGGCAGGTTGGATGTGCTGAATGGAGCATATACATTCACAGTACTTCCAACATACCTGATTGCAGCATACGGAAGAGGCACTTCGAGTCTTGCATTGTTGATAGGTTCATTCCCCTTGTTACGCACCTGAACTTTATACTGAATTCTGTCACCAGGCAAAACGGTAATGTTGCTCGAAGTTGTGGGTACATCATTCACATTTAGTGTGGACAGAAATCCTTCAACAACAGGTTCATACGCATCCACGGCCATGCAAATGGCATAAATAATGTAGGTGTCCTGTGTGGAACTGTATCGGAAGGTGGTAGCTGTCTGTCCATTTCCAATAACGGAATTTGAAGGATTCGGGATATTGAACATGCTGATGTCCATACCTGTATTGTTGTTCAATTGCGGATTGCGAGAATTGCCCCCAGTGAAAATGGAACCATTAAAGAAATTATCAGTCTGATTACCACCGTGATTCAGAAGGTTGAAATTAGGGGTGTTCAATTTCTGTATTTCAAACTTATCACCGGCGATGCCCACATCACCTTCACCAGCCATTAGACCAATTTTAGTATTTACTGCGCCGTTCAGGGCAGTGGTAAATCCAGAAACCGGCAATTCCCATTGCGCTAAACCACCTTCAACATAAGCATATCCGTCGAATACGGTAATATCCCTTTTGTTCATTTTGGAATTTTCATAAACCACAACCATTCCCCATCCACCGTAGAAACCGGTTGGTCCGCCGTTGCCTTGAGAAATGGCCATATCAGCTAATGAATAACTTCCCTGACCTTGCTGCTGTACCTGAGAAGTAACTTCGGTAAAACCTACATACATATCATTATCACCTGGATAACGAATGTTATTAGGAGATGCAACATAAGTAGTATAGGAGGATTGGCCTGGACCCCGAAATTTTACAGTGCGCTTCTGAAGTTCGGAAGGAGAACCATCGGTTCTTGCTGTCCAGTACAAGCCTGCAAATAAAACTCTGCTGCATGAAGGATTAGCGAGGTTTTCATTCGAAAAGGCGAGATTGGAAGATGAAGAATTTGAGGTAGAGGGATCGTTGTCTGAATCAACAGCAATCATTACATTATTGCTGTTAACGTCAAAATCCGTATAAAACTGCAGTGTCATATTGGTATTTCCAATCATGACAAAATCTCCATTTATGCTGTAAATGGATTGGGTAGGAGTAAAGGCCGAAGTTCTCTGAGTAAAAGGAATTCTCACCTGTGCGCTGGAACTTTCAGGTCGAACGATGGCGCATATCATGGCAATAAATGCCAACTTCAAAATATTGAAATATCTCATGGTTTTAAAGAAATAGGTTAATAAAAGTTGATTATTTGTTTACCACGATGCCATAAACAGCTGTCACGGTTTGTGGCAGATTAGAAGAAATCATGGCGTTGAAGCCCTGAGCCGATTGCTCGATGGAACTGTCGAAGTAAACAAACTTAAGCGATGGAAGCTTTTCCAGAATCTGTTTGCTCAAACTGGCTGAAAAATCTTCAGGTCTATTAATGCGAATCCGAAGCAGTTCAATGTCTGCCATTGATTCGGCAGAAAACAAGGCGGGATCGAGGTCTGATGCCTTCACATCCAACACCTTGCAGCCAGTTTCCTGCGTAGCTTTTACCTGGCTATTCCGAATGTAAATGGCTGGATTAACCCCATAAAGTAGCTTCTTGAACAGACTTACATCCTGTTGAGAATTACCCTGGCCTACTGTAACAGTTGCAGCCAAAAACTGGCTCAACTCAATCACTTCAGGAAGATTATCTGCCTGAAGTTCAACCCGGAAATAACCAGGCACACTCTTGAAACTTGCACCTGAGACTTCTGTAAAGATGTTTCCAGTGAGCATAAAAACGCTCAATCCGAGTGTTAACATGTTTGAATTAATTTTCATGGTATTTAGTTTTATGAATTGCAAAAATAAATTACATAATTTTATTTCCAAATTTTACTTCAACACAATTCAAAAATATGTTTTAGCAATTGAAATAGTATCTTTCTAAAAACCGTTTATTTTGTACTATGACAAAAAATTAGTTTTTATTACACGAGTTTTTTCGACTCAGTTTCGCCTGATTCCCCTGTTGAAAGGATGATAGCAAATTGGACGGATTTTGTTTTGTCAGAAGTTCGCATTAGTCGTGTCGTCAGGTTTTTCTGCCGGCAAGGTTATTGTCGTATGGTAGAGACGCAACCACGCTATATCGTGGCAGGAATCTTGCGTCTCTACACGATTTATCGTGCTTGCGTCTCTACTGCTAAATTTATAGTCAAGGGCAGACACACAGGTCTGCCCCTACATTAAATCGAAAATCAATTTTTCCCCACCGCCAAGGTTCCTGTCCCCACGAATCTGAAATAATATTGACCCTAAAATCAACCAACCACCAAAATTCCACCATTTTCAAGCCCTCAAAAACCTTTCTTCCAACACTTACTTTCAAAAGAAATGTATAGCTCAAAAGGAAGCACTATTTTTGCCAGCAAATCTCATGTCGAATCTACCTTACTGCCCCAGCCTGGTCCAATACAAGCGCCGCAAAACGGTTGAAGTACGCATCGGCGAACTTCTGCTTGGCTCTGCCCATCCAATCCGCCTGCAATCCATGACCACCATAGACACCATGGATACAGAAGGCACTGTAAACCAAAGCATCAGAATGATTGAGGCTGGTTGCGAACTGGTAAGAATCACAGCCCCCAACTTGCAGGAAGCCCGCAACCTAGAGCTTATCCGAAAAGAACTCCGCAGCCGCGGTTACCATACGCCCATTGTGGCCGACATACACTTCACCCCCAATGCCGCAGAAATGGCGGCACGACTGGTGGAAAAAGTCAGGATCAACCCCGGCAATTATGCCGACAAAAAGAAATTCGAAAACATAGATTATACCGATGCGGCCTACAGCGCCGAACTAGACCGGATTCGGGATAAATTTTTGCCATTGGTAAAAATCTGCAAAGAATACGGCACTGCCATGCGCATCGGCACCAACCACGGCTCGCTTTCAGACAGAATCCTCAGCCGCTATGGCGATACACCGCTTGGAATGGTTGAATCTGCCCTGGAGTTCCTCCGAATTTGTGAGGATGAAAAATACTACAACACCGTAATTTCCATGAAAGCCAGCAACACCCAGGTTATGGTGCAGGCTTACAGATTGCTGGTGCAAAAACTCGACGAAGAAGGACTCAAACCCTATCCACTTCACCTTGGCGTAACCGAAGCCGGCGAAGCCGAGGACGGCCGCATCAAATCTGCTGTGGGCATCGGAACACTGCTCGAAGACGGACTTGGCGATACCATCCGGGTTTCACTCACCGAAGAACCTGAATTCGAAATTCCGGTGGCGCGCATTCTGGCTGAACGATATGAAAAGCGCAAAGCTGTTCCTCCAATTCCAGCCATTCAGCATTATCCAATCAATCCTTTTGCCTACCTGCGCAGGGAAACAAAGGAAGTGTTCAATTTCGGCGGAAAGAATGTTCCAAGGGTGATGGCCGATGTTTCAAATGCCCAGATTCAGGAAAAATCTGAGCTGAAACCCATCGGACACCATTACCTGCCCGCCACCGATAAATGGCATTTGGACGACCAGGGAGCCGATTTTCTTTATGCCGGCAGCAATACCATCCCATTTATGGTGGCCAACGGCAGCCGGGTGGTTTATGATTTTGCCCATTGGAATTCTTTGGAGAACAAAACAGGAACCCATCCCATTTTCCAGATCAGCGAACTGGACATGATCAGCCCGAATGGGGATCCGCAGCTGAACTTTTTAAAAATCAGCGACACAGACATCGACGAAAACCTTGGAATAAAGCTCAAGCAAATTCCAAACCTGGTGCTCATCCTTAGCACGCAAAATGCACACGCAATGCCGGCACTTCGCCGGGCATTTGTAGGCCTGATCGAACAAAAACTGGATTCTCCGGTGGTAATCAGCCTTACCTGCAAAGAAGAAAACGAATCTGCCCTGCAGCTTTTCACCGCCACCGATGCCGGTGGTTTATTGGTGGATGGCCTCGGAGATGGCATCATGGTAAACTGGGAGCAAAAGAAAATCAGCACCTCGGAAAAACTCAAGACAAGCAACCAGCTTTGTTTTGGAATCCTGCAGGCAGCCCGCACCCGAATGTCGAAAACCGAGTACATCTCCTGTCCGAGTTGCGGCCGCACCTTGTTCGATTTACAAGAAACCACCGCCATCATCCGCAAGCGCACCGACCACTTGAAAGGAGTCAAAATTGGCATTATGGGTTGCATTGTAAATGGACCCGGCGAAATGGCCGACGCCGATTACGGCTATGTGGGTGTTGGCCGGGATAAAATTGCCCTTTACCGCGGTCAGAATGTGGTAAAGAAAGCCGTGCCCGCCAGCGAAGCTGTAGACGAACTCATCGGCTTAATCCGTGAAGACGGCATCTGGATCGAAGCCGCAAATCCCCTTTCCGACAATTAACCAAACATATGCAGGACATTATCGCCAACGACCCCGAACTGAATGGCAAATTCCTTGGCACCATTTCGGCCGATTTTGTAAAAGTTTGCGACCAGCTGAAGGAAGCCGCCTACCAGATGGTTTCAAGGAACATTTCCAAATTTCCAGTGTTTGTGCTCTGCCGCGAAACCCAGCCCATTGGCATTCTGCTGCACAGCCGGGAAGACGAAGGCCTGGAGTGGAATTACTCCTTTGCCATGGCCGAGGAATTTGTTCTACGCGGCATTCTCAGCGATGAAGGTTATCAAAACCTAAGCGGCACTTTCAAGGATTCGGAGGAGTTTTGCTGCCTATTTGTGGTAAGCCCCGACTTCACCAACTTCGTTTTTCTCCCGTATCCGGAGGACTAATATTTTTATTTGGGCGGCTTATCGGGCTGTCCGGGGGTTCCGTGGCTGGTTTTTGATTTCGGATTTCCTCAAGCAAAACCGAGCCACCAGGCCCCTCCCATCCCGGCCGCAGATTTCTATTTACAATAAAGATTTGGGGTGGTTGTCATCGCTTACTATCCTGAGGTACTGCCTTGAAAAAAGCGCTTCGCAGTTGAATCTTGCTTCGCCGAAGACTGAACCTGTAAGGGCAGAAAATTTTCTGCCCCTACAGGTTCAATCCGACCGAAACAACCGACACCACTCCTATCCTTAGAGTTAGGCGTAGCCGACTCTCAGGATTAACCAATATTTGCAGGAACCCCGTTCCGATGGCGGTTTACAATTTCAGGCAAAATCCGAGAAATGGCGATGGCATCCCGGGACAGAGTCCCTTACATATTTATCGTCCTGAGAGCGGCTGCGCCTAACTCTCAGCACAGATACTGTGCAAAAATCCGCGAAATCCCTCCTTCCGATTAATCCGTGATGCAGACAAATGGGCCGCCTTCGTTGGTGTTCCTTATGGTGTTAGGTGGAAACACCTAACACCCCACCTATCCTGAGAGTTAGGCGAAGCCGACTCTCAGGATTAACAAATAATTGCAGGAACTCCGTTCCGGCGGCTATTTACCATTGCTGACAAAATCCGACAATTGGTTGTGGCATCCCGGGACAGAGTCCCTTACATATTTATCGTCCTGAGAGCGGCTGCGCCTAACTCTCAGCACAGATACTGTGCAAAAATCCGCGAAATCCGTGATGCAGACAAATG
>CANETC010000171.1 GCA_947441055.1 Cytophagaceae bacterium | reverse complement strand
GAAGCATCGCCAATGACCAAAGAGAAAATTCCTTCCGGCAGGTTGTTGGCTTTCAGTACATCCTGCAAAAGTTTCTGGCAGGCGATGGCAGTAAATGGCGTTTTTTCAGATGGCTTCCAAATGCAAACATTTCCGCAAATGGCAGCGAGGGCGGCATTCCAGGCCCAGACAGCAACAGGGAAATTGAATGCTGAAATAATGCCAACAATACCAAGCGGATGCCACTGCTCCATCATCCGGTGTTCTTTTCTTTCAGAGTGCATCGAAAGGCCATACAACTGACGGGAAAGACCAACTGCAAAATCACAGATGTCGATCATCTCCTGCACTTCGCCCAGTCCTTCCTGATAAATTTTCCCCATCTCAATGGATACAAGTGAACCCAGCTCAGACTTATACTTCCGGAGAACATCTCCATACTGACGAATAATTTCTCCGCGTTGAGGGGCAGGGATGGCAGCCCAAATCGGGAATGCTTTGCCGGCAGTATCCAGAATATTTTGAAAATCGCCCTCTGAAGCACCAATTACCTTTCCGATTGGCGAGGAATCAATTGGGCTGTTGATGGAGAATTCGTGACCACTGCTTCCTGCTTTCCACTGGAGGCCGGTTGAAATGCCATGATGAAGACCTGGCTCGATTCCCAGGGACGATAGTATCTTATTGATTTCCATTACACTATGATGATTTTATTTGATGCAAAAAGAATCGGGCCTGTGCCCGCAAAACAAGTGCAAGTAAGTGAAAACCCGCAAAATGTTAAGCTGACAAAATCTGTGTTAAGGCCAAAAAAAAGCCGGACTTTTTGGGCCCGGCCTGAAAAAGTTTTCAATTTAAATTAAGCACCTACGCTTGCCTTGTAAGTATTGGCATCCATCAAACCTTCAAGTTCTGAAGGATCCGAAATGGAAATCTTCACCATCCATCCAGCACCATAAGGATCTGAGTTCACAAGTTCTGGTGCATCAGCCAAAGCCGGGTTGACTTCAAGAATGGTTCCAGCCACCGGGAGGAATAAATCTGAAACGGTTTTTACGGCTTCAACAGAACCAAAAACGGCATCCTTTGCAATGGCCTGACCACCGGTATTGATGTCTACATAAACGATGTCGCCCAACTCGCCTTGCGCGAAATCAGTAACGCCAATAAAAGCTTCATTGCCTTCCATGCGAATCCATTCGTGTTCGCTGGTGTATTTCAGATTTTCAGGAAATGTCATATTCAAAAATTTGCTTGAGGCCCCAAAGTAAGGTGTGATAAGACAAATAAAAAAGCCTCTTTTTATGAAAGAGGCTTTTTTTAAGGCACCGCGATGGGGCTCGAACCCACGACCCCCAGAACCACAATCTGGTGCTCTAACCACCTGAGCTACGCAGTGCATCTAATCGGGCTGCAAAGAAAGCCCCTTTTCCATTTTTTTCCAAGACAAAAAGCCATTAGGCTTTCTTCTGCTCTTTTGCCCAGGTATCTTTCAGGGTAACGGTCCGGTTAAACACAAGGTGTTCAGGACTACTATCTCTATCTGAACAGAAATAACCTTTGCGTAAAAATTGAAAATGCTGGCCTTCACCAGTACCTGAAATTGCGGGCTCCGCCATCGCATTCTTTATTATTTTCAAAGAATCCGGGTTGATATAGCCCTTGAAATCCCCTTCCTCAGAAGATGGATTTTCCACACTAAAAAGTCGATCATATTCCCGAACCTCGCATGGAACTGCCGAAGCAGCATCTACCCAATGCAGAGTACCCTGAACTTTCAGCCCGGAAGTATCTTCACCACTGCGGCTGTCAGGAAAATAATGGCAATGCAATTCTGTGATTTCACCTTCTGCGTTTTTGAGAACTTCATCGCAACGAATGATGTAAGCGCTTTTCAACCTGACCATCTGACCAGGCGCAAGCCTGAAAAACTTTTTCGGCGCTAATTCCATAAAATCCTCCTTTTCTATCAAAATTTCGCGGGAAAAAGGCAACGGCCTCGTTCCGCCATCCGGATCTTCGGGATTATTTTCAGATGGCAGGCTTTCAGTTTTTCCTTCCGGAAAATTTGTAATGACAACTTTAAGAGGATCAAAAACCACCATCCGCCTGAGGGCAATTTTATTGAGATGTTCACGAACGCAAAACTCAAGCACACCAACATCCACAATGTTGTCGCGTTTGCCTACCCCAATTCTGTCGGCAAAATCCCGAATAGCCTCAGGTGTATAGCCGCGGCGGCGCATTCCTGAGATGGTAGGCATGCGCGGGTCATCCCAGCCGCTCACATGTTTTTCATTTACAAGCTGCAATAGTTTGCGCTTGCTCATTACCGTATAGGTAAGGTTGCGTCTGGCAAACTCATATTGGTGGGACGGAAAAATTCCCAACTTGTGGATGAACCAGTCGTAAAGTTCACGGTGAAGGGCAAACTCCAGCGTGCAAATGCTGTGGGTGATGTTTTCGATGGAGTCGCTTTGACCATGGGCAAAATCGTACATCGGATAAATACACCACTGGCTACCTGTGCGGTGGTGTGGCACATGCTTGATGCGGTAAAGAATGGGATCACGCATGAGCATATTGGAAGAAGTCATATCAATCTTGGCGCGAAGCACTTTTTCGCCATCCTGGTATTTGCCGTCGCGCATTTCACGAAACAAGTGCAGATTTTCTTCCACTGTTCTTTCCGCAAATTGATTGCGATGACCGGCCTGAGTGGGTGTGCCTTTCTGGGCCGCAATATCTTCGCTCCTGCTGTCGTCTACATAAGCAAGACCATCTTGAATTAACTTTTCAGCAAATGCGTAGAGCTGCGGAAAATAATCACTCGCATAAAATTCGTTGGTCCATTCAAAACCCAGCCAGCGCACATCGGCCTTAATGCTGTTTACATATTCCGTTTCTTCTGTAGCAGGATTGGTGTCATCAAAGCGCAGATTTGTACCACCACCAAACCTTTTGGCAAGTCCAAAATTGAGGCAAATGCTGGAGGCATGTCCGATATGAAGATACCCATTTGGTTCAGGTGGAAAGCGTGTCAATATGGTTTTGTGCTTTCCCGCTTTTAAATCATTATCAATGATTTCCTCAAGGAAATTGAGACTTTTCTCGGGCACTTCGTTTGCTTCGCTGCTCATGGATGCTATTTGATTTTCAGTGGTATTCTGATTCTGCAAAGAAAGGCCAAAACCCATGGTCAGGCAAATTACAGAGAATGCCTTTCTGACAAACATAATTCACTTTTTTGGCGTAAAATTGCAGTCAGACCTTAAAACACGGTGCAACCAAAACCAAGCTGTATTTCAGGCAATCGGGCATGGCCCTGGCACAGAACCCCGATTCTGCTGGTTTTGCTTTTTCTTCATTTTACTGGTTTCGCCAATCCGGTTAAAAAAGCCTATTTACTGATTAAGAAAGGCTCTCTCACGGAGGCAAGGGAAACACTGGATAATGCGAAACTGAAGCATAAAGACGATTTCGGCGTTGATTTTGTTTTTTCTCATTACTACCTGAGTCCCTACCAAAAAACCCTGAGTTTGGATTCGGCCTACTTCTTTTGCCTCACAGCCATAGAAAAATTTCGGAATGAATCTTCTTCTGGGAAGAAACGGTACGAAAACCTGCGGATTGACAATTTTCGAATTGACTCCGCTGAATTATTTTCCAGAAAGGAATATCTCGACAGCCTTGGATTTTCGAAAGCCCAGAACTTAGAATCCGAATCTGCCTACCAGTGGTTTTTAGAGAACTTTCCCAAATCCAGAAGGCTGGAGGAAGCAAGGGTAAAAAGAGCCTCGCTTGCATTTCAAAAAGCAAGGGAAGAAAATAGCTATCAGGCCTTTATGCAGTTTTTGGAAAAATATCCGGATGCCGGAGAGGCCAATACAGCAAAGGAAATTTCCGAGTTAATGGTTTTCCAGAATTCAGCAAAAAAGGGCAAACTCCAGGACTGGGAGGTCTTTTTGGAAAAGAATCCCAACAACCGATATACGCTGAAAGCATACGATAAGATTTTTCAAATCAGCACCCGCCAGCATTCCCCGGATTCTTATTACCAGTTTATCAGCAAATACCCCGAAAACCCCAATACAAGCAAAGCATGGGAATGGATTTTCTACCTCGAAAATTCCAATCTTACCACAAGCCAGCTTTCCCAAAAATACCTTGGTTTCCCAGTTGAGAATTTCGAAGCACAAGCAAGACTTCGGAATCTAAACCTGATTCCTTTCATTGAAAGAGGTCGTTTTGGCTGGATGGACATCAAAGGACATTCTATAATCCGGGCCAGATTCGACTCCATTCCGGCGGAGGCGCGTTGTGAGGTAGCCAACATCAACTTCCTGAAAGCCTTCCAGAAAAACCGGGTAGCTGTTTTTAGCATGGATTCATTCCCGGTTTCAGAGGGAGATTATGATGACGCAGAATGGTTTCAGGATGGAATTATTAAAGTTTTCAAGGCTGGAAAGGAAGGCCTGGTAAGTCTTTCAGGTTATGTAATTTTAGATCTTAGGTATGAAAGCATCCGAAGCATCAATTCAAATCTGCTTTCTATTCAGCAGGGCAGCAGACAATTTCTTTTTACCAGCAAAGGGCAAAGCATAGAAATGCCCGGTGTGGATGAAATAATTCCTTCGGGAAATTTCCTGGCGCTGCGCATGGGCAAAAAAATCGGTTTGATTTCCGAAACCGAAATCCTCCGAAGCCTTGAAAATGAAGTTCCTAAACCAAATTTCAGATACAGTAAAATCCAGAAAATAGGCAGCAATCGCTTATTGCTTTTCGAAGGAGATAAAGCTTTTTATATATGTCAAAATAAGATTTCCCCATTAAAAAGCAGCGCTGAATCCACATTTACTGAATGTGCTTGGGGCCTTCAAATTGAGAATAATGGAATAATAAGTCTGGTTGACAGCAATGGAAATCAAATTGGAACTGATTTCGAGCGGGTAAACATTGTTGGCAATACCGCGATCGTAAAATCAGGAGGGAAATTTGGAATGCTCAGCCGTCAAGGAAAATCAATTGGAGATTTCAGCTTCGACAGCCTTAGCCAGTTTTATGGCAACACATGTATTGGACGAAAAGGAAACCGAAATTATTTGGTTTTTGACTCTGGAAAGGAGATCGCATATTCCGGAAATAAGCAGCCTGAGTTGTTGCGAATTGTAAGTGAAAAAGGCAGTTCACAATCCTATTTTATTTCTTTAAGTGATTCTTTGGGTAAAAAATCGGTGGTTTCAAGAACGGGCATTCAGGTTTTGCCTTTCGCCTGGGACCAAATTAACCTAATCGATCAGCATCTGCTTTCCATTCAATCGGAGCGTAAATACGGCCTTGCAGACACCAGTGGAAAAATCCTGCTCAAGCCGGGATTTTCGGGAATTTCATCTGTAAGCAAAGAATTTGTTTGTGTGGCCAAGGGAAAAAGTCTTTACATCCTAAACCCATACACACAAAAAATACTACTCTCCAATTTAAGTGGCACAGCCCGGAATTTCGGCAAGTCAAAAAACCTCTTTATTGTGCGGATTCAGGACAAAGCCGGCATTGTGGACAACACCGGAAAACAGGTAGTTCCCTGCCAATATGAAGACATCATGTACTGGAATCCAACTCGTTGCCTGGTCAAGAAAAATGGCTTTTGGTACACCTACCTTTTAGATAGTGGCAAAGAATTGGTGAAGGCCATTAAGAAGGTTTCAGTGCTTGCAGAAAGAGAAAATGAAGTTATTTATGAGGTCGAGTCTGATGGAAAAGTGGGAATAGAAAGCACACTTAAAGGCGAAATTGCGGCTACAATTTTCGACCAGATAGTTCCATTCGAATATCAGGGCGGGGTTTGTTTTTTTGCCGGAAGCAGGGTTCAGCAAAGTTCGGTTTATACCCTGATTTACATTGATTCGCACGGCGGTCCGATCAAAAATCAAT
>CANETC010000170.1 GCA_947441055.1 Cytophagaceae bacterium | reverse complement strand
TTCTTAAAAATGTAGATGTTTATACAGCCTCTTTCCCTTCCGAATACGGCGGCCGGACTTCATCCGTGATTGATGTGAGAACCATCGATGGAAACAAGAATAAAATCGGCGGCAAAATTGGGGTGAACCCATTTTCAGCAAAGGCTATTTTAGAAGGTCCGATTTACAAGGGCAAAAATGGTGGTGGAATAACTTTCCTAGGTTCATTCCGAAATTCATACCTGAAACAAACCTCCCCTGTGATTTATCCTTATGCAAATGAAAGTGGGAAACACCTCCCCTTTTCATTCCGGGATACTTATGGAAAGCTCACATTTCATGGAGACAATGGCAACAAAGCCAGCCTATTTGGGTTCAATTTTACAGATGGAGCTGACCTTGGAAAGTTGGGTAGATTTTCATGGAACTCCTCTGGAGCCGGTGCCAATTTCATTTTGGTACCCAGCAGCACAACGGTTCTAATTTCTGGAAATTTGGCTTATTCTGGATACAATGTTCGAATTGATGAACAAACAAGTGCACCGAGAACATCCGAAATATCAAACCTCAATTTTGGACTCGACTTCACCTATTTTCTGAATAAAAACGAGTTACGCTACGGGGTTGGCCTTGTTAGTAACAACACCAATTACATCACTTACACCCCCAAATTTGTAAAAGAAAATTACGAGGCCAACAACGCTGAGATGTTTGCCTTCCTGAAGTATAAATGGAATTACAGCAAGCGCCTGATTCTCGAACCCAATGTCCGCATGCAATATTATGCTTCACTTGGAACCCTTCGATTGGAACCTAGGGCAGGTTTGAAATTTTTCCTCACTGAGAAAATTCGCTTGAAAGGCTCTTTTGGATTTTACTCCCAGAACCTGGTTTCAACCCAAAGCGACCGTGATGTAATTGCGCTTTTTCAGGGCTTCATTTCCTCGCCTAATCAAGTGTATGGGAAAAATGAAAATGTAACAGCCAACCCAAACAACCCATCACTAAAATCTCCTTTGCAAAAGTCTACCCACTATGTGGCTGGAGTTGAGTACGACATCAATGATGACATTGAAATTACCATTGAGCCCTACATAAAGCAGTTCAATGATTTTGTGAATGTAAACCGGAATAGAATTTTTCCTGAACAACCCTTATTTATTGTAGAAACTGGTCTGGCAAGGGGAATCGATTTTGTGGTGAAATACGACAGAGAACCCTTTACGCTGCAAGGAAGTTACTCTTTCGGAAAAGTAGACAGGCGATTCGATCAAAACACTTATGCACCGGTTTTCGACCGCAGGCACAATGTAAATCTGGTTGGAACATGGAATTTTGGAGAGAAAAAACAATGGGATCTAAACCTCCGTTGGAATCTGGGTTCTGGATTTCCTTTCACCCAAACAGTGGCATTCTATGAAAACCTGAACCTGAATGGAGGCTTAAACCAAGACATCAATACCCAAAATGGAAATCTTGGAATTTATTATGGCACAGAATCCGATTTCAATAAAGGCAGACAACCTTATTACCACAGACTTGATGCTTCTATAAGTAGAATTTGGAAATTTGAAGGTGGCAGCAAACTAGAAGGTGTTTTTTCAATTGTGAATGCTTACGACAGAAAGAATGTTTTCTATTTCGACCGCATTACCTACAAGCGCCTCAATCAACTTCCAATTCTCCCGGCTGTAGGTGCTACCTGGAGTTTCTGATTTTTAGAAGGATGAAACTATTTCCACTTCTGCTTGTCTTCCTCTTTTCAATTGAATCATCAATTGGCCAAAATCTCAACCCAGGGATGGCGCCTAGAGTTTCATGGGGACAAGTTCAGCGAATTCCTGAGTTTGAATCAAATAACATTGGCAAAAGAACCATCGACATTTTAGTTCCAGACGATTATTCTGGCCATCCTGAACTTCGATATCCGGTGCTTTACATGCACGATGGTCAAATGTTGTTCGATACAACCTTTACCTGGAACCATCAGGAATGGGGTGTAGACGATGCACTTGGTGAGATTAGCCGACAAAGCGGAAAAAGTTGCATTGTAGTTGCCATTCACAACGCTGGCGCAAGCCGATATGAAGAGTACTTTCCAGAAAAGCCTTTCATGATGTTGGATGAGGCCGGAAAGAAATTAATTCTTGATCTCGCCAACCGAGACTCAAAACGCGCGATGAAGGATAATAAGCCTTCATCCGACAATTACCTAAAATTTATTGTCAATGAACTTAAGCCATTCATAGACATCAACTACAGAACCTTCGGCAACAGTGCAAATACTTATATCGCCGGTTCTAGCATGGGAGGACTTATTTCGATGTATGCGATCTGCGAATACCCCAATGTATTCGGCTCGGCTGCCTGTCTTTCCACCCATTGGCCAGGCATATTCAAAACAAAAGAAAATCCTATCCCCGATACATTCCTGAGATATTTAGAAAACAAGTGCCCAAAAGCCGGACAAAATCGATTGTATTTTGATTGTGGAAGCATTGGATTGGATAGCCTTTACCCAAAATACCAGGCAGAAGCCAATCTTATCCTCCGGCTCAAAGGATATGGGAAGAAAGATTTTCTAAGCATTGTTGACCAAGGGGCCAGTCATTCTGAAATGGCATGGAAGGCAAGAATGCCTGGAGTTCTTCGATTTCTTTTGATGCCCGACAAACGCTAAAGAAGATCAGCTGTATTCTGGATTCAGCACCAAAAATCCGCGATAAAAATTGCATTTTTGGGGTTTGGTTAATTCCAGCCCTAATCCATGACGCTCAGCAAAGACATTGCCCATTCTCTCGAAGAAACCCTTCCAGGTGAAAGAAACTATATAGAGATTTTTGGTGCCAGCGAGCACAATCTAAAGCACATCAGCCTTCGCATTCCAAGGGAAAAACTCACCGTAATAACTGGGATTTCTGGTTCCGGAAAATCATCTCTGGCTTTTGATACAATTTATGCAGAAGGCCAGCGTCGCTATATGGAGAGCTTTTCAGCTTATGCCAGGAGCTTTATGGGTGAAATGAAACGGCCGGATGTTGAGAAGATTGACGGCCTTTCCCCAGTTATTTCAATCGAGCAAAAAACAACCAGCCGAAATCCACGGTCAACTGTAGGAACCGTAACAGAAATTTATGACTACCTCCGCTTGCTTTATGCAAGAGCAGGAGAAGCATTTTCTTATGTAACCGGCGAAAAAATGATCCGACAATCTGAGGATCAGGTTATTAATACAATCCTTGAAGAGCTTGAAGGCCAGGCAATCCTCTTGTTGGCGCCCGTAGTAAAGGGACGAAAAGGGCACTACAGGGAAGATTTTGTCACATGGCGCAAGTGGGGATATGCCAAAGTCCGTGTGGATGGCGAAGTGATGGACATTGTCCCAAGGATGCAAGTTGACCGCTACAAAGTGCACGACATTGAAATCGTGGTTGACCGAATCAAAGTAAAATCAGAAGACAGAACCCGAATTTCTCAATCTGTTCAGACGGCGATGAAATTGGGAAAGGGTGTCATCATGGTTCAAAGCGGGGAAACAGTTCGCCATTTTTCACGCTTTCTTATGTGCCCCAGCTCAGGCATTGCATACGATGAGCCTGCACCCAACAATTTCTCTTTCAATTCGCCTTATGGCGCTTGCCCGGTTTGCAATGGACTTGGCAAAATTGAAACCATTGACCTGCATGCTGTAATTCCAGACAGGGAACTTAGCATCTCCAGAGGTGGACTCGCGCCGCTGGGCGAATACCGGGATATTTGGGTTTTTCACCAATTGAATGCCCTTTTAAAACTGGAAGGACATAACATCGCAACGCCAATAAAAGACTTGCCAGAGGAAGTATTGGCCAAGGTACTGTTCGGTACTGAAGAGCCTTTGACTGTAAATTCCGAAAAATATGGCAGGGAATATGAAGTGAAATATGAGGGCTTGTCGAATTACATGCAGAAGTATTTTGAATCAAGTTCCGACAAAGTACTCGACTGGGTAGCAGAATATACAAAGACAAGCCAATGTGGAGAATGCCAAGGAGAAAGACTAAAAATCTCCTCTTTGCATTTCCGGATTGACGGAAAAAACATTGCACAGCTAACCAGCATGGACATAAAGGAACTTTGCGATTGGGCGAATGGAGTTGAAGCAAAAATGGATGAAAGGCGTCGTCAAATTGCAAAGGAAGTAATGAAGGAAATCCGGCGCCGAATTGGATTCATGGTTGAAATTGGTCTAGATTATCTCAACCTCGACAGAAGCATGCAGAGCCTTTCTGGTGGTGAAGCTCAAAGAATAAGACTGGCTACCCAAATTGGAAGTCAGTTGGTTGGGGTACTTTATATTTTGGATGAACCATCCATTGGACTTCACCAGCGTGACAACAGAAAACTAATTTCTGCCCTTTGCAATCTCAGGGATATTGGCAATACAGTTCTTGTAGTGGAGCACGACAAGGACCTGATGCTGGCCGCTGACCACCTGATTGACATTGGGCCAGGCGCAGGAAGATTGGGAGGTCATATTGTTGCAGAAGGCACTCCTGAGCAGGTTTTGGAATCAGGGTCTGAAACGGCAAAGTATCTGAGTGGAAAGAAATGCATCCCAATGTCTTCCAAACGAAGAGAAGGCAATGGAAAATTTCTCTCAATTTTGGGCGCCACCGGACACAACTTAAAAAATGTGGACTTCAGGCTTCCTTTGGGAAAGATGGTCAGCGTGACAGGTGTATCTGGTTCGGGCAAATCCTCCCTCATTCATGAAACACTTTACCCCATTTTAAATCAATTCTTCTTTAGGGCAAAACGAGTACCACTACCCTATAAAAGCCATGAAGGAATCGAAAACCTTGACAAAGTAATTGAGGTTGACCAATCCCCAATTGGGCGGACACCAAGATCAAACCCAGCAACTTACACTGGTGTTTTCTCTGACATTCGAAGCCTTTTTACACAATTAAATGAATCTAAAATCCGTGGCTATAAACCCGGAAGATTTTCATTCAATGTAAAAGGAGGCCGCTGCGAGGATTGTGAAGGCGGAGGTTTGAAGGTAATTGAAATGGAATTTCTCCCAGATGTTTCGGTCATATGTGAGACTTGCAAAGGAAAAAGATACAACCGGGAAACCCTCGAGGTGCGTTTTAAAGGCAAATCAATAGCCGATGTTCTGGATATGACAGTTTCACAGGCCGTAGAGTTCTTCGAAAAACAGCCAGCCATCCTACGCAAAATTAAAACCCTTGAAGATGTTGGCTTGGGTTATGTATCTCTTGGTCAGCATGCTACGACGCTTTCAGGCGGTGAAGCACAAAGGGTAAAACTGGCGACTGAACTTTCCAAAAAAGACACAGGAAAAACCCTTTATATTCTTGATGAGCCTACTACAGGCCTCCATTTTTCCGACATTCAGCATCTGTTGAATGTGCTGAATAAATTGGTTGACAGGGGCAATACGGTACTCATTATTGAGCACAACCTGGATGTAATAAAGGTATCAGACCATATCGTTGATATGGGTCCGGAAGGTGGTCAAGCAGGTGGAATCATCATCGCAGAAGGAACTCCGGAAGAAGTGGTAGCGTCTAAAAAGGGATATACATCTGAATTCCTAAAGGACGAAATTGAATTCAGCCTTCGGGTTCAGAAATTGCAGGAGGTAGAATCAAACATCAATTAGGATAATTACTCTTGGTTTCAATTCCTGACCAGGCTTTTAGTGAAGATTGGAAGTCCAAGATAAATTTCAGCTTTTGAAAGTTTTTGGTTTTAGGGATTTAAGCTGAATTAAAACGCATTTAAGCGTCCAATAAAATGCAAAAAGAAAGGCCACCGTTTCCGGTGGCCTTTCTTTTGTAAACCTTTGGTTGAAATTATTTCTTTACAAACTTCACGGTCTCTTTGGCAACTCCACTGTTAACAGTGAGGAAGTAAACACCTGATACC
>CANETC010000169.1 GCA_947441055.1 Cytophagaceae bacterium | reverse complement strand
TCAGGCCTTTGACACCAATTGGATTGCACCACTTGGTCCACATGTAGATGGTTTTGAAAAACAACTTCAGGATTACCTTGGTGTTGGTCATGCAGCTGCCCTTAGTTCTGGAACTTCAGCCTTGCACCTTGCCCTAATTCAGGCGGAAGTTGGCTTGGGCGATTATGTACTTTGCTCTTCCTTTACATTTTCTGCTTCAGCCAATCCGATTGTTTATCAGGGCGCCATTCCTGTTTTTATCGATTCGGAAACTACAAGCTGGAATATGGATCCAGATCTTGCCAGAAAGGCGATTTTAGAACTTCAATCTCAGGGGAAAAAACCAAAAGTTCTGGTTCTGGTGCATCTTTATGGAATGCCGGCACCGATGGAAGCTTTTCTGGAAATTTGCAGAGAGTTTCAAATGGTCTTAATTGAAGATGCTGCAGAAGCGCTGGGTAGCACCTGGAAAGGAAAGGCCATGGGTACTTTCGGAGATTTTGGGGTTCTTTCTTTTAATGGGAATAAAATCATTACGACTTCCGGAGGTGGGGCTCTTGTTTCCGATAATGCGGATGCAATTCAGAAAGCTAGATTTCTTTCAACCCAGGCCAGGGATCCGGCGCCACATTACCAGCATTCTCAAATTGGATACAATTACAGAATGAGCAATGTGCTTGCCGGCATTGGCCGCGGTCAAATGGAAGTTTTGCCCGAACGAATACAGAAGCGTCGTGAAAATCACAGTTATTATCAACAAGAACTTGGCACCTTACCCGGTATTTCGTTTTTGCCAGAACCAGAAGGCGCATTTTCAAATCGCTGGCTTACTTGTATTTTGGTTGATGATGAAAAAAGTGGCGGAATAAGCAGAGAAGACATTCGGATCCATCTCGAAAAAGACAACATTGAAAGCAGACCTTTGTGGAAGCCAATGCATATGCAGCCTATTTTTTCAGATTATCCATTTTTCAGTAGTGGAATTGCGGAGTACTTGTTTGAAACTGGCCTTTGTCTTCCATCTGGAAGTAATCTCACATTAGCCGACCTCCAGCGCGTGAGCGGGCGTTTAAAAGAACTTTTCTAAAGGTCTGAGTGGATTTTATTTAAGGAACAATTCAAAAAAATGCTTCTTTTACCAACTGCTTTCAATTGGCATAGGGCCAGAAGAATCAGAATTTTCTGGATTTTTTGCCATTCTTACAATTGAATTCTGCTTTTATCCTTTAATCCATTTGAATGCAGGTTTATCGCTTTTATCTTGTCCAAAATTTATTTAATACTTTGAAAAGGATTCTCTTATTCATCCCGCTTTACAGCATCCTGTTTGTATCCTCTTGTTTTTCCCCGCAAGACGATAATTCCAAAAGAAAGGTTCTGTTGAAGGCTGTAGTAAACACGCTGGAAAGCGAACATTACCAGCCACTTTCGTTTAATGACAACACATCTGTAAAAATATTTCAATCCTACCTTAAAACGCTGGATTTTCAGAAGCGGTTTTTTACACTTCAGGATTTTGCTGGATTTCGTAAGCTTGAAAACAGCATCGACGATGACATTCTAAAAGAATCTTTTGGCTTTTACAATTTGGTGAATGGTACTTACAGACAGCGACTTAATTCGGTTTCGCGCATGTATGAAGCTTATCTTTCTAAACCAATCGATTTAAGTGCAGGCGGAACAATTGAAACAGACCCTGAAAAACGCCAGTATCCGGCTGACACCACGGTCATGCTTCGCGAGTGGCAGGATTATTTCCGCTACCTGGTTGTGAGTTCAGTTGCCCTTGAGATCGAAATTCAGGACAAAGCGAAAGCGAGAAAAGACACGGTAATCAAGGTGAAGACAGTTGAAGAACTTGAAATCTCCGCGCGTGAAAAAACCTTGAAAAACTATAAGGACTTTTTTAAGCGTTTGATGGAAACTTCTGAGGAAGACCAGTTTGCAGATTATTTAAATTCCATAGCCAGGTGCTATGATCCGCATACCGACTACGAAACACCGAAAGAAAAAGAGAATTTCGATATTCAATTTACCGGCCAGTTTGAAGGAATTGGTGCTACTCTTTCACAGCGCGACGGTTTTATCAAAGTGGCCAACATCATTCCCGGATCTGCTTCCTGGAAACAAGGCCAGCTTAAAGTGGATGATGTTTTCCTAAAAGTTGCCCAGGGAGATGGAGATCCTGTCGATGTGGTGAACATGAAAGTGGATGATGCCATTAAACTGATCCGCGGTAAAAAAGGAACCACCGTTAAACTTACAATTAGAAAGCCCGATGGCTCAATTGTGGTGATTCCAATTGTGCGGGATGTGGTTGTGCTTGAAGAAACTTATGCAAAATCAGCCATTCTTGAACACGGCAATGTGAAGGGCAGGTTCGGATATATTTACCTGCCGGCGTTTTACGCAGATTTCAGCCAGAATCGTGGTGGACGCAATTGCTACGACGATATGAAAAAAGAAATTACCAAACTTAAGTCGGACGGAATCAATCAGATTATTCTTGATTTAAGAAGCAACGGTGGTGGCTCTTTGCAGGATGTGGTGAAAATTGGGGGATTGTTTATTGATGAAGGCCCGATTGTGCAAGTGAAAACCCGAGAGAGTGCGCCCTGGGTCTTGGACGACAGGAATCCGGGTGTTGATTTCGATGGCAAACTGCTCATCATGACCAATTTCTTTTCGGCTTCAGCATCAGAAATTCTAGCGGCTGCCATGCAGGATTATGGCCGCGCTGTGATTGTTGGCAGTGCCCAGACATACGGGAAAGGGACGGTTCAGAAAATGACTGATTTGAGCGGTGGTATGTCCAATCTAAATTTTGGAGGCGAAAGGCCATCGGGTACCGTTAAACTTACGACACAGAAATTTTACAGGATTAACGGTGGTGCAACTCAGCTTCGCGGTGTTACACCAGATATCATTTTGCCTGATGTGTATGAAAAAATTGAAGTAGGGGAGAAGGAGCTGGATTTTGTTATGCCGTGGGATCAAACCATCCCTGCAAAATATCAGCGCTGGAACAAGAAAAGCGACATCGCAAGACTTCGCACAAAGACCAAGAACCGAATGAGCAACAGTCCATATTTTCAGAATATATTTTCTGAGGCATCCAAATTAAAGCAAAGGCAGGATGCCTCGACTTATCCTTTGGATTTAAAAACCTATCAGGCCAATCAGGCCTCTTTCAAGGATTCAGATGAAAAATCAGAGTCTTTCAACAAAGCCATTCCAGGATTTAAGGCGGCATCCTTGAAAACCAACATCGAATTGAATAAGTCGAATCCAGCCCGCGAAGAAGTTGAGAGGGGATTTATTCAAAGGATTTCGAAGGACCATTATCTGGAAGAAGCTTTCAGAATAATGGCAGAAATGTAGATCGGGTATAGTGTTATGCATATGGCCGAAAATATATCTGACAATTGAGGTTACCATGACCACCTTCAACTGTATACAAGCCAAGAGTCTCGTTGTATGACAGATGAAAAAGTTGTCGAACTTATCAAGTCAGGCGACGAGAAGGCCTTGGAATTTTTGTATCGGAAAAACTACAGGATGGTTGTAAAACTCATCATGCACAATTCTGGTACGGAGGACGAGGCGAAGGATGTCTTTCAGGATGCACTCATCGTTTTCTGGGAGAAAGTTCGGGGCAATCGCCTTGTACTTACTTCAAAGATTTCGACCTACCTGTTCAGCGTTGCCCAAAACCTTTGGCGCAAAGAACTAGATAGGAAGCTGAGGAACTCTGGAGAGATGAAGGAAGGAGTTTCGCTACCCGAATGGGAACGACAGGAAAAAGTGGATGTCATCCAAAAATGCCTGAAGTCCTTAAGTGAAACCTGCCGGAAAATCCTGACGCTGTATTATTTCGATCAGTTGTCGATGGTCGATCTTGCCAAGGAAATGGGATTTGCCAATGCAGATACCGCCAAGACAAAAAAATACAAGTGCAAGTCAGAGCTTGACAAGCTCGTAAAAGTGAACTACAGACCAAGCGATTTTCAGGATTAGAAAATAGAAATGAAATACACCGACGACAGCATACAGCAGCAGATTGAGACTTATCTTCGTCAGGAAATGACGGATTTGGATAGGTCTGGATTCGAGCGCCGTATGCACGATGATGCAGAATTGCACGAGGAAGTGCGTAGGCAGGAAGCCCTGATTGGTGCAATCCGTCAGGAACGCATTTTGGCCTTAAAATCCGGCCTGCAGAATGTAAACATATCCCTTTGGTCTACTGGACTTATGGAGTTTGCCCGCATTGCTGCAATTTCAGCCGGAATTGGCGTTGCTTCCTTGGGTACGTACTATTATTATCAGCAGGGAAAAGCGCCGGAGCCTGTTAAATTGGTTCAGGAAGTTCATCAAAATTTAGTTGTCCCTGCACCAAAAAATCAGCCAGAAGTTGAATTTAAAAAATCAATTCCTGCTCAAACAGGTTCTCAAAATAAATTTGAAGGATCTGATGCTGAAGCGCTTGCTTTAAATCCCGAGCCCTTGGTATCAGGCTCCAAAGAACTGGATCGAACTATAAATACTTCGGTTCAAAGTGGAAATCCTAAAACGATTAAAAATTCATTTCAGCCAGAAGCTGAGGCATTAGAGCCTGGATTGAAGGCTGCTCAGCCAGAAACATCTCGGGATATGTCACAACCAGAGGATGGTATTTCTGCCATGACTGCCCCTGAAACGATACAGCCAGAGGTTGTAATCAAGCGTGACAACAAGGATAAGTTTCACTATCAGTTTTCTGAAGGCAAATTGGTGTTGTATGCAGATTTTAACGAGAAGTTGTATGAGGTTCTCGAGCTTAATCAACACAATGAGAAGCAGTTATATTTGGCATATGATGGGCGTTTCTTTGTGCTTGAGCCTTCAAAAACTGAGATTTCGCCACTTCGGGAAGTGAAAGACCAGAATCTAGTTCAGATTCTTGGAGCATACCAGAAACGAAAAAATTGATTCGTATTCGACTCATATACAAGAGGCTCCATTTTGGGGCCTCTTTTTTTAATTTTTCTTCTGATTTTTTTGGACACCTAATTACGAAACCACATATTTGCACCCCAATCGAAAAAGGTCCGGTAGTTCAGTTGGTTAGAATGCCGCCCTGTCACGGCGGAGGTCGCGGGTTCGAGTCCCGTCCGGACCGCAAAAAGCTTCACAGAAATGTGGAGCTTTTTCGTTTTTTGGCAGTTTCAGTTTATGTATTGAAAAGTGCGTCCAGCGGAAAGCACTATGTTGGGATGACAAGCGACTTGTCGCGAAGGCTAAAGGATCACAACTCAGGAAGCTCAAAATTCACTTCCGGGCATATTCCTTGGGTTTTAATTTACAAGGAGGATTCTTCTGATTTTGCATCTGGCCGGCTAAGGGAGAAATATTTAAAAACAGCAGCCGGGAAACGGTTTATAGAAAAAGTAATTGGGAGGTCGCACGGGTTCCCTGCCTGACTTCGTTACGCAGGCAGGGAGTCCAGTCCGCCTGACCATAAATGGGCGGTACTTGTCCGACCACTTGTGGGCGGAGACCGCAAAAAGCTTTCCAGCTAAATCTAAATCAGGATTTTAAGTTTTTTGGCTTTGGTGTAAAGTTTAGATTTCTGAATAGGAGGTTTAAAGTGAATGACTTCAGGTGAAAAGAACGCTGCCTTGGATATTTACAGTCCTTATTATTCAGATTTCAAGCGAAAAACAGTTAATGCAAAAATGCTGGAGCACTCGTTTTGAACTGCCGTTTTCTTCAATTATCGGTCTGAAATTAATTGTGTGAAATTTTTTATCATTGATAATCAGTGCTTTTAAAACTTTTTTCATTTTTTTTGGTGTAAGGACTTGCGGGGGAAGAAAAAAGTCGGACATTTGCACTCCCAATTCGGGGCGGGCGCAGAGAAGTCAGCAAGAAAAGGGGAGAAAATAGAGAGGCTTGC
>CANETC010000168.1 GCA_947441055.1 Cytophagaceae bacterium | reverse complement strand
TACACCTATTCAGATATGACCGGATTTGTGGTGCTGAATTGCACAGTTCCTTCTGGTTCATGGACTGTTGTGCATGATGGTCAGGAAGCAGGTCGTAAATGGGGAGAGGTTGAGTGGAATGCAGTAACTCCAGATCAAACAGGTATAAAAGTAGAAGTTCGGGCCTCAGATCAGCTTCTTACTTTGGCTGAAAAAGCATTCATTACTGTACAAAACAGGGAGGAATTTTGCTGTTCTGGTGTGACTGGCCGGTATGTTGAAATGCGTGTTTCTTTGTTCCGCCAGGCCTTGGTAAGTACCACCCCCTTGTTGAATGACATCACCATTAAATCGTGTGATATTTACACCAACCAGCTGCCGTCCATTACTTCCTCAATTGGTTGTAATCCATTGGACACCATTCGGATAATTGCGAATAGCAATAAGAGTTTTTCTGTAAGTGGAAATGATCCAGATGAAGATCAGGTAGTTAAACTTACGGCTAAGGGCTTACCTTCGGGTGCTCAGTTTGTTACAGAGGTAGCTTCTAGTGGAAACGGAGTTGATGGTTCGTTCTCATGGACTCCATTGAGTAGCCAGCTTGGTGTTTACCCAATATCCTTTACTACTTCCGACAAGTATTGTTATGAAGCCAAATGCAACAAGGTTATTAAAGTAGTGAATTGCTTTAAGGAAACATCCATTTCAGCCTCTATTCCAGCCGGAGGTACCTATGTATTTAATGGTCAAACGCTCAGTTCATCAGGCGTTTATTTTGCAACACTATTCTCTCGATTAGGTTGTGATTCTGTGGTTGCATTAAACCTTACAGTTTTAGATGCAAATGAGTTCTCCGTAATTTGTTATCAGCAGGGTCCTACCAGGAATGGTGGCGTCGTTTCCATGGAACGATCAAATCCTGAAAATGCAACCAGACCGGAAATGACTGATGTTCAAGGCCCTATAAATTTCTTTTCTCTTGGATATCGCGGTTTTATTACATTAAAAGCAAACTATCCAGTGCTTAATGGTCCTGGAAATGATATCACCGTTTACGAAACAACTTGGGGGAATCCATCTCAATACCCAAGCGGAGAAAGAGCCCATGTTTATGCATCTCAGGACGGAGCTAATTTTATTTACCTTGGTCTATCGGTGTATAATGGTTCATTTGATTTAGGTGCTTTGCCTTGGGCTCAGTATTTCCGTATCCAGGATGCAACCAATCCAGAAAACAGCGAAGATGCTTTTGACCTGGATGGAATTCGGGTTCTAAACGGTTTCAGTCCGAGTCCTTCCTTGACACCGACTGTACTTTTTGGTCCTGGTTTGGTTACATATTGTGGCGGCGTTCAGGGTAAGCAAAATAACAATAAAATCATTCCGGCAATCCGTAACGATTTTAACAAGGCACTTGGAACACCTCAACAAAATGATACCTATAATTTTTATTCATTAGGTTTTGGTGGTGATGCCTGTTATAAATTTGGTTATTCAGTCTTTGATCAGGCTGGAGCAGATATCAGGGTTATTGAAACATCCTTTGGAAATCCATCTTGCAATTCTTATCCTGAGAAGGTAGAGGTTTCTGTTTCTTATGATGGCCAGAATTGGAATAACCTTGGCATTTTGTGTTTGGATGGCACAATTGATTTAGGTGCAGTAAATTCAGGAATTGGTTACATTAAGTTTAAGGATGTTTCGGACAGGCTTCGATTTAATGGCTCTGCCGATGGTTTTGACTTGGATGGGGCGATTTCACTCAATTCATCAGCACCTGGCTCAGGAGGTGCAAATTGTGGTGGCTCTAACGCAAGAATGGCCATTTCTACACCGATTTCTGGAGATGTAAATAATGTACCTGATGAGCTTACTTCTCTTCAGCTGAATGGGAATGTTGCGAGCTTCAGTATGGCATCATCAAATGGCGTTGCGAAGGTTACGGACAATCTTGGAAGGGTTCTTTTCAGCACAAATATTGAATCTGAAATCTGGAGCAATGTTGATCTTGAACTTCCAATTCAAGGTCTTTCAACTGGTGTTTATTTGCTTAGCGTAGAAACTTCCGTTTCTCGCGATGTTATCAAGTTTGTGAAGTAATATTCATCAACTTTTAAAAGAAAGGGCTGCCGTAAATGGCAGCCCTTTCTTTTTGGGTCTAGATAAGCCTTACAAAAAAGCCTTTCTCAATTGGAAAGGCTTTTTTTATTTTCGGCGAAGGAAGCTTACAACTTCCTGTCAATTTCGAAGGCTTCCAAATAGTCGGCCACTCTTCGTACAAACATTCCACCCAATGAGCCATCTACCACGCGGTGGTCGTAGCTATGTGAAAGGAACATCATTTGTCGAACACCGATTACATCTCCTTGAGGCGTTTCGATTACTGCTGGTTTTTTACGCACAGCACCCAAAGCAAGAATGCCGATTTGAGGTTGCATGATGATGGGAGTTCCCATTACATTTCCAAAAGACCCGACATTGGATACAGTGTAGGTTCCGTCGCTCAGGTCATCCGGACTTAGTTTGTTTTCCCGGGCTCTTTTTGCAAGATCGTTTACCTGCTCGGTTAAGCCGAGAAGGTTGTATCTGTCGGCTTGTTTGATGTTTGGAACAATCAAATTGCCATTGGGAAGAGCTACCGCCAATCCGATGTTGATGTCTTTTTTTACAATGATGCGATCTCCATCCACAGATGCATTCATCATCGGATAATCCCTCAAAGCTTTAATGACAGCCTCCAGAAAAATAGGAGTGAAGGTGAGTGCCTGGTTGTATTTTTTCTGGAATTCACCTTTCATGTTGTTTCGCCAGATGGCCAGATTGGTCACATCAGCTTCAACAAATGAAGTTACATGCGGCGAAATTCGCACACTATCTACCATGCGCTGGGCAATCATTTTACGCATGCGATCCATTTCCACAATGTCGAATGAGCCGGAAACGGAAGATGTTTTAATGGCAGGTGCCGAAGGACTTATCGTTGCACTAGGTGCCGCAGGAGCAGTTTTCCTGTTGTCTAAATATTGAACCAAATCCGCTTTTGTAAAACGGTTGTCTTTACCGGAGCCAGGAAGTGCATCCAGTTCGCCAAGGTGAATTCCTTCTTCCTTGGCAATATTTTTTACAAGCGGTGAATAAAAGCGGTCTGAATTTCCAATTGAGCTTCCATTACTTGAAATAGTTACGGAAGCAGCTACCACAACTTCGGCCTGCTTAGACGCCTGAGCCGGAATGGAGGCTTCAGCTGCTGGGGTGGAAACCATGGCAGGTTTTGCAGCCCCGGCTTCGGTTTCAATTACCAGAATTGGTTTGCCGATTGGTACAACATCTCCCTCTTTAACCAGTATTTCCAGGATAACCCCGGCATGGGTGGAAGGCACTTCAGTATCTACTTTATCAGTAGCCACCTCCAGAATGGATTCGTCCTGTTCGATTTTATCCCCAACTTTTTTGAGCCAGCTGAGGATGGTTCCTTCCATGATACTTTCGCCCATTTTGGGCATTACCATTTGTACCTGCGCCATAATTCTGTTCCTGTAATTTTTTTGGTGTCTCCGGTGTAAATTTAAGAGTGCAATTTTATGAAATATTGGCGGTCATTGCGACCGCTTTTTTTAAAGAAATAGGATTTGTCGTCGAATCATGTCAAGACCCCGCAGGCGAAGCATGTTCTGAAATACATTGATCACGCCAAAAGGACGAACAATTTCTTTCCATTCACCAATTTGAATGCCATCCTGAATCTTAATAAGCTTGATTTCGGCTACTTTTTCTATTTCAGGCCATAGAATTTCAATGGAAAACCCAGAACCATTTTCGGGCAATAATTCAGGCATCGAAAGAAATATTTCTGTTTGGTATAGGCTTGACTTCAATACTCCACCGATGTACTTGTCTGAAATGTGGAGAAACATATCGTTGTCGCCCAGAATTTTTGCAACTACTGATGCAAGTTCTATGTCTTCTGTCGCATAAATATCATTCCCAAGGGAGGTGCAAATCTGATTACCAATTCTCGCCAATTCCGATCGAACCTCCGTTTCATTTGTTCCCCTTCCAGTAAGCCTCAATTTCACTTCTCCTCCCGAAGGCAGGTAGGCGAGCTTTTGGTTCTCGGGCATAGAATCTTCCAATTGAGCAAGCCGTTCGGCAAGTTGTGTTTCCGGAATACAGGCAGTTCGAAAATATTTGTGGATGATTATGCTGGTTCCTGCAATTTTTTTGATTTCAGGTAAAACGGAATCTTCGAAAATTTGCTTCATTTCATACGGAACTCCGGGAAGGGCAAAACAATTCAATTTGGCTTCGGTAAACCAAATGCCTGGCGCGGTTCCTACTTTATTTTCGAGAAGTGCAGCCTTGTCGGGATGTTGCGCCTGGGTTCTTACGAGGGCATTCATTTCTCGTCCTCTTATCCTAAGTTTTTCCTCAAGAGAAGCAAGGGCAATTGGATTTTCTGAAATGCTGCTACCAAAGAATTCTGCCAGACAGGATTTTGTAATATCATCTTTAGTCGGCCCAAGGCCACCAGTAATGATGAGAATCTCACAAGATGCGGAAGCAAATTCAAGTGCATCCTTGATTTTTAATCGATCGTCTCCCACACTTATCCGCAGGATTGGGTCGATGCCATTTTCTACCAGTTTCCGGGCAATCCACACGGAATTGGTGTCGGTAATTTCACCAAGTAAAATTTCATCACCGATGGTAAGAATGGCGGCCTTAATCATATTGAATTCTGAAATCTCGGTTGGTTTGAAAATCGTTTTACATTTACAGAATTCTTTTAGCGGATAATCAACTTCTCGCTATAAACCTTTCCTTCGGTAAAAATCTGGATCCGGTAAATTCCTTTTACCAGATTTCTAAGGTCTGTTGAAGATGCTGGATTCTGCACTTCAAATCTTTGAACCAATTTTCCCTGCAGAGAGAAAATTTCAACAAGCGAATTTTCCTGAATTGGCTTCCCATCCAATGAAAGCTGAATTAGTCCTTCTGAAGGATTTGGAACAATTTTCAAACGTGATTTTGATTCGTTTTCAAGGATTTTTGTAGCCACTCCGGTGTTAAAAGACCGAACCTCTGACCAGGCCGAAAAACCTGAACCATTTCCAGCCCGAACTTTCCAATAATAGGTTGTGCCTGGCATAAGATCGCCAGTGCTCGCTGAGGTCAAGGTTTCAGTTCCGCTTACCGCAGAACTGAAGGACTGCTCATCATCCAGAAGGTATTCGTAAAAGGTGGCCGTTGCTACCGATGACCATTGCAGGGATGTCCCTGTAAAAGGAACATTAAGCGCGGAATTTGCGGGACTAAGCAATAAAGGAGCTGATGAAATCTGGTAGAGCGTGGTGAAAGACCATGCACTACTCCAATCCGATGTGTCTGCACCATGCAGGGCGCGAACTTGCCAGAAATAGCTTGTTCCGTATAGCAGGTTTACCAGATTTGCCTGCGAGGTTGTGCCTGTTGTGATGGGATTCGCATTGACGAAATTGTTACTTGGACTGTATCTGTACTGGTAACCTGAAATGCCAATTAAACTTGCCCAGTCAATGCTTGGGTTCAGACTGAGGTTGATGGAGCCATTGACTGGTGAAAGTTGAACAGGAAAAGCAATGGTTGAGAAGTTCCAAACGGCTGACCACTGAGTAGTATCTGCTCCATGCCTTGCCCTTACCCGCCAATGGTATTTTGCTCCAAAGCGAAGCTGAAAGGTATATGCAGATGAGCCACTAATGGAACCGTAATAAGAAACAGGAGAATTGAAAGTTGCGCTTGTGTCCCACTGATAATCGTAGGCTGAGATTCCTGTAATTCCGGACCAATCCAGCAGAACCTCGGGATCTTTACCGCTGCTTCCACTAAGCGGAGAGATTGGTATCAACTGGTCAAGAGTTGAGAAATTCCAAATAGCCGACCATTGAGTAGTATCTGCTCCATGCCTTGCTCTTACCCGCCAATGGTATTTTGCTCCAAAGCGAAGCTGAAAGG
>CANETC010000167.1 GCA_947441055.1 Cytophagaceae bacterium | reverse complement strand
GGTTCAAGTAGCTTCAGAATTGCTCAAAAAGGCAGACTGGGTTTGTTTTGCCTCTGGTTTGGGCCTCAGGTTTTTTATGGGAAATGGGAAAGTCAAGCAAGTGCCGGATGAATTTTCGGGCTTTCCTGTGGAAGGATTCGCTTTGACAAACGAACTTACAAACAATTGATTGTCTTGCCATTTATTGCTCAGAGCTCTTTATTTGCATTTTTTAGGAAAAAAATCAGATTCTTTTACCCATTCATGAGATGTGTCGGGTTGAATTGAGTTTGAATCTCTTATTTTTGCATTGTTAATTAGATTTTTATCAATATGAAGTTTACAGGTTTTTTCATCATTTCAGGCCTTCTATTTTCAGGCCTTGCATTCGCACAACCAGCCATTAAAATGTCGAACGAAAACCACGATTTCGGCGAAATTATTGAAGGGAAAATGGCCAGCTATGAATTTCAAGTTACCAACGCAGGCAACCAGCCTTTGATTATCAGCAATGTGCAGCCTTCCTGTGGATGTACTTCCCCGCACTGGACCAAAGAACCCATCATGCCCGGCAAATCAGGCATCATCAAAGCCACATACAATTCTGCTGGCCGCCCTGGTATTTTTAATAAATCTCTGACTGTTATTTCGAACACCGGTTCTCCCAAAATTCTTCATATCAAAGGTTCGGTGATTAAAAAAGAAGACAAGGTATACACCGAGGAGCAGAAGAAAAATTCAGCCAAAATAGTTCTTGAGAAGTCTTCTTTCAATGTTGGTAAACTGGAAGTGAACCAAAAAGGCATTGCCAGAATCAAAGTGACCAATAAAGGAATTGATGCCCTTGAAATTGACAATGTGACAAGTCCTTGTGGTTGCACCACTTTTAGCTTGAGCAAGGGTTCAATTAAAGCCGGCGAAACTGCCATTCTGGAGGTAAGCATTTCGCCAAAACAAAAAGGCGTTTTCCGTGAAGAGGTTAGCATTTCATCTTCTGACTTAAATTCCCCAAGCTATAGGGTGTTCCTTGAAGGTGAGGCGGTTGAAAGTTTTAGTCCAGGTGGCATGAAAGAAGGTGCCGGTTCTAATCCGTTTAAGTAAACAACAGCTTTTGAATGTCCAGAATCCCGGTTGAAATCATTGCAAGGATTCGGATTTTCCTTTTCAAAAGGATTGCTTGTCAAACTGATTCATTTGTTTCTAGCGGAGCCAGAATGAAAATGGCTCCGTTCTTTTTATTGCTCGCTTTTCTTGGTGTTTCCTTTCCTTCTGAAGCCCAGTTCTGGAAAGATTGGTTTCGGAAAAAGCCGGAGGAGAGGGGCGTCCTCGGAGGAAAAGAGAGTCTTCAGGAACGCATAAAAAGCCGAACACTCGATGATGGAGAAGATGCCAAGCCGCTGGTATTTGTAGATTCTGCCGCTTCCGATAAAAGAGTCATTAGAAAGAAAAAACCACCAAAGCGGATGTTCTTTGGTGTGATGACCAAAAAGGCGTTCATCCGAAAAGTTGCCGGTAAAAAAACCACATTGGAAACTTTTTTCTTCATTAAAAAAGGACTTGAATTTCAGCCTTTTGTAAAGGATATTTTTTGGTTTCACACACAGAAAAAGAAAATTTTCGTTGGCTTAATCAGTCCCAAAGACAGACCTTTTGCCAAAATAATGCATGGTCCCTACAAGAAAATGCTGGGTGGGAAAGTCGAAGAAGAAGGCATTTATTATTTCGGTGCCAGACATGGCCGATGGATGTATGAAAAGCCCCAGGGCGATGAAATGGTGTTGGTGGATAAGGAGAAGTATTACAAGGGCTTTCCGAAAGAATCCATCGTTTCGTACTTTGATGCCGATAAAACCAAAATAAAAGAAGTTATCCCGGTTAGAAATGGAGAACGCGATGGTGAATATTATCGATTCTCAGAAACAGGAAATCTTTTGGCCGAGGGCTTGTATGAATACGGGCGCAAAATCGGGAAATGGACCGATTATTTTGACACAAACAAGCGCAAAATCCGCCGGCAGTTGCAGTATGGAAAAACCTGGGAAGACAAGACTTTTCAGCCATATACTTTGGTTGAGTATGATGATAAAGGAAAGGTGATTTACGACAAAGCTGTGGAGGATAAAAAGAAGCCTTCAGAGCGGAAATCAGATCCAACCAAGGAATTTTGATGCCGGTTTTGAATAGAAATAAATGGATTTCGGTCGGAATTTTAGGATTACTGGCTCTTCTGACTGTCTGGAAACTTTTCTTTAAGCCCAGCCAACAACTTTGCTCATTTGTTCCGGAACATGCCGCCTGGTATGTAGAAACCGACCGTCCCGGAACCATTTTGCAGGAAATTGAAAAATCAATTCTTCCGTTCTCTGATTCCGGAATTACTCTTCTGAAAGATCTAAAAGCCGGAACTGAAGTTTTTAGAAAGGCCTTCAATCAACGGTCTGATCTTTTAAACGCTGTTTCTGAAAGCACTTTTGGTGTTTCGGCACATGCGATTTCAGGCAATGAGGCTGGCTATGTTTTTTACTCCGCCGTTGAGGGTGATGGACAAATGGAAATACAGAATTTTCTCGAAAAGCAGTTTAGGGGAAAGGAAGGTTTCAGGTTTGAAAAGAGAGAATATCTGGGTGAAACTTTAATTGATATAACAGGAAAGGGTGAAAATACTTTTTCGATCGCTTTCCTGAAAAATACAATTGTTGCTTCTTTTTCGGGCTTTTTGGTGGAAGAGGTTGTGAGAAATTCGGGTGTGTTTATAAAACCAGGATTTGCAGCCCGGCTTCGCAATGATTCCCGATTCGAGCATATTCAAAATAAGTCGATGCGTCTTTTTTTGAATACCGGCAACCTTTCAGGATATATCCGTCAATTTTTGGGAATCAAGGAACTTGACATTGCATCGCTCACTGGCGAAGCCATGGTTTTGGGCCTTGATGGCTGGTCGAAATTGGATATTGATTGTCAAGGTTTTTCCATCAGCCGCGAAGGTTCTGTTTCAACCGGGCAAGTTCTCAATCCGGAATTGAAAAAGTTGCTTCCTGCCGGAGCGGATGTATTGGTCTTTCAATTGGGTTTAAAGGATTTGTGGAAATCTCTTCCAGGAAGGAAAGTGGAAGAAGATGGCAAGTCCAGAATGCTGGAAGATGCTTTATTTGACGAGGCATTGCTTGGGCTTTCGGAGGGTCAGGGTTTGAAAAAATATGACCATGTTCTCATTGCCAAAGTAAAAGACAAGGCCTCGCTTGAACAGTTTCTTCAGTCCATTTCAAGTCCGACGGGCCCGCAGGAATTGTATAAAGAAAATTACAGGGGAAGTTTGATTCTAAAGCACCGGAATAATTCCCTCGCATCTGAAGCTGGCGGTACATTTTTTCGGGATTGGTCTGCTCCGTTTTTTACCATTTCTGCCGGACACTTTATCGTGTCGGATCAAATTGAAATGGTGAGGCGTTGTGTGGATGCGGGCCTTGAAAAGGAAGAAACCACTGCTTCCAACGACACTGATCCTGCCTCTTTATTCAGGTTTGAAGTTGGAGTTAACCGGTTGATTCCATTCTTAATGGAAAACTCTTCCGGGTCTCTTAGGAAATATTTCCGGGAATGGCTTCCCTTGTTTAAATCGGTGAATAAGTTGAGTATTTCGGATTTTGGGGAAGCCGAAAATCCGGGAATTTCTATGAAAATCAGGCTTCGACTTCCTGCAATTCAAACTGATTCCCTTGTGGCCATTCAACGGATTTTCCTTGATTCAACAGCGTATTTTTCACCTGTTCGGCTTGAAATGGATGAAAATTCCAGGATGGTTTGGGCCATTCAAGACATAAAGAAACAAGTTCATTTTGTGGATGAAAATCTTCAAAATAAAGCCAGCCTTGGACTTGGAGATTTTTGGGTTTGTGCGCCCTCAGTATTGAAGCGGAAAAAAGGTTTTTCCGTGCTGGTGCCATTGCCCAAAGGGGTAAAGGTGTTTTCGGCAGATGGAAGTCCGGAGGCCGATTTTCAAGTGGCGCTTGCGGATAGTCTTTCTACACTTTGTCAGGCTTCGCTCATAGATTACGATCTCTCACAACAATATCGATTGTTTGCAGCAAGCCGCTATGGGTATGTGCTGGCTGCCGATCAAAATGGGAAACTCTTGTCTGGCTGGAATCCCCAAAAACACCCTTTTCCACTTGTTTTTCCTCCTCGACATATCAGAATTGCCAACCACGATTACATTTTAATGTTAGACAATCGGGGCAATCTCATGATCACCAACCGCAAAGGTGAAATGCAGGCTGGCTTTCCCTTGAAGCTAAAAGGAGATTCTTTTTCCGGGTTTTTCCTTGAGCCCGGACTTGAGCCGGAAAACTCATTTATTTATTGTCTGTCGGAACTAGGTCAAATGGAAAAACTCAATTTTTTGGGTGAATCTGTTTCCTTTATTCAATTATTCCGACCAGAAATTTCTACTCGTTTTGTGCTTTGTCCGGATCAGGATGGCCGAACATTTGCGGTGGCCAGACTTACTGGAGGCGCAATTACAATTTTCGACCAAAGCTACAGGCCAATAATGGACCATCGGTTTTCTGGGAAGAAATTTGCCATTCGGCATTTTCAGTTTGGCTCATCCAACAAGGTTTTTGCCATTACCGACTTAGATGCTAAATCTTGTGCGCTTTATAATGAAAGTGGTCTTTCAATTTTGAAGAAGCCTTTTCCTGCAACCCAGGCAGTTGACATTCTTCCTTCAAAGGGAAGTGAAATGAAGTTGAGGATTTTGTCAGTATTTGAAAATCGAGTTTCGATTTCGGAATTTACCAAGGACTAATTTATCATTGGATGAGTTTGGTTTTCCAAGTCTGGGCTATGGTATCGAAATAGTTACGAGAATCTGGAAACTCAATCCATTCTAAATTCTTGGTCTCTTTTCCGCCTGGTTCAAACCCTTCGAGGTTTTGCTTGTTTACCATTTTCTCAAACAGGATGCCTCCCCTTTTTACCAAATCCTCATGCTTCATTTTGAAAGTCCGGAACGCTTCTTTGTATTCTCTTATGGAAAGTCTGTCTTCTGATTTAAATGAACCACCAATTCCGGTTCTTTTTCCAAACAAGGATGGTGCAGGCTTTGAAATGTAAAAATAAAAACGGCCGTACTTTTCATGGGCAAAATGCCAGTAATATGCTTGGGCCTCAGATTGATAGTAGGCCTCAATTTCTGAATGTTCTGGATTGCCTTCGGGTTTTGTTGCAGTTTTTAAGACCAGCTGCATCAGAATGGCTTTTTTCTGACTTTCAGTAAAATAATCTTCAGGATTGGCTTTGGTATCCTTTTCTGTGCAAGAGTTGCCTACTGTGAGCAACAATAAGCCGATAAAAATTATCGGATAGAATCGTTTTACTGCTTGAAAATAAATAGGTCTAAAATCAAAATCCTGATTTATCGGATTTAAAAAAGTGAATAGTCGAAACATGTCCCAAAAATGACGTATTTATCTGTATTCAAATTTTTGCGAATATTAATTTTTAAAATGAAGCTTTTGCTTTCACTTCAAAAGAGAAAATTCTCGGACTGGGTTTATGGAAAGATGATGCTGTTGCCCGGTTCCAGAAATTCACTTTCAATTCGTATAATTTCAGAAAGATTTTTCTTTTTAAACGACTGATGAAGGATAAGCCCTTCAGACATTTTGGATCTGGAAATTCTATATTGGTGAAGCCGGCCGACATTAATGCGTATTTTAAACTACCAGCCGTAAACAAAAGGTGGTGGGTGAAATCTTCATACATCCAATAAACGCCGGTGGCACTTTGGGCATTTGGAACCATCACGATAAAATGCCCGCTAGGAGCCAGAATGGAACGAATTGCGGCAAGTGTTTCTATGACTTGATCTTTCGGAATATGCTCCAGCACATGACTCATGATGATGAGTTCGTAGCGGTCTTTACACCCTGCGGCAAATTCCGGAATGGATGAAATCTGGCTTACATTGAGACCTTGAGATTTGCAGAAATCTACTGAT
>CANETC010000166.1 GCA_947441055.1 Cytophagaceae bacterium | reverse complement strand
GCTAAATATCTTAACATGTGGTGCTGTGCCATTGGCGGTGGAATTTTAGGATATGCTCAGTTCCCAGGCGGACCAGCCGCAACAGATGGAATAGTTATGGATTTCCAGTATTTCGGATTGAGCGGTGCTGCTGCTGCACCGTACAACCTTGGTCGTACTGCCACACATGAAGTAGGTCACTGGTTGAATCTTCGCCACATCTGGGGAGATGCCAATTGCGGTTCTGATTTGGTGAATGATACCCCAACCCACAACACAGCAAATTATGGTTGTCCTGCTGCTGGTCACCTCAGCACCTGCACAGGTACTCCGGTAGAAATGACCATGAACTACATGGATTACACAGATGATGCATGTATGTATATGTTCTCTGCAGGTCAGACTACCCGGATGCGCGCATTGTTTGCCACCGGTGGTTCCCGCGCAGGATTTTTAACTGCCACAGGTTGCAACACAAGTACCAGTTGTGGTTTACCGTCTGGCTTGCTTTCCAGCAGCATCACCAATACTTCAGCGAATCTTGGATGGACTGCTGTTAGCGGTGCAACTTCCTACAGCATTCAATATCGTCCTTCTACTGCTACAACCTTCACTAGCGTTACAAGCGCAAGCAACAGTTATAGCCTAACTGGTCTAACTTTGGGAACTGCCTATGTATTCCAGGTGAGTGCTACTTGTGCAAGTGGATCTTCAGCCTATTCCACTCAAGGAACATTTACCACCACAGGTGGAACTGTAACTTGTGGAACACCAGCAACCCCAACAAGTTCGGCTGTTTCCTCAACAGGTGCAACCATCAATTGGGTAGCGGTATCAGGCGCAAGCTCTTACAACATCAGATACAAAACATCTGCAGCCACTACTTATTTAACCACCACTTCTGCCACTACCAGCGTTGCAATCACTGGCCTTACTGCTGGAACCACATATGTGTTTAATGTTCAGGCAGTTTGTTCAGGCACTGCAGGTGCATTCAGCAGCCAGGGATCATTCACCACATCTTCCGGTACCACAACATATTGTGCATCAAAAGGCACAACCCAGACCGATGAGTGGATCGACAGGGTTTCTCTAAGCAATCTAACCCGCACCTCAACTGCTGATGCCGGTTATATTTATTCAACCACCACCACAGCCAATGTTACAGCCGGAACCGCTTACGCACTTGGATACAGTGCCGGATTCCGTACTGGTTACACAGCCACAGAGTTTTGGAGAATATATATCGACTACAACAAAAATGGTGTGTTTACTGACGCAGGAGAAACAGTAGTTTCTAGAAGTTCTGCATCGGCTTCTAACCTGAGCACCACCATCACCATTCCAAGAACGGCCAAAAATGGTGTAACGCGCATGCGTGTTTCGATGAAGTGGAATTCTGCTCAGACCAGCAGTTGCGAAACTTTCAGCTATGGTGAAGTAGAAGATTACAACATCAACATCAGTGGTGGAGTTGCCCGTGAAGGAGCTGATGCCATGGTAGTGGAGGAAGAAATTCAAGCAAATGGCCTGAATATTTATCCAAACCCAGCTTCTGACAAAATCACCATCCGCAGAAACGAAATTGGCTGGATGAATGGTGCTTCCGTTCTTTTGGTTGACATGCAAGGAAAAGTTTGGATGAAAGAGGCAATCTCCGAGAACGATTCCAACCGCGAAACCCTGGAAATGAATACCAATAATTTGCCAAACGGCCTTTACAACATGGTAATCTTCTCAGGCAGCGAAAGGGTGTCAAAGAAAATTGTTATTCTGCACCCTTAATTCAATAAGGGGTCGAATTAACTCGATTTTATACATGGCCGGCCTCTGAATTGGGGCCGGTTTTTTTTATTTTAAGATGGAAGAAAAAGATTCAGAATTTTTCATGAGAAAAGCCCTCGAACAGGCCAAATTGGCTTATGAGGCTGGAGAAATACCCGTCGGTGCTGTTTTGGTTTCAGACGGAAAAATCATCACTAAGGCCCACAACCAGACAGAGTTGCTGCATGACGCCACAGCACATGCAGAAATGCTGGCCATTACTTCCGGTTGTGCGCATTTCAATTCCAAATACCTTTCGGAATGTAGCCTGTATGTAACGCTTGAACCTTGCCCAATGTGCGCGGCTGCCCTGGCCTGGACCCAGATAAAACACATTGTCTGGGCTGCATCTGATGAGAAAAAAGGTTGCAGTCTTTACCATCCGGGTCTGCTCCACCCCGCAAGCCAGCTTGAAAAGGGAATTCTGGGCGAAGAATCCACCGAATTGCTCAAACAATTTTTCAAGGAGAGGCGTCAGAAAAATTTCTGATCCCTGCAAAATCCGTCTTCGCTTGTAAAAAGCAATATTATCTTTGCAGGCCTTTTTGGAATGGAAATTTCTTTTTTAGGAAACTTTCATCCATGAATTAAGCCCCATCAGACCTGTCAGATAGGAATTGAATAACATTTTTCACTCGTGCGAACAAATAAGAATTCAGATACATTTTTTACTTACCTAGATTGTGTTGAACTTGCAAGCATTGAGGTTTCGTCGGACATCCAACCGGGGGTTTCACTTAAGGCCAGAATTCCAAATTTGTCCAATGAAGGCAGGCTCTATGAATGTTTCTTACCTGGATGCTCCACTTCAGAAAATGAACTAAAACAAACAAAGGCCCGGAACCAATTCCGGATTCATTATGGGATTATTTGATTTTTTTACCAGCGACATTGCCATCGACTTAGGCACCGCCAACACACTGATTATCCACAAAGATAAAATTGTGGTCGATGAGCCATCCATTGTGGCACTCAACAAAAACACCAACAAGGTGATTGCCATTGGAAAAGAAGCCATGCAAATGCATGAAAAAACCCATGACACCATTAAAACCATTCGACCATTGAAAGACGGCGTGATTGCCGACTTTACAGCCGCAGAACAAATGATCCGCGGAATGATCAAAATGATTTACAAAGGCAGCAGCTGGTTTTCTCCCTCCCACAGAATGGTTATCTGTATTCCATCCGGCATCACCGAGGTAGAAAAAAGGGCGGTAAAAGATTCGGCCGAACATGCCGGGGCCAAGGAAGTGTACATGATTTCAGAACCACTTGCCGCTGCAATCGGCATAGGTATTGACATTGAGCAACCTGTTGGCTCCATGATTGTAGACATCGGAGGAGGCACCACTGAAATCGCAGTAATTGCACTTTCAGGTATTGTATGCGATCAGTCGATTCGCATTGCCGGGGATGTTTTCACAAAAGACATTCTCGATTACATGCGCAGGCAACACAACCTCCTTATCGGAGAAAGAACTGCCGAGCGAATTAAAATTGAAGTTGGTGCTTCCCTTTCTGAACTCGACAATCCTCCACCAGATTATGAAGTACGCGGTCGTGACCTTATGACAGGTATTCCAAAGGTGATTAAGGTTACCTATTCAGAAATTGCCTTTGCCCTGGATAAGTCTGTTTCCAAAATTGAGGAAGCTGTACTGAAGGCATTGGAAATTTCTCCGCCAGAACTTTCGGCTGACATCTACGACAAAGGCATTCACCTGACAGGCGGAGGAGCGTTGCTGCGCGGACTCGACAAGCGCCTGCACATGCGTACCAAACTTCCGATTCACATTGCTGAAGACCCATTGCGTGCCGTTGTGCGAGGAACCGGAATGGCGCTTAAGCATCTGGATAATTTTAAGGCGGTCTTAATGACCTAATTTTAATCGAAAAAAAGCAAGGAAAAGAAAGTGGGCTCTTTATTCAGGTTTCTGTTTGAATACCGGCTTTTCTTTCTTTTCGTGCTTTGCGAGGTATTTTCTTTTTGGATGATCATTACCAAAAATACCCGCCAAAAATCTGCCTGGTTAACTTCCTCCAACAATTTCGCCGCAAGTGCAATGGAGATGTCGGATGCAGTAACCGGTTTCTTCGGTCTGTATCAGGAAAATGAAAAGCTTGCAGGTGAAAATGCACGACTGAATACGCTGCTCACCTTGTCGAAACAAAAAATCGACAAGATGGAGATGGACAGTACCAAAACACCATCCATGTTGGAGCAGTACAATTTCATCGTTGCCAAAGTAATCAACAACTCAGTTTCAAAACCCAACAACTACATCACCCTCAACAAGGGAAGCCTAGAGGGCATAAAGCCCGGAATGGGAATCATTTCGCCTCAAGGTGTTGTGGGAAGAGTGATGGTTTGCTCGGAGCATTTCAGTACAGCCACCTCACTCCTGCACTCCAAAATGCTGATTTCCGCAGAGATATCACGCATTCATGCCTCCGGTTCTCTAAAATGGGGCGGCAACGATCCAAACAGCGCCAATCTGGAATTTGTAGCAAGGCACCTTAAGCCAAAAGTTGGGGATACAATACGAACTTCTGAGTTCAGCAACATTCTTCCTGAGGGCATACATGTAGGCGTAATCAGAAAAATAAGCCTGAAAGACGATGCTACTTTTTACAACATCGATGTAGATCTGGCAACAGATTTCAGCACCCTCAATTTTGTGTATGTAATCGAAAACAAGCTGCAAGCCGAAAAAGATAGTCTGCAGTTGAAAACCACCGGAGAACTGGAATGATTTCAAGAAATGTCTTTCAGCTGATTTGGAAAATCCTGGTGTATATCGGGGTTTATGTTTTCATCGGCCACCGGCTGAATGCATTCAATCTTGCCCTTTGTTTTTCATATACAGGCGCCATTTTACTTTTGCCCATCTCCACAAATCCGGTAAGAGTCTTACTTTTCGCATTCGCAGTTGGATTCGGAATCGATATTTTCCATTCCAGTCCGGGCATACACACAGCCGCTTGTCTTTTAATGGCTTTCATGCGGTCAAGTTTTTTGAACTGGATGGTGCCAGCAGGCGGATATGAAGATTACATGACCATCTCCATTCCCTCAATGGGGATGAAATGGTTCCTTCCCTTTTCGCTGGGGCTGCTTTTCATGCACAGTTTTCTATACTTTATCATAGACTATGCCAGCCTTGCCCAGTTTGGAATGGTATTGCTAAAGGCAAGCTTCAGTTCTGTTTTTACCCTCCTGGGCATTGTGCTCACGCAGCTTGCACTTGAGCCACCGAAACGGGGAGATTGAGCGGGAATTCAATTGATCATTTTTTCTCATCAGCGGTCGGCCATTTCTTTTTTGGGCGCCATTTCCGGCTGTCGCTACTCATACCGCCTGCGGCGTTATTCAAACAAGCGCTCCATCCGGGGCGCATTTTTTAATATTATTGTGCATGAAAAAAGATCCGATTTCAAAAAAAACCATTTGAGCATCTGGCGTTTTTATATGTCGCAGTGAATACAAAGGAAGGTATGGTTTATGCATTTTTTGCCGTTGATGCATTTGACGGTTATGCAATTAATCTGGATGTAGAACGGGATCTCAGTCCGGAAACTATATTGAAAAATGTCTATTTCCTTTGTGAACATCCAGTATTCAGCAAACGGAAAAAAAAGGATTTCACACTTATTATGGAGGAGCATGAAGAACTTTCGGATCGAATCTTTGCCATTCTGGAGCCAGAGTGCGGAAAGGTTATCTTCAATAAAAAGTTGAATAATGTTATTTCAAATCCTTTTTTGGAAGGAATGAAAAAAATTATGGCTGGGAGGAAATGAAATTTTTACCTCATCAAAAGCTTCAGCTCTTGTAGTTTCAGCAGCACCTCCATTGCAGAAAGTGTGTTGACTTCGAGGGCTCGAAGCAGGTCTTTGATGTTTTCCGTTTTTATCATCAACTGTCTGAAAAAACGATACAGTTCAAACGAAGTTGTAAACCCGTGCCGGTGAGGGCTGGCGGAATTATTGGTCATTTGGCGGGCCATGGGTCGGCGCCTACAGAAATGCCAAATGTAGGGGCAGACCCGCGTGTCTGCCCGACCCAGGCGGATTTGATTGGTCCTAAGAAAGGATTCCGGATTTTAGATTGATCCTGAAATAGATTGACGGTTGTTTATCCGGTTTGTAAGGGCAGAAAATTTTCTGCCCTTACGCGTTTACGATGCTAGAAGGTGGAATTGCCGGTGAGGGCTGGCGGAATTATTGGTCATTTGGTTTTGGTTGTAAGGGCGAATTCCGCCTCCGGCGAGACTAGTGCAATTCGCCCCTACGGCTGGATTTGACTGATTC
>CANETC010000165.1 GCA_947441055.1 Cytophagaceae bacterium | reverse complement strand
TCCATGCTAGTGCCAAAAATTACCTCAGCATTTGAGCCAGTGCGTTGCTCAAGGAAGTCGGTAATTTCATAAAACTCATCCATTGTGAGTTCAGGCGCATGGCCATAGGTAATGGCCAGAAGCACTTTTGTGGCTCCTTCAATTTCGTTGTTATTAAGCAGAGGAGAAGAGATCGCTTCCTGAATGGCTTTCATGGCTCTGTGGTCTCCCTTTGCTGTGGCAGAACCCATTACGGCTGTGCCAGAATTTTTCATTGTCGTTTCAATGTCTTTGAAATCTACATTGATGATGCCGGGAACGGTTATGATTTCTGAAAGACTTTTTGCCGAGGTTGAAAGTACATGGTCAGCCTGGGAAAAAGCCTGGTTCATTGCCAAGGAGCCAAAAAGTTCGCGGATTTTGTCATTGAGGATTTCAATAACGGTATCGCAATACTTCCGCATTTCAGTCACCCCAGTTTCGGCAGCCTGATTTTTTCTTGGTCCTTCAAACCGGAATGGTCTTGTTACAATTCCGATGGTTAATATGCCAAGTTCTTTGGCGATTTTGGCAATCACAGGGGCTGCACCAGTTCCGGTTCCACCGCCCATGCCGGCAGTAATGAAAGCCATTTTGGTGCCGTCGCCGAGCATTTCACGGATGGCTTCTTCGCTGATGTTGGCAGCTTCACGGCCATTTTCAGGAATTGCGCCTGCTCCTAATCCACCTAAGAATGTGCCTCCCAGTTGAATTTTATTTTGAATCGGACTTGTTCTGAGCGCCTGCGAATCGGTATTGCAGACTACGAATTCCACATCGCGGAATCCTTGGTTGTACATAAAATTTACGGCATTGCTGCCACCGCCGCCAACACCTATTACCTTAATGATTGGTTTTGGCTGAATGGTAAGGTCAAACTGGTATGCTCTCTCTTCTTCCATAGTATAGAATTGTTTAATGGCTTATGGCCGGATTAAAATTTGAACGGATTAATTAAATTATGTGAAATCTGATGTGTCGATGCCTTTAGCCAGCAGTTCTCTTGTTTTCTCAAACAGACTGCTGAGCGACCTTGGTTTTGGTGGTTCAGGCTGCTTTGGTTTTCTTCCAAAACCTTCATCACTTGGCTTAATGTAGTTTTGTTTTCTGGCTACATTGTATTGGTTTTCACGGTCATCTACACTGCGGAAGCCCGCCATAACCAGACCAATTGAAGTTGAAAACATCGGATTTTTCATTGCTTCAAGTTTGCTTTTGCCAAGGTGCTCGGTTGGATATCCAAGACGGCATTCCAAACCTGTGCGCATTTCGAAAAGTTCTTTCAATGAATTGAGTTGTGCACCTCCGCCGGTTAGGACCACGCCTTGCGTCATCTTATCAAGGAATCCTGAAGCAGCAATTTCATTGAGTACGATGTCGATGATTTCTTCCATCCTGGCTTCGATGATGTAAGCCAGATTTTTGACAGAAATTTCTTTTGGAGGGCGATTTTTCAATCCTGGAATTGACACCACCTGATTTGCCTGGGCCTGGGCTGCCATGGCATAACCAAATTTTACTTTCAATTTTTCTGCATCCTGTGGAAGCAGCATGCAACCTGTGCGGATGTCGTTGGTTACGATGGATCCACCAAAAGGAATTACTGCAGAATGCCTGATGATGCCCTCATAGAACATGGCAATGTCAGTTGTTCCACCTCCGATGTCCACCAGCACCACACCGGCTTCTTTTTCTTCCTGCATGAGAACCGCCATAGAACTTGCGATTGGCTCAAGCACGATGTTTTCGATTTCCAGATTGGCCTTATGAACGGACCTTAGAATGTTGCTTACTGCATCTGTGCGGGCAGCAATCACATGGAAGTCTGCTTCCAGTCTGGAGCCCACCATTCCTACTGGGTCTTTAATTTGATGTTCATTGTCAACCGTGTAATCCTGCGGCATTACATGGATAATTTGCACCCCTGGAGGCATTACCAGCTTGTACATGTCATTGCTAAGCCTTTCCACATCCTCCACGCTGATTTCCTCTTCGGGGTCGTCGCGCATGATGTTCCCTTTGTGTGTGGAACTTTTGATGTACTGACCGGCAATTCCAACATTCACAAGTTTAATATCAACGCCAGATTGTACTGAAGCTTCTTCAATTGCTTTGAGAATTCCCTGCGTTGTTTTGTCGATATTGGTAATGAGGCCACGGGTAACGCCTTCTGAAAAGCATTTACCCATGCCGAGAATTTCCAGTCTTCCATACTGGTTCATCCGGCCTACCATGGCCACAATTTTGGTCGTTCCTATGTCGAGCGCAGCGACAATTTTATCTTTGTCCATAATTATATGAGGTGTTCTATGAGGTTTTCTGACAAATGATTTGATTCTTGAATTTCACACTGACTTTTCGGTAGGTATTCCAGCCTTTTGCAGGAACCACCTTTTCGTAAAAGGCCATTAACTTTTCAAATTTGATTTCGATGTCCGTGGCGGGGCCGAATTCGATTTCCTGGCCTCCAACCTGGGTGTACATGGTAATTTGTTGTTTTTCATCGATGTACAGGTGGGTGATCTGGGCATTCCAGAATTTGTCTTCCTGAATCGTTTTGAGCAGGTCTAAATTGGCCCTGCAGCAACTATCAGAAAGGAATCCGGTGTAAGCCATTTTTCGTGAACCCGGTCCATCGATTGTAATCACTTTAGAAGCATATTTTTCTGAGGTTGGTAATACCTCTCCATCCGAACCGATGTATCTGTCATATTCAGAACCGCCGGCTACAAGGCGGGCCACTGGCTTTACAAGTTTTACATTGATATAAAGGTTGCCAGACAAGTCGAGTGAAACTTCCGCATTTTTTACGAAGGCAATTTTCTCAACTCTTTTTTCCAGTTTGGGCAAAGACACACTGTCCATCCAGCGCATGAAAACGAGGTTGTTTTGTCCAAGCGAAATGGCCTTTTCAATTTCTTCAGCATCCACAAAGTGGTTTTCGGCTTCGTTTTCAATGTTGATTTTTATAGAGTTTACAACCCTTGCTTGCTGCCGCTTTCCGGCAAAACTCCAAAGGAAAACCACCAGGATAATCAGGCCAGTTCCTTTCAGAATATTGGCTAATTGCTTGAAGCCGAATTGCGATATTTTACCCGTCAGTTTTTTCATTCCGCCATTTCTTTTTGGTTCATGGATTGAAGTGCTGCGGCCATGGGTGCCACAAGTCTGTCGATATCTCCAGCACCCAGCATGGCAATTACACCACAACCTGAGGTTGCAACCTGGGCAACCAGACTTTCTTTGCTCACTAGTTTCTTTTCGCTGATGTCTACCCGCTCAAGAATAATTTTTGAGGTAATTCCAGGGATTGGCAATTCTCTGGCAGGGTAAATATCCAGCAGCCATAATTGGTCTGCCTGGTTTAAAGCCTGACTAAATCCAATGGCAAAATCCCGCGTTCTCGAGAAAAGGTGTGGCTGGAAAACTACCCCCAGTTTCCTGTCAGGATACATCATGCGGATAGAGTCAAGTGCCGCATTTATTTCTGAAGGATGGTGCGCGTAATCGTCAATCAGGATTACACTCTGGTCTTCATAAATTTTTTCAAATCTGCGTTTTACACCTTTGAAACCGGGAAGGATTTCTCTTAGTGTTTCCCAGCTGATGCCGAGTTCTCTGCAAACCAGCATGGCTGCAAGTGCATTTTGGACATTATGAAAACCGGGCATTTCGAGCCTGAATTTTCCATGTGATTGTAGATTTTCACGCACTTCGAATTCGAAACCAAACCCGATGGATTTGATGTTTTCCGCAATGAAGCGGCCATTTTCCAAACCATAAGTACATTTTTCTACACCGCTACGGGTTTCGAATGCAAGGTTTATTTCTTCCTGAAGGAAGAGTTTTCCATCGCGTTTAATCTGGCGGACAAAATCCCCATAAGCCGACTTTATGCTGGCATCATCTCCGTAAATATCCAGGTGATCGGCATCTGTGCTCGTTAAAATTGCAATTGATGGGTATAGCGTCAGGAATGACCTGTCGAATTCATCTGCTTCCACCACCATGATGGAATCTTCTACCGGTTTGTCACTTAGGAGAAAATTGCTGTTGTAATTTCCTGTAATTCCACCGAGGAATGCGGTACATCCTTTGCCGGCTTCGGTAAGCAAATAGGCCAACATGGAAGAGGTGGTAGTTTTGCCATGTGTTCCGGCAACCGCAACTGTAAAATGCGATTTTGAAATCATGCCCAATACCTGTGAACGCTTTAGAATTTCGAAGTTGTTTTCCTTCAGGTATTTCCAGGATTCATGATTTGTGGGAATTGCCGGCGTAAGTACCACCAAGGTGCTGGTTTTATTTTCCTTCACCCATTCAGGAAGCGCTGAAACCGCATCGTCAAAATCAATTTCAATTCCTTCTGAAATCAGGGCATCGGTTACTGGACCAGGAGTTTTGTCGTAGCCGCCAACCCGAAAATCATGTTTGGCAAACCAGCGGGCAAGTGCACTCATGCCGATGCCTCCTATGCCGAGGAAATACACCTGACTGAATTGCTGAAGTTCCGCTATTTCCTGCTCCTTCATTTTGAAATGGAGATTAACTGGTCCACAATATTTTCACAAGCCTTTGGCTTGGCGAGGGAATGGGCGGCCATTCCGATTTTTTCTATTTCGCTTGGTTTTTCAATCAGGCTGCTGACTTCAGACCCAAGGCGCTTGGTTGCCTGTCTGTCTGGAATCATCAAAGCTGCTTTTTTGCCTGACATACTTTCAGCATTCCTGGTTTGGTGGTCTTCTGCCACATTTGGACTTGGAATCAATATGCTGGCTTTTCCGGCCATGCAAATTTCAGCCAGACTTAATGCGCCTGCACGGCTCACAACAACATCGGCTGCCGCATAAGCGTAATTCATTTCTTTAATAAATGGCATGGTAATCATACCTGAGTTGCCATTTTGCTTTAATAATTCTTCTGCTTTTGTTGCGAATGCTTTGCCCGTTTGCCAAATGATTTGGTAGCCTTTTTCTGTCCAGGCTGGAATTGCGGTTGAAACGGCTTCATTGATTGTGCGGGCGCCCAGACTGCCTCCAATAATGAGAACGGTTGGTTTTCCCGGGTTAAGTCCGAAATGTTTCAGGGCCTCATATTGGCTGAGGTTTAGTTCCAGTAAGTCTTTTCTTACAGGATTTCCAGTGAGGCGCAATTTCTTAGCGGGGAAATAGCTTTCCATTCCTTCAAATGCCACACAAATGGCGCTTGCCTTTTTTCCCAGAAGTTTGTTGGTGAGACCTGCAAAAGAGTTTTGCTCTTGAATCAAATATGGTATTCCCAAAACTCTTGCAGCCAGAAGCAGAGGAGCGGATGCATATCCACCGACGCCTACCACAGCATCTGGCTTAAATTCCCGCACCAGAGAAATTGATTTTACCATACTGGTAAACAGTTTCCAGGGAAGGAAAAGGTTTGAAAGACTCAGCCTTCTTTGAAGACCGGCAATGGGTAGACCAACAATATTGTATCCCGCCTCCGGCACCCTGGTCATTTCCATTCTGCCCAATGCACCTACAAAAAGCAGTTGCGCCTCCGGAAAGCGATTTTTAATGCTTCCCGCAATGGCAATGGCTGGGAAAACATGTCCTCCCGTTCCACCTCCTGCAATCATATATTTAGGCTGATTGTGCACGGAGAACATTGCCGGTTTGAGGTGAAACACGATTTTTTGAGCCGGAAATTCTGGAGTCGATTTCTCCACGGCTTACGGATAGGATAATCCCGAAAGAGAGTCCTGTAAAGATCAGGGATGTTCCACCCATTGAAACCATTGGCAAGGGCTGTCCCGTGACAGGAACAAGTCCAACGGCAACAGCCATGTTAAACATGGCCTGAATTGCCAGCATAAAACTTAAGCCCGCTGAAAGTAATCCTCCAAAAGCGTTGTTGCTGTTGGCAACGGCCAGCATTCCCCGGTATAGCAAAACCAAATAGAGGAAGATAACCGTCATGCCCCCTACCAAGCCATATTCTTCGATGATTACCGCATAAATGAAATCTGAGTAAGGGTGTGGAAGAAAGTTCTTTTGGTGGCTTTTGCCCATTCCACGACCAAACAAGCCTCCATTTGCAATGGCAATAAACGATTGCTTGGATTGGTAAGGAAGATCGTTGCGGTCGAAAAATTTCTCCATTCGGCTAATTGCGGTACGACCCCGCAT
>CANETC010000164.1 GCA_947441055.1 Cytophagaceae bacterium | reverse complement strand
CGAAAACCGGAGTCGTGAAATGTCAGGTTCCACGAAAGGAAACACGCTCGGTAGGGAAGAGCACAAGTCGATGATGGCTGCCAAGAACGAAGAACTGAAAGAATCTGAAAAGACCATGTTGAACATCGATTTGAAAGCCAGGGACAAGAAAATCGAAGACCGGAGTCGTGAAATGTCAGGTTCAACGAAAGGAAACACCCTCGGTAGGGAAGAGCACAAGTCGATGATGGCTGCAAAGAATAAGGAGCTGAATGAATCGGATAAGATTATGTTGAACATCGACCTGAAAGCCCGTGACAAGAAAATCGAAAACCGGAGCCGTGAAATGTCTGGTTCAACGAAAGGAAATACCCTCGGTAGGGAAGAGCACAAGGCGATGATGGCTGCAAAGAATGAGGAGCTGAATGAATCTAAAAAGGGCATGGTTACAATGAACCGTGAGGCATATCGAAAGAAGCTGAAGGAGAAAAATCAAGTAATTACAGCTTCTCAAAAAGGAAATACCCTTGGCCGCGATGCTCAAAGGGAGATGATGAAAAATAAATCTGAAGAAATTGCAGGGCAAGGAAAAAATCTCGTGACCAGCAGCGGTGAACGCAAAGGCCAGGCTCGGGAAAAAAGCAAGGCAATTTCAGAGTATAAGGCCGGTTACCTCAATTCAGCGGCCGAAAGAAAAGCAAGAATTCGTTCATTCTTTTATCCTGGTCAATATCAGGCAAATACGCCTACAGAAAAGGTGAAAAAAATGCGGGAAAAATCTTCCAAAATAGCCAGTTATGAAGGCGAAATCAAGCGGAGGAAATATGATTTTAAAATGCATCCATCCTCCAGGTATCTGGGTAAATTTCAGCTTGCGTCCATGAGCGAGCGGGGCGCATTCAGAGAAAAGACAGCAAGAGAGCTGGCGAAAAGTAAAAAATCATATTTGCCAAACTATTTGAAGGAAAGGCCTCAAAAGCCTCGCTATGATCGCAATGTAGAGAAAGGTATTTGGGCCGACTAGTTTCAGAATTTGTCTTTTGGCCTTGTTTCGAGTCCATTTGATTCGAGAATCCAAGGGAATAAATGATTGAAAATTGATGTTTCTGATATTCAATATTGAAAGTAGGGTAGTCGTTCAAGGAAGAAAGCCCCATTTTTCCTTTCTTTGCGCCCATGTTTGAAAAGATTGAACAGGCCAGAGCGGCCATCTCAAATGCAAGTCTCGGTCAGGCCTCAGAACTCGAAGCATTTCGTTTGGAGTGGCTTTCTCGCAAAGGGATGATTCAAGACCTGATGGCAGGTTTAAAAGATGCGGAACCTGAAAGCAGGAAAGCACTTGGGCAGGCCCTGAATGAGCTTAAAAACCTCGCATGGGAACGGTTTGAGCAGGCACAATCTAGTTTGGGTTCTTCTCAGGCAGATGTGGAATCTCCCGACCTTAATCTCCCTGTTCAGTTTTTGCCTCTTGGCTCAAGACATCCGCTTACCATCGTGCGACAGCAAATGGTGGATATTTTCAGTAAAATGGGTTTTGCTCTTGCGGATGGACCCGAAATCGAAGACGATCAGCATAATTTTTCAGCACTAAATTTCCCTGAAAACCATCCAGCGCGGGAAATGCAGGATACATTTTTTATTTCCAGAAATCCGGATGTTTTGTTGCGAACACACACCAGTACCGTTCAGGTGAGGTTAATGGAAAAGCAAAAGCCGCCAATTCGGGCCATTATGCCGGGACGCGTTTACCGGAATGAAGCCATTTCAGCCCGGGCGCATTGCCTATTTCATCAGATTGAAGGTCTGTACATTGACCGGAATGTTGGTTTTCGCGACCTGAAGCAAACCCTTTACCATTTTGTAAAGGAAATGTTTGGTCCGGACCAGAAAATTAGATTTCGTCCATCCTATTTTCCATTTACAGAGCCAAGCGCCGAGATGGATATTTCTTGTCTGATTTGTAATGGAGATGGTTGCAACATCTGTAAACAAACCGGATGGGTTGAAATTGGCGGAAGTGGAATGGTAGATCCCAATGTTTTATTGGCCAATGGCATTGACCCCGAGGAATTTACAGGCTTTGCATTTGGTATGGGCATCGAGCGAATCACCATGCTTCGGTATGGCATCAAAGACCTTCGCCTTTTTACCGAAAATGATGTACGCTTTGTGCGGCAGTTCAGTGGTTTGTCCTGATAGACGGCCGAGTCAGATTATTTAACTTGGGCCTGAAGACTTCCGCTGAAGTTATTGGCCCAAATATTTTCTATCATATCAACATCCAAAGGTTTTGGCAGAATTCCTTTTACGAAGGGATTCTCAAAAAGCAGATTCTCGTCTTCCTTGTTCATTGCAGCTGCGGTTAAAATTATGATCACCAGGTTTGCGGGGTCAAATCCATCGTTTTTACATTCAGCAAGAAAATCCCAACCATTTAATCCTGGCATATTGATGTCCAGAAACAATAGAATAGAATTGTCTTTTTTCTCTTGAAATTTGTTTTCAAGAAATTCCATTCCCTCATGCACGGTTTCAAAAGTCAGAATTTCGGATGGATGTCCAGTGCTCATAATGGTTAGTTGGTGGAGGAAATTGGTTGCAATGCAATCATCCACAAGGATCACATAATCGGGTTTTGGTTTGAGGTATTCCATATTTAGTTTTTGCTTAGGGTAAAGTGAAATGTGCTTCCATGTCCTTCCAATGAATCTACCCAAATTCGGCCATTGTGTAATTCAACAACCTTTTTGCATTTCGCCAGGCCTATTCCGCAACCATCGTACTGACTTCTTGGATGAAGCCTGTAAAACATTTCAAAGATCTTGTCCTGGTAACGGTCGGGTATTCCGATGCCATTGTCTTTAATGGAAAAATGCCAATGGTGGGTTTCTTTGTTTGCAGAAATCCTGATGCGCGGACTCGTTTCCTTTTTCCGAAATTTAATGCTGTTGGAAATCAAATTTTGTAGCAATGCTCGTATTTCTGTTTCGAACCCATAAATCTGTGGAAGGCCGTCTGAAATAATATTGGCGCCGGTTTCCTGAACAAGGAAATTCAAATCTTCCTTCACTTCGTCCAAAACCTTTGGTATTTCAATTTCTCGGGCAACCGAATTGATCCCGATTCTATTGTAATCCAATAAGTCTTTAACCAATAAATTCATTCTTTGGCTGGATTCATTCAGGAAACGCAAGCAAGTTTTCGATTGCGCGTCTAAATTATGCATCTCACTGTCTTCCAGTAGATTGCTAAGTGATTTTATGGTTCTGATTGGCTCTTGTAATTCATGCGAGGCCAGGAAAGTATTATTCTCAATTTCCTTGATCTTTTGCTGAAGTTTTGAATTTCTGTTTTCCAGGTTCCGATGTATTTCTTCCCGCATACTGATGTCCCTGATGCTGGCAATGAACAATCCATCGTGATGGTTTGGTAGTGGACTCAAGGTTATTTCGACAGGAAATTTCCTTCCTTCTTTGTTTAAAGCCAGAATTTCGAAATCTCTGCCCAGTGTCCTTTTATCTGGCATCTGAACATAATTGAAACGCATTGCAGATTGAATTGGCACAAGCTCCGCTGGCATTAAAAAATCAATTCGCTTGCCTTTCAATTCAGCTTCTTTATAGCTGAAAAGGATTATTGCTTGCTGGTTGATGAGGATAATTTCTCCGATTGCATTGAAAACAATGATTGGGTCGGGGTTGAATTCAAATATTGTTTTGAAGATTTCCTCCTTCATAATCACATTCTGAAATTTTAATTCTGATGGCCTATAAATATTTGAAGGTCTTCTTGATTAAAGTTGTGTTGGATTTTTTTGAAAATATAAAGCAATCCATTCCTTCATGTTCGCAAGGAATGGTGTTTCATAAAATCAAAGATTGACAGATGGATGAAAATAGCCTGATTAATATCAGGTTAATGCTGAGGTAATTGACCAACTAAGTCGTCTTCCTCATTTTTGTTTATCGAAAGTTTAATCCTTTCTTCTCTTTCCAAAATGGCAGAAAAAGGTTCAAGCGAAAAAGCACAAGCCGAATAAGTTGGCAATTGGCCAGATAGTTTGAGTTTGCTGGCAATAATGATCCTTCTCGCGTATTCTACCTGTTCGTATTTCCCAGTCAGGTAGCGAAACTGGTCTTGTGAAATTTGCCGGATGGCTTCTGCCTGAGGCCGGCGTTGGTTTTCAAAATTTGCAAGATTCATTCCTTCACGAACCATTCCATTCTCAAGGTATTGGTTCAGGATGAAAAGGTCTTCGAGTCCGGTATTTAGGCCTTGACCCATAAAAGGAAGTACTGCGTGGGCGGCATCTCCCACAATCACCGCATCGTTTTCATGATGCCAATTTTGGCAGGATTTTGATCCAAGAATTCCACCTTTTGCTTTGGCGAAAAGTTGCATTGCCTCTGGAATGCTGGAAAAAATTTCAGGAAATAAACCGCGAAAAAGAGTGGCAGACGGGTCTTGAAGTAGTACTTCAAAATCCGCCTCCTTATGTACAAGAAACAGGCTGAATCCGCCATCGAAAACCGGGAATGCTCCAATCATGGCCGTTTTGGTATGCCAGTAATGAAATGCATCCCTTTCCCAGTTTACCCCTGAAATTGAAATTTCCCTATAAACATTGATTTCCTTTAGAAAATCTTCCCCTTCCGGATTGAGCTGAGCTGCAATCGAAGACCTCACGCCATCCGCCCCAATCAGAAAATCGTAATTGCTGGATTCTATTTCCGTGTTAATGCCTCTGCTGAAGAAAAGTTCTTTCCGGGCAAAATCTACTTGGTGAAACTTGTTTTCAAATTGAAGTTGAACATTTGCAATCGCTCTCGCCTTTGCAGTTAAAAGGCGGTAAATTGATTCCCTTGAAATACAACTAATGCATTCTCCAACAGGAGAGTACGCCTCGAAAACCTTTTCCTCTGTTTGTTGGTGGTGCCATCGACCTTTTAAGGAAAGACACAGACTTCGAATTTCACTTTCAAATCCAAGAAGCCTGAGGGTATTCCAACCTCGTGCAGAAATTACAAGTTGCAGGGAACGCGCTTCATTGCCCTGAACAGCCAATGGGTCTTGTCTTTTTTCAAACAATTCAACCAATGAAAATCGATCTGCAAATAGAATTGCGGCTGCAAGTCCAACCAAACCACCGCCTGCAATCAGGAGTTTACCTTCATGCTTTTTCATCGAAAAGTGGTTTTACATGTTGCATGAAAGTGTCCATTCTGTTCATTACCACATTGGCATCATTGGTGTTGAAATCGAACCAGGTCATAAGCCTGTCCTGCGGATGGAATTTTTCTTCCAGCATTCGCTTTACTTTTTCCGGACTTCCATAAACGGCATTTTCCATACCCCCGGAAACTTTTGCCTGGTCCACTGTGCCTTCCATCGCTTTCCAATAAGCGGTCATCGCTGCTTTTGCTTCTTCATATCCTTGTCGGTCTTGCTCTTCTGTTGTTAAGCTTTTATCAGCATTGGCAAAAATCATAATGGTGCGCGGCATGTATTCCCTTTTCCATTCACCGCCAACCGGATGATAATGAGCCGCCATTCTTTCGTGGGTTTTGTCAACCACATCTCCTGGCGTAACTGAAAGGTTAAAAACTTTTACGGGTAGAAACTGATTTGCAAAAACCTGGAGTTCTTCGTCATGAGAACCAAGTGTTAATTCCAAACTACTCAGGTCACAATCTTCAGGAATAAGTTTGATGGTTTGAAATTCCCAGAATGGTGTAATGATGATCTGGCTGGATTCGGGTTTCATACCCAGTTTTGACATGGCTTGTAGCCAATGCTCTGGATTTCGGATGGCCTCTTTTTTGAGAATGCTTGCTGAAATATCGACCGAACCAAGGGTTTCACCTTTTAGCAATCGGAGGAAAATTTCCGTTGCTTGTTTTAAAATCAAACCCCTGAGTGCAGGCCAGAGTATTGATTCAGCTTCGTTTCGGGGTTTTATTCCATAGACTTCATTTGCATAGGCAAACCGACCAACACCGAACCCAATTTGGAGCTTTCTATTTGAATTTTTTAGCGTTTCTCCATGAATGGTGAGAAAAGTTCTGATTGCTTCTGCGTGGGCGATTGGTCCGCCATTGACCAAAATATTTCGAATGGCTGAGCCAATTTCAATTTGCTCGGTTTGGTAATAAGCCATTGAAGCAATTTGAAGAATGTCGGTATTGATGCAAAGCTCACCATTGAAATG
>CANETC010000163.1 GCA_947441055.1 Cytophagaceae bacterium | reverse complement strand
TTGGTTTTTTACTTTCTCAACTTCTTCATCAGAAAAACCGGATGCTTGCAGTTTTTTAATTTCCTCCATCAGCCTTTCCTCGGCTTTTTTGATGCCAATTCCAGGGTTTACTTTTCCATCCAGAATAAGCAATCCCGGGTCAATGCTGCCGGTAACATAGGCGTTGAGGCTGTGGAAAATTCGCTCTTCTTTTACCAGAGTGTTTACAAGCCTTGATGATTTCCCATGTCCTAAAATATCGGTAAGTAGGTTGGCGGAATAAAACTCATCACTCATTCTCCCTTCCATTGGATAAGCTTTGAAAATGGCCGACATCGGAACGGCTGCACTTACTTCTTTTCTGCGGCCTTCGGTTTGAGGGAGTTCTTTCGGAAGATTTTTCTCCAAGTTTTCACCCGCTTTAATAGGCGCAAACCATTTTTCTGCCAATTCCTGAATTCGACTCAATGGCAAATCGGCCGCTACTACCATAATGGCATTGTTTGGTCGGTAATGCTTGAAGAAAAAGTCCTTCACATCCTGAAGAACGGCATTTTCAATATGGCTGACCTCGCTTCCGATGGTTGGCCATTTGTAAGGATGCGATTGATAGCACAATGCCCTGAGAATATGCATCACATCTCCATATGGTTGATTCAGGTATCGCTGTCTGAATTCTTCTACAACCACACCTTTCTGAACATCCAGAGACTTTTGAGAAAAAGCCAGACTCAGCATGCGGTCACTTTCCAGCCAGAAGGCAGTTTCAAGATTCTCAACCGGAATCTGAATGTAATAGTTGGTAATATCTGGATTTGTGAAGGCATTATTCTCGCCACCTACCATTTGAAGTGGCTCATCGTACGAAGGAATATTGACTGATCCTCCAAACATGAGGTGCTCAAACAAGTGTGCAAAACCTGTTTGGGCTGGATTTTCGTCCCGTGAACCCACATTGTACATGATGTTGAGCACAGCCAAAGGACTTCCCGGATCAGGGAGGTGAAATACCTTGAGGCCATTGGAAAGGGTAAAAGAAGTGAAGTTATTCATGGGTATCTTATTGTTGTTCTAAAGTCTAGTTTTCTGTTTTTGATAAACTTGTTTTTGGCTCGCAGCAGCACACAAATAAGGCAATTACCAGCGGTATAAGGTCTGTATTAAGTGTTTGAGGAAGGAAAAACCAAAGGGCAAGCAGGAATGGAAAGTAAAAACGCATTAAACGAAATGTTGAATAAAGGCGTTTTTCCCAAATCAGCGAACCAAATCCAATGGCTAGCCAAAGTGGATTTGCCCAAAGCAAATTAAAGTTCCAGGCAGCATCGATATGGTTTGTAAATAGCCAAATGCAAAGTTCAACCAAACCGAGGACGCCTGTACCCACCAAAACAATTGTTCTGAAAATTTTAAATGGCAGAGATGATTTTTCCGAATAATACCAGCTTAAACAAATTGTCAGCAACAAAATGGTGAACAAAAAGGCAGGACCAGTGAAGAAGGGGTCTGCAGCAAAAAATACTGCTGGCTCGTAAAGGGTTTTGGTTTCAATCACCAATGGAAAATCGGTCATTTCTCTTCGGATGCTTGCCCGAACTATGGATTTCTCCAATTCGATTGGAAGAAAGTTGAGTTCCTTTCCGCCGATGCTTTGGTCAATTACCGCGCCCAAACCAAGGTCGATGCCCAATCTTCCCCATGCATTAAAAACGGTATAATCATAGATCAGGCTTCTGTAACTGGCCTTGCCATTTATATCCGAATGCCGCCAAACAATTCGATTCCCCAAGGCGGAGTCGAGCATTTCCGGGATTTTGGTTGAGCAATTGTTGCGAAAATAGTTGTACAGATAATTTCGGTTTTCTGCTTGGAGATTGTTGTCTAAAAAACGGAATACTGAAACTCTTTCAGCAGAATCAAGATTTAAAACCTGCTCTCTGACACTTCTTCCATAGTTTCGATAGGAATACAGGAAATCTGTAGTCTGGCTTAGTCCCAGCATGTAAAGCATATTTCCCTTGGCAAAATTGGCGTAGAAGTTCTCCTGGTTAAAATCGAAAACCCCATAATTGAAAACCACATCAAGGCCTTGAGAAGGATCACAAACCCTTATGGCTGAATGGCCAAAGGCTTCATACAATGCTTTTCCTTGTCCGCAGGTAAGCAAACTAACTTTTGCACTTCCTGTCAATATTGGTGGAGTAGCCATCAACTCGCCTGATAACAAGATTGAGGCAATGATGAAAATCAGGATATTTATTTTAAAAATCTTCATTTATCTGGAAAATCTAACACATCACAGCCAAAGTCGGAAACTGCGCATTATGGCTTTAAGTCTGCAGTACATTTGAAGCTGCAATTAAATGCAAATCTGAGTAACCGATTCCAAAAGAATCCCACAACAATTTAAAACGGTGATACATACCGAGAGTTTAATAACTGGCCTGAGCAACAGAATCCGTAATCTACCTGAGGCGGAGGTGATTGCGATTCTTAACGCAGAAATTTGGGCAAACCGGCACATAGGCAGTGGGCAGTTTTTTGACCTAGCCATTCAGTGCATGAAGCAGGCAGAAAATCGTCATCTGTCCATTCCCCCGGCGGAACTGGCAATGTCGTATTTGAATGTCGGCAATACAGCATGGAACAGGTCGCAACCAGACACCGCATTGGATGCTCTCGGTAAGGCTTCGGCATTGTTCAGAAGCCTTGGCGACAAAGGAAAGGCCTGTTTTGCCGATGCGATTACGGCAAATCTTTACAGCCAGAAAGGCCAATACGATGATGCCATTTCTTTGATTTTTCGTACCCTGGATGAGTTAAAGGGCATCGATGAACATGAAGTAGAAGGACTTGCCAATCTTTCTGCCGGAAGTTTCCATTTAGATCTTGAATCTTACACCGAAGCATTGGGTTATTTTCTTGAAAGTAACGAGTGTTTCAGGCGTTATGGGGACCAAATCGGGATAGCCAGATCCATGAACAATGCCGGCATGGTTTTGCACAAACTTGGAAGGCAGGAGGAAGCTCTTGCCTATTGTAAGCAAAGTCTGGAGATTTATGACCGGATGGACTTAGATCAAGGGAGAGCCAAAGCTACCCGTGACATTGGTGAAATTCTTGAGTCTCAGGACGAACTGGATGGAGCCCTGAGTTATTATTATCGAAGTCTCGCAATCCGTGAAGCTGGCCTATCCAATCGTACAGCAGGTGTTGATGGAGTTATTACTTGTTTGCTTGATTTGGGAACTCTGTTGAGCAAGATGGAAAGATTGGATGAGTCTCTCGAAAATCTTAATCGCGCTCTAGAAATTTCGGTTCAGGCGGGAACTACACCAAAAATTATTCGTGTCCATTTCAGGCTTTTTGAAGTTTTTAGGAAAAAAGGCGATTTTCTGCTTGCTCTTCATCACCTGGAAATTCACACAGAACTGAAGAATGATGTGATGGGCCAGGAATCTGCCAACAAGCTAAAAATGTTGCAGGCCCGATATGCCCAAAACCTCGCCCAGCGGGAATCAGAAATTGAAAGAGCTAAGAATGAAGAACTAAGTCAGGCTTACCAGCAAATCAATACTGTCAACAGAAATATAACCGACAGCCTTAATTATGCCAAGCGGATTCAGAATTCTTTTCTGCCGTCAATGCATCGGTTCAGGCAGTTTTTCCCAGAATCCTTTATCCTGAATATGCCAAAGGATATTGTATCCGGGGATTTTTACTGGATTTCTCATAAGGCTGGAAAGTACATCATTGCAGTGGCCGATTGTTCAGGTCATGGTGTGCCGGGCGCATTTATGAGTATGGCCGGAATGTCACTTCTAAATCAGATTGTAAACGAGCGGGGTGTTACCGAACCGGGAAAAATTCTGAATCAAATTAACCTTTCACTGATTAATCACTTAAGACAGGTTCAGGATGAGGGCATCACAGAAAGCATCGATATGTCTGTTTGTGTGTTTGAGAATGATTTTTCAAGCCTTGAATATGCAGGTGCAAGGCGGCCTTTGTTTTACCTGATTGATGGACAAGTCAATGAATATAAGCCGAATACGCCAAGCATTGGATTTGATCCATACACCAATTTTGATGAGGGTTCTTTTAAGTTGGACCTTAAAAGGGTGGATGAGATTTTTATGCTTACGGATGGATTTCACGATCAGTTTGGTGAGGCCTCTGGCCGTAAATTGATGGCTTCCAAGATGAAAGAGCTTTTGTTGCAATTCTCTGGACTTGGTGCCGCCGAACAAGAATATGAATTGAGGAATTTTTACAATACCTGGAAAGGAAAAGAGCCGCAGACCGATGATGTGCTTGTCGTTGGAATAAAAAATCCAGGTAAATTCCGATCAGGTACTGTCCGTTGATTGCCTTAATTTATTTTTCGAAGAGAAAATAATGTTCTTCCTCAGCCCCAAGGCTTTGGAAAAAAGAATGAACCCCGGGAAGGCTGCTTCCTTCGAAGTCGAATACCCCGCCTTTGCCGGCATTAATCAACAAAAAATCGTAAAAAAATCGGGTAAGGGAATCCGTTTCAAAACCCCTCGCCGAGGATTGGGAAAAAAGGTAGTGCCAGCGGCCATTCCATTCCAGTAACAATATAAGGCTCAAGCACATTCCATTTTCTATTACGGCAAAGCGCTTTAAGTTTTTGCCAAAAAAATCCGAATTTGATATCCGCAGTATGGCTGCCTTTTCAAAGGTATTTGGTTTCCATCCTCGCCCTCCATTTGTCAGATTCAAATTCTCTAAGAATTTCTTGAACTGTGCATGGTCCAATTCGATTGTTTCAAATTCGGATGATTTCGAAAGCGAATTAAATCGACCTTTTTTCCAGGAAGAAAATATCTCATCGGCAGTTTTTTTTAAGTCTAAAAACTGATTGGTTTTTGTCCTGATGCCCTTGATCGCAGGATTGATTTCCATTTGAGGAAAAGCCCATTGACACGAATAACTTTTTTCCCGAAGCCATTCAAGCCACAAGGTGCTTGATTCAGCATTGAATTGGATTTCGCTGGTAGAAAAAGGGGAAAACTGCTGGCAATAGGGCAATTGGAAAATGCGCCACTTCCACAAAAACACATCCCCTGTAAAGGGAAAAAAGATGGTTTCATTCTTATGACTTACCTGACCAAATCGCAGTTTTCCCGGTTTGATGAGTTCTGGAAATTCTGGCTGGTTGTATAGTGGCTGTAGCCGCAGAATTGATTCAGGCAGAATTTTAATAACTTCCTCAGGCCGTAAAATCCGGGTTTCAGTCATAGTTACGCGGTTTGTATTGCCTGAGCGCAAGCTTATTGATCATCAATTCTCTGTTGGATTCCATTACCTCGCAAGACCTGATGTCTTTCTGAAAAATCGGGTCTTTTTCCATTAAGCCAAGCAAATCTTGCAAAAGCTCCACAGATTCCTCTTTAAGTTTATAAAATACCCAATAATCTTGCCTTCGGCTTTGTACCAGTCCGGCAGTTTTTAAAAGGCCCATAAGCCGTGCAGTTTTGGTTTGTGTAAAATCCAAAATCAGTTCCAAATCGCTTATGCTTAATTCTTCTCGGAACAACATAAGGTTGAGAATCCTTAGCCTTGATTCATCTGCAAGGGCTTTAAATACCAGCGTTCCAGAAGCCAGACTGATGTTTTTGAGCCGGAGTACTGGCAGCTTTCCGTTTTCTGTGAGGCTTGACAATGGATAAATAGGAAATGGGAAGGCAAATTGAAAAAAATCCCGTTTGAAACCGAAATTGAAAAGCATCTTGCCATTGAAACCGCTTTTATTTTGGATAGAATAATATTTGGAGCTTTGGAAGGGATGAGCCGCGTGTCTGGTATCTTCCTTACAGATCCCGCCAGGGAAATCGGGTCTCTTTACTATGATAGCCGATTGGTGCCTGAATCCGGGAAGGGGACTTTCTTCGCTATCCAGACAGAAAGAGCTGATGGTCACAAGTTTATTCCGGATTTGCTTCGGAAAGGAGTCTGCCAATGGGTGGTCTCCGACAAGCAGTGGTTTGAAAAACTTCGCAAAACCGGAAGCCAGAATGTTGTTCTCACAGAAAATGTGGGTGAATTTTTGGCTGAGCTTTCTGCGCATCATAGAAGCAGGTTTTTTTTTTCTGTCATTGGTGTGACAGGCAGCAATGGCAAAACGATCGTAAAAGAATGGTTGAGTCAATTGTTGGAAGCCAGATTTGTAGTTTGCAAAAATCCCAAAAGCTTTAATTCTCAAATTGGCGTTCC
>CANETC010000162.1 GCA_947441055.1 Cytophagaceae bacterium | reverse complement strand
TGATCCGGGTGCGATGTAATCCACCACAAGATTTTCGGATGCTTGGTTTGGCGCAATCCATTTCACTTCGAGGGAAGGTTGCCATTTTTGGCCATCAAGTTGCCAGCCTGTGTGGACCATTGGAATCCAAAAGTTGTTGCTGACGCGATTTTTTTCGGGAAAGCGGGTTTCAAACCAGGCCGATCCACCAGCATAAATGCGGTGTTTGCCGAATTGCCTGTAGGCCTGAAATCCGGTTTCAGGATAGAAGCGGAAATTTCCTTCCCAGCGGTCCATCATAAAATGCGCTTTGACAAATCCGGAAACAGCGATTTTTCGTTTTTCAGTTGCTGGAAGTAAATCGCTCAGTACGCCAAGGCTGATTTGGCCTGTTCCAAAAGCCAGGGAAGTGAGTCCCAGACCAGCACTTAAACTCACATTATTTTTGAGTCCATAATATCCTTCAAGTCCACTCAGGGGAATTGGAATCGGGGCACCGGCAAAATGAATCATGGGTCCGCCGAGATGGGCGGAGGCAGCAAATTCTCCTTTCTTAAGTGGTTTTACCAGGCCGGACGGTGCGCAGCCATACAAAAGAAAAAGCCACAAGCTCAGGGTAAACAATCTTAAACAATGAGTTGAAAAGACTGTCGCCTGTTGCATTGTGGCTTTTTTTAAGTGTTGTTATAATCAGGCTGGCACTGCTGCCTTGTCAAGCAAATCGTTGAAGCGGCGCTCCGGACGACCCACCCATTCGCGTTTGTGCAAGGCATAACCTGCGATCAAAGGCATTGCAATGGTGGCTTCGCTGAAAATCATTTGCTCGTACACGGTATCAACTTTTCCCCATGAGCAGGCTTCTTTCAGGGTTGAACCTGACAAAGCGCCGTCGCGCTCATCGGCCACTGTAATTTGAACAGCATACTTGTGCATCGGTGCTTCTTTGTCGAGAATGTCGCAGGCAACCACAATGTCTTGAACAAAGTTTTTAGGAACACCTCCACCAATCATAAAAATACCGGACTCGCCATTGGCAAGTTTGATTTTCGTGATTTCTAAGAAGTCTTTTCCTGAGTCAATGCTCACATGGGTTTCCGGATTGTGGTACTGATGGTGAACAAGGCCAAAACCTGCGGAGCAATCAGAGAAGGCAGGAACGAAAATTGGCACTCCTTTCTTGAAACACTGATAGACAATGCTCTCCTTTCTGGATTCGGCATACTTGTCGTCGTCGGCAAGATAGCGGCCCATTTCACGGATAAATTCCCGGCTGGAATGCGGCTTCCTTGGAAGTGAATCGCAAATTTCGCCAATGGTGGCATCGCAAATTCTTAGGTCTTCCTCATCGATGAAAGTATCATAAATACGGTCAATCATAAGCTCTCTGAGCTCCTGGTCATCGATGCCATAAGGACTTCCAACATAATGTTTAAAGCCCAGTGCCTCAAAGAAATCCTGGTCTACAATGTTGGCACCTGTGGATACGATGGCATCCACCATGTTGTTTTTTACAAGGTCAACAATTACTTTCTTTAAACCTGCAGAAATCAGGGAGCCTGCCAAAGTCAGGTACACCGAGCAATCCTTGTCGGCCTGCATCATGTTGAAAATCTTCGCACCGCGGGCGAGATTGCGGGCCTGAAATGCCATACTTTCCATGGCATCTACCATCGGAACCACATTATACTGTGCAATGTCGATGTGCTGGATTGTTTTCTGAAGGAGTTCTGCCTTGCGTGAATTCATTTTTATTAATTGAATTTATATATCGTTGCGTTTTTAAAAATAGCCTTTTTTGCGAAGAATCAGGCCTGATTGTTCTTCTCCGAGTTTGTAGGCTTCGGAAAGCATTTCGAGTCCTTTGTCGGTATCACCGCTTTCAAGGAGAATTTTGCCGTACCAATGGAATGCATCTGAGGAATCCCTTCCAAACCAGACAGCATTTTTTGCATTTTGAATAGCCGAAGGATAATCGCCCATTTGATGGAAGGCCTTCGACATCAGTAGATGTGCTTGCCAGATTGTATTGTCGAGGCGAAGCGCCTTGTTGCCTAAATAAAGTGCCCTTTCTTCTTCATTGTTGCACAAAGCTATTTCTCCGATAACCACATAAGAAAGAGCATCGTAGGGTCTTTCAAGTAAGGCTTCTTTAAAATACTCATCGGCCAGATCAAATTTCTTGAATTTGAAATGACGCAAACCCTCTTCATGCCGGACGGCCTGCTTTTCCCAATCCGTTTTGCCACCACCCATTAGGATGCGGACAATGATGTAAAGAATAAAGAAAACAACGAAAATGAGGGCTTCCATGCAGAATCAAAACGAGCTGCGAAGTTAGAATAATCCGCCAAATTTGTTGAACTGAAATTCAATTTTGGTAGAGGAATCAAGCTTTTTTCTGCTGTCTGTTTGTTTTTGCAGGATTGTAGTAATGATGGCAATGAACCTTTAAGCGCCTGAACTAAAATGTCTTGTAAGATTCTGTGAATTGTCTTTTGCGTGAGGGGGCGAAACGGAAATCGTGGCGCTTTTTGGCGCCATCATTGGAGAGAAGCACCCGACCGAATCGCCTTTGGCGAGGCGGGCACGCCCTCATTTTGAAAATAGGATTTGGTATTTGACTTGCTTGAATTTTTGCTTTTTTGCCAAAACTTAACCGAGCAGATATGAGCCTTCCAGAAATTTCGAAATCCCAGCTTGCTATGTTCAATGGCAGCGACAAGCCTGAAATTTATGTTGCCTATAAAGGCCTGGTGTATGATGTCAGTGAATCAAGACTCTGGAAAAACGGCAAACATTACGAGCATTGGGCGGGTCAGGATCTCACCGAAGAGCTGAAGGACGCGCCGCATGCGGAATGGGTTTTTGATCGATTTGATCCTATCGCTGTCCTCAAATAAGCAGTTTAATTCGGCGGTTTGTCCTTAAGTTTAACTTCTATTTTTTTTTGAGGGATGAAACTTTTTTATGCATTCAATGTTCCTTGAAATAGATAAACCAATAAGAATTATTCTTCGTGAAGGTAATGAAGTATGTCGGGCTCTTAAATACAATTAGAGTATTTTCGACCGGCGCTCAACAATGTAAAATTCTATTGACGCTTTGCGTCATTTTGGGGATTCAATCCCTTGGTCATTCGCAAAAACAAAACAACCAGTGGCATTTTGGTACAGGTGGTGCCATAGATTTTAATACCATTCCACCCAGCTTTGTTTCAGGATCTTCCATCTTCACTGGTGAAGGCAGTGCATCTGTTGCGGATAGATTCACAGGAGCACTGTTGTTTTATACAAACGGAGTTACAGTTTGGAATGCCAATAATCAGGTAATGCCCAATGGAACAGGTTTGCAGGGAGGTTCCCAAGCCTTGTTGTCTTCTACAACTGCTGCTGTGATTATCCCAAAACCAGGAAGCAGCAATTTGTATTACATCGTAACCGTAGATGAGTTAAGTTCGAGTAATGGGGTGCGGTATAGTGTTGTGGATATGACACTGAATGGCGGTTTAGGCGACATTGTATCGACTCAGAAAAACATTTTTTTATTGCAAACGGATTACGAAAAACTTGAGGTGGTTCCGGCCGCTGACGGACAGAGTTATTGGCTCATTGCATACACCAGCAACAACGAATTCGCCTCTTTTAAAATTGACAATGCTGGGTTTCAAACAACACCCGTACTAAGTGCCGGATTGTATAGCTGGGGAGCAGGGCATATGAAAATAAACAGGCAGTTCAACAAGATTGCCATTGGGGGCTATTTCTATGAGATGGCATTGTTTGATTTTAACAATGCAACTGGCGTTGTTTCCAATCCAATAAGCTGGAATTTTGTTTTACCCAGTCCGCTCATTTATGGCATTGAATTTTCACCCAACGGAAAAGTGCTTTACATAAACGACCTGGCAACCTTGCTTCAATATGACATTACGCAAACAACTGCGCAGGCCATTCAAAATTCGGTTTACCAGGTCGCCACTGGAAACAATACAAGCTTGCAACTGGGTATCGACGATAAAATTTATGTCAATTCCGGAAGCATCAATGCCATCACTTGTCCCAATAAACTGGGTGCTGCCTGTGGCTACCAAGTAAGTGTAATTGCAAATCAATCTGGTGGCGGTGGATATGGATTTCCCAAATGGGTGTATTATCAAAATGATGTGCCAACAGAAACTTCAAATGCGATTTTGTATTCCGATTCCTGCTTTGGCAGCAGCACCCAATTTTCCATTCGAAATTCTACAGGGGTTTCTTCGGTGAATTGGTTGTTTGGAGATCCGAATTCGGGTGTAAGCAATGCAGACACTGGACTTACCGCCAGCCATATATTTTCACAAAGTGGTTCTTTCAATGTGCGGGCCATTGTTTCCAATGCCTGTGGCTTTGATACTCTGCGCTTAAACGCACTTCAAATTGTGAATTGCAGTCCGCCGACCATTACCGGCATAAAAGTCAGCGGTGATACCTGCACAAGTTTGACTTTGGACTTTCAAGCAACCGGGGGTGTGAGTTCTTCGCCTTATTTTAAATGGAATTTTGGCGATCCAAACAGCGGAACCAACGATACCATCACCATTACCGGTAGCAGTCCATCGCCATTTCCGACCCACACCTTTTCCGGCCCCGGAGTTTATCTGGTGTGCGTCACTTTTCAGGAACCGGGATTTGCTCCTCAGACAGTTTGCCGGAATTTTTCCATTAAACTATGCTGCGATGGCGTGATCACTTCCAGCGACTCTTGTGTTGGCAACAGCATTCCGTTTTCTTTTGGTCCACCCATCAATACCATTCCGATCATAAATTGGGATTTCGGGGATACGCTCAGCGGGGCAAACAATTTTGCCACGGGTTATAATACGAGTCATACCTTCTCTGCCGTTGGAAATTATTTGGTGAAAGCCACCATTACATCCAACTGTGGCACTTTTTCTACCACCTTCAACAAAGTGATTGTGTCTTGCAACAATCCCTGCGCAGCTACGATTCTTTTCAAAGATTCATGTCTGGCAAATGGCAGCGTCTTTGGCTTAAAATCAGATTTTGCAATCAATGCAGTGGCCTGGAACTTTGGGGATGTTGCCAGCGGGAGCGCCAATGTTTCGGCAGAAAACAATCCCACACACATTTTCAGCAATCCGGGAAAGTACAAGATTTCGGCAACGGTAAACGCAAGTTGTGGTTTGTTTCTGGCTTCTGATTCGGTGACGATTGTATCCTGTCCGCCGCCATGCGCAGCCACCATTTCATTGAATGATTCTTGTGTGGAAAATGGGACAGGATTTTCCATCAATTCCTTCTATTCCGTTTTATCGGCCGCATGGAATTTTGGTGATTCCCTTTCCGGAACGAGCTCTAATTCCTCTGGTTTGGCATCGCCATTCCATGAATTTTCGAAGTCTGGTATTTTTACAGTTTCCTCAGATGTTGAACTTTCCTGCGGCACAATACAAGCGTCAAAATTGGTTTCCATTGTCAATTGCAAATGCAAGGCTTTTGTGCCGAATCTTTTGACTGCCGACGGGAATGAAGTGAATGACAAATTCGAAATTTCCACCTTTTGTCCGGTGAAAAGTTACCGTTTGAGGCTGTACAACCGCTGGGGCAAAGAGGTTTTTGTCTCTGAGAATCCGAATGAAAATTGGGATTCCAAATCAGTTGGCAATGGTGCCTATTTCTATGCCATTGATTTGTTGTATGAGAATGGAAGTTCTGAGGCTTTGCGGGGTTGGTTGGATGTGGTGAAGTAGGTGGGAATCAATTCGAATACCCAACCTGGGGCATGATGTTGATGGAAATTGGATTAAGTAAGTGTGCAATGGGCCGGCCAAAATGTAACATCCTATTTTTTGCTGTAAAATATTATTTGGACTCCTTGGTTCCAGCGGGACCGAAAATTGTTGTTTTTGTGCTATCCATACCGGACTCTGGAACCTTGTAATATGAAATCTATTATTAATCTTTCGTCGCGAGAGGGACAAACCTAAAAATGCCCGAATCTTTCCCAGTTATCGATATTTATCCGGTTCAGGAATAAAGCTGTCTATCGCCTTTTATAAAATGATTTATTGTTCATTGATATTTAATGCTTTGGAAGACTGCATTTTTCCATCTTTTTTGATTTCCCTATTTTAACTATTTGATTAAAGGAAAAGTCATCACATATGTGGTTTGTTACTGTTTGGTCCTGCCTTGCAGGATTTCACTTCGTTCAACATCCGACCCAAAAAGGGGCAAAAACGTATG
>CANETC010000161.1 GCA_947441055.1 Cytophagaceae bacterium | reverse complement strand
ACTGGAGAAAGGAAATAAGGTTAAATGAAACCGAGGCCGTAAAAGAAAAAGTAACTGAGCCTGATGAATCATATCCATACTGGATGGCATCTTCCGCACATTTTGTGGACGGAAATCGCAAGGTTATTCATCCAGATGATCTTATCTGGGAGAATGGAAAACCTAGAATTCGAACGGATGAAGAAAAGGAGTTGGTAGATAATCCAGATACAATAAAGCCTGAAAATCCCCATTTTGAACAAGCAGCTTCCAAAACCTTCAGCCAGGGTCCATGGACCTGGACAATCAGCGGTTAATGGGATTGAATTATATGCCATATCGTCTGGCGGCAAGCAGGATTCCAGTCATACTCAGAGAATCTGTTATTTCACTAGATTCAACCATTCGAACTGCCTGAGCCAAGGGAATGCGGCGAACTGTGATGTCCTCTGTTTCCTCAGGACTTGCATCAAGTTGCTTTAAATCTTTTGCAAGGAAAATATAACCGACCTCATCGGTTACGGAATTGGAGGTGTGAATTTTACCCAGAAGTTCCAAAGTTTCAGCCTCGAGCCCAGTTTCCTCTCTTAATTCACGTACTGCCGTAATGGCAGGCTCCTCTCCTTCTGGACCTCCGCCCTCCGGAATTTCCCAGCTATATTCATTGAGCGTATACCGGAATTGACCAACCAGGTAGGTATGCAATTCATCGTCTACAGGAACTACACCAATTGCCGTATTTTGAAAATGAATAACCCCATAAATTCCTTTTCCGCCTGAAGGATTGATTACTTCGTGGTGTGAGATTTTAATCCATGGATTTGAATAAACCTCCCTTTCAGAAAGGGTTTTCCAAGGATTTGGCACCTTTTCATTTTCCATTGACCTGCCTGATTCTGGACCTGAATTTTTGAATTTCTGAGTGATTTACTTCTTTGTCTGTAAATACTTCAAGAACGGAAGTGCTAATTTGATTGAAGAATTGAGGCAGAACTGATTCTAAGTCAAATTCATTTTTTGCTGTAAACCGCATTATTCCTGCATCCAGGCATGTTCCTTCTGAGCTCTGGGCTTGGTTCATTTCAAAATAATCGGCCATTTCTGGCAGGCCTGAGGACGAAGGAAGAATGCGAAAAATATTTCCTCCCCCGTTGTTTAAGACCAGAACTTTTAAGTTACCCGGAATCTTGTTTGTCCAAAATGCATTTCGATCATAAAGAAAACCCATATCCCCAATGAGAACAAAAATCTTCTTTTCAGGGTTTGCATCTGCAATTCCGATGGCAGTAGAAAGACAGCCGTCAATGCCAGAGGTTCCTCGGTTGGTATAAATATCGAGCTGTTTTCCGCTACTGATCTCAGACAACCACAATGCATAGCGGATTGGCATGCTGTTGCCTAAAAATAGAATTGACTGATTTGGAATATTTTGAAGAAACTTTGCAGTAACCAAAAGGTCACTCCATTGCATTTCCGGGATTAATTTCGGAAGTCTGGATATTATTTCTGCTTCTGCTTGAATCCAATGGTCAAACCAGGATTCGGATGCGGAATTATTCTTTACAGGAGAAAAACACGAAGCTTCGGCAAGTTTGGTAATGAGCCATTCAGGCTTTGCATTTACCACCCTGCTTAAGTTTCCAAAAGCATCTGCAGGATATCCTTCTTCCTGAATATGCCAATGCTCTGTTCCTGGATTTTCAGCCAGGTATTTCTTTAAAGACTTCGATACATGGCCTTTTCCTATACTCAGAATAATATCTGCCTTTGATTTTTCTGAACCCAGGAAACCATCCTGAAAATGGTCGGAATGAAGTACTAGTCCGTGTGGTCCGCGAAGGTTGTGGCTGGCATCCCCAAGAACCGGACAAAAAGCATATTCTGAAAGGGCTTTACAAGCATTAGAAAGTGCGTGGTCTGGCTGCATTTGCCCCGCAATCAAAAGGCGCTTTGGCGCTGCATTCCATCGCTCAATGAGGAAGCTTAATTCCTCTCGTAGCAATCTGGCTTCAGGCCGGATCACATTCACGGCAACTTTTTTACTTATGACTGGCTTGAATTCCTCCGAACTTTCGGGATAAAAAGGCTCCCGAAAAGGAAAATTCAGATGAACCGGTCCACCAGTCGGTGCAAGACAAGCGTATAAAGCCTGATTCAGCAAACGCCTTGTATGAATCAATGCAGCTGGGTGCTGGTCAGTGGAAGGAATTGATGCTGAGAAAACGGTATGCGCAGAAAAGATACCTGTTTGGCGAATTGACTGACCTTCATGCTGATCAATGAATTCTGCAGGGCGGTCGGCAGTAAGAATGAAAAGCTTTGCCTGCTGATAGAAAGCCTCTGCAACGGCGGGCCCTAGGTTTAATACAGCTGTACCTGAAGTGCAGAAAATCCCTACAACTTTTCCGCGGGCTAGGCTATATCCCAATGCGCGAAAAGCCATGCTTCGCTCATCAGCAATCATTTCTATTTGGATTCCTGCCCGCTTTAAAGCCAGTAAAATTGGAGCAGACCTCGAGCCCGGACTCGCATAGAATACATCAATTCCGCTTTGAAGGCAAAAGGCAGACAATTCTAATACATGGGAAGGAATCATTATGAATTTTAAGCGCGGGGACGGGCTCCGGCCTTTTTAAACTTACGATTTTCCAGAATAAGCGGTTCTTCAACTTCGTCCTCTTCCTTCGTTTCTTCTGGAATTGGCATTACCCTAGAATCCTTGAAAGTAGAGAGAATTACGGTTGACTGCGTGTTATCAATTTCGGGAATTTCATTAATAACTTCTACCAACAACTTTTGATAGCTTGTTATGTCGTGTGAAACGACCTTCAGAATGAAATCTCCTTGTCCAGTAATGTGATGACATTCCACAACTTCAGAGATTCTGGTAATTTGCTCAACGAAAGAATCAACAATTCCTTTTCGGTGGCTAATCAGGGCAACATGCACGAAAGTAGAAACGCCTAATCCAACTTTTTGCTTGTTCAACTTGACGTGGTAACTTTCAATCACCCCATTTTTCTCCAATTTCTTTACTCGTTCCAAAGTTGGGGCTGGAGAAAGACCCACATCCATTGACAATTGTGCGTTTGTGATTTTGCCATTTTCCTGAAGTATTCCAAGGATGTTGCGGTCGATGGCATCAAATTTTTGGGTTTCCATAAAAAATAATTTTTCCGTGCAAAAGTATGTAATACAAATAAAATAAGGAATATTGTTTCGAATAAAATAGATTATTCAAAATAATATTCCAGTAATAAAAAGTTTACTTTCGAGAGATTGATCTCCTTGCAGCGGCCTCAATGCTTGCAGCATTTAATCCGTACTTATCCATTAGTGCTTCTGGAGTTCCACTTTCTCCGAATGAATCATTAACCCCAACCATTTCCAGAGGTTTTGGGTAATTCCGGCAAAGCAATTGTGCGATGCTATCACCCAGACCGCCATTCAGCTGATGTTCCTCTGCTGAAACAGCACATCCTGTTTTAGAAACAGAAGCAAGAATCAATTCAGCATCCAATGGCTTGATAGTGTGTATGTTGATTATTTCAGCCGAAATCCCATCTGCTTCCAGATTTTTACACGCAAGTAAGGCTTCCCAAACAAGGTGTCCGGTTGCAAAAATGCTCACATCCGTTCCTTCACTCATTAGGACACCTTTGCCAACTGTAAATTCCAGGTCATCTGGGATAAAGATGGGCATTACCGGTCGGCCAAAACGCAGGTAAACTGGACCTTGCCAGGCTGCAATTGCGTGGGTTGCTCTACGGGTTTGGTTATAGTCGCAAGGATTGATAACTGCCATGTGCGGAAGCATCTTCATCATGCCAAGGTCCTCGAGAATCTGGTGTGTGGCACCATCTTCTCCAAGGGTTAATCCTGCATGAGAAGCGCATATTTTGACATTTTTACCGGAGTAAGCCACAGATTGACGAATCTGGTCATACACCCTTCCGGTAGAGAAGTTTGCGAAAGTACTTGTGAAAGGAATCTTCCCTCCTATTGTCATTCCCGCTGCAAGGCCAATCATATTGGCTTCCGCAATTCCGGTCTGAAAAAATCTTTCCGGATATTTCGCTGCAAAATCGCCTAATTTAAGTGAGCCGGTAAGATCTGCGCAGAGCGCTACCACATTCGGATTACTATCGCCCAATTCCAACATCGCTTGACCAAAGCCTGAACGGGTATCTTTTTTTCCTGTTACCTCGAAATTTCTCATGATTTTTAAGAAGGTGCAAAACAAGGAAAATCTGCCTGAAATTCCTTGTCAATGGCATGAAATCCAATAAATGATTCAAAAAAAAGACCCCTTTTTATCGGGGTCTTTTTGCTTATCGCTGGATATTGAAATACCCTGATTTTTTAAAGCTTATTTCCTGGTTGTCGTATTCGTAAAAATAGACACCATCCTGATAGTCACCTGTGAGCTTTTCATAGGATAGCTCATTGTTATAACTTTCTGAAGAGTAGACTGCCTTTCCCCAACGATTGAAAATTTTCAATTTTCCTCCATTCAGGAATGGCCATTTTTCAGGAGAATTTTTATCAGAAATAATCTGGAAAATATAAAAGCCACGGTTTCTATCAATTTCTCCATTGATGATTACGAGGTTCGGAACAAATGCGCCACAATTTCGGGTTTGAACCTGAATGATTTGTGAAAAATCCAGATCATTCACCAATCCTTTACAATTCTCTGCGGTAAGCTCAAATAGACAATCGCCCACTGCATTTGGCTTGTAAATATACGAATTTTCACCCATGCTCATTCCGCCTTGACAACCCGGACTAACCACACGCCAACTATATTTTGTTTGTGTCGTATCTGCGATTTCGAATGGCAAAATGGTTGTTGAATCTCCAAAGCAAATCGTAGTTTCATCTACCAAACCAAAGCTAGGTTTTCCCGGGAATTTAATCTGAACAGAATCCAAGGATTCACAGCCAAGGACATTTTTGGCTCTGACTTTAAAATACTGCTCAAATTCAACCCGTTTCAAACTGAGTTGGCGTTTTTTCAAACTATCAGCATTGCTTCCAACTAAAATGGAAACTCCTTCTAAAGGTTCTTCCCACTTGTAGGTCCAAGTTGGATCTGAATCTGGCGCATTGGCATACAATTTCACCCGGTCAAGTATCCGGCAAGCTGTGTTGTTTGGCCTATCTGTAAAAGGTGCAAGAGTAGGTAATTTTTCAACGGTTACTTTCACTGTGTCATTACTCACACAACCTGAAAGTGAATCCCGGACGAAAATCACATAATTGGTCGATGTATCTGCGAATGTGCGGGGATCCGAACAATTGGTGCAACTCAATGAACCCGCCGTTGTTGTATCCGTGCCATTGAGCTGAACCCAATGGTATCTGTCAAGTGGATTTACGCTGGTGATTGGAATGAGAAGGCTGTCATCACCGCGGCAAATTGAGATGTCACTGCTGGCTTCGTAAATAAACTTCCGCTTGATCACCAAAACAGTAGAATCTCCACGGTAATTTGGCTGTCCATTGATGTAAGGCCTGCTGGAATTCAGAAAGCGAATTACAACATTCTTGCTTGACTGTGTCTCCCATCCTGGATTGTCTATACCTACTAAAGTGATGGAATCCATATATTGACCTGAAGCCAATACAAAACTGTCTGGAAGCGTAACCAATTGACCATCATTTCTCAATTGCTTGTAGTCTACGCCATTTTCAGCAGAGCCACCAACTTTGTATCTCGCAATAAGTGGTTCAATTGTATTTGCTGCGCAACGCTCAAAAATGAATTTACCGGGATTACAATCCACAATTGCATAAGGGAATCGGGTATTGAAAACAGAAGTTTGAGCAAGCGTTACACCGGAAGAACGAAGCGAACCCGCTTCAATAAAAACGCCGGAATCGTATGACCTGTCTGAAACATCCGACACCGTGAGGGTAAGTGTGTAAGTCTGGCAAGGAATAACTTTTACCGCAGCCTGCAACTTTTGTGTCAATCCATTAAAGCGAAGATTTTGATAAACAAATGGAATGTCTGCTTGACCAGTTGTGTTGTCTATGTATGCCGCTGTTCCCTGCGGAGTGAATGTGCAATTCGTCGGTGTGCCAGATCCTGCTGTCCCATTGTTTACAGTGTTGATGGAAACCGGTAAATTGGTGCCAGGAATGATGGCAATATTTTTGGTATTAGGAAATTCAGGTGCAAGACTTTGATCTCCCGTAATCCCAGGCCCGCGGATGAAAAATCCGAAAATGTCATTGAAGTTCGAACAGACGAAAGTGT
>CANETC010000160.1 GCA_947441055.1 Cytophagaceae bacterium | reverse complement strand
GGTTTTTAATAAGATCGACATGGTTCCTGCTTCTGAAAATCACCTGGAAGAAAAGAGCAGCCACAATTCGGTTTTTATTTCCGCAGAAAAAAAACTCAATATCAACAGATTAAGAGAAGAATTGCTGGTAGAAATCAGCAAGGCGCACATTCAGATTTTCCCAAACTGGCTGGCAGACGAGGTTTATTCCGGAATTTAGATTCTGTGAAATCACTGCGATTGCAGCAGCGTAATTTCACAAGCTGCGATTCATTTAATTTTGGGTTAAAATCACCTTGCAGATTGAAGGCAATGTTCCTTAGTTTGAGCTTTCAAATCAAATTGCATGGGAATTCGGTCAATACTCGCTCGACCTTTGGCATCCTGGGTTGTATCGAGGCAAAAAACCTGGATGCGGCATCCAGCGCAGACGCAGGAAACTGTTTTCCAATCACTTGTATCAAAAGCCGCCAATACGCAGTTTGGAGTTAAATATGGTTTTGGCCAAATCCGGAACCATGCCGATTTCCAAAAACAGGTACCGGTTCGCGACTATGAAGGGCTCAAAGATTATTTCAACCTTGTAAAAGAAGGTAATCCGAATGTGCTTTGGCCAGGAAAGCCCTTATATCTGGCAAAAACCAGTGGTACCACAAGCGGAAGCAAATACATTCCCATCAGCCGCGATTCCATTAGCAACCACATCAATGGCGCAAGGGATTCCTTGCTCAATTACATTTACCACAGTGGTAATGCAGCCTTTCTGGACCAAAAACTAATTTTCCTGTCTGGTTCGCCAGTACTTGAAGAAATGGGAGGTATCCCAACCGGCCGTTTATCCGGCATTTCAAATCACCATGTGCCGGGATATTTACGCACAAACCAGATGCCCTCTTACCCCACCAATTGCATTGAAGACTGGGAAGAAAAACTGGAACGAATTATAGACGAAACCATAAACCAGCGGATGGGCCTGATTTCGGGCATTCCACCGTGGGTACAAATGTATTTCGACCGCATACGGGAGCGAACCGGCAAGGAAATCAAAGATGTGTTTCCTGATTTTTCACTGTTTGTATATGGAGGCGTAAACTTCGAACCGTACCGCAAAAAACTATTTGATTCAATTGGAAGAAAAACCGATAGTGTTGAACTATTTCCGGCATCTGAAGGATTTTTTGCCTTTCAGGATTTGCCAAATTCTGAGGGACTTTTGCTCTTATTGAACGCTGGGATTTTCTATGAGTTTATCCCGGTTGAGGAATATTTTTCAGAAAATCCAAGGCGCTTAAGCATCCGTGAAGTTGAGCTTGATAAAAATTATGCCCTTATCATCAACAGCAATGCCGGATTATGGGGATACAGCATTGGCGATACGGTAAAGTTTGTTTCAAAAAATCCATACCGACTGGTGGTAAGCGGAAGAATTAAACATTTTATCTCCGCTTTTGGTGAGCATGTAATCGGTGAAGAAGTTGAGAAAGCCCTGAAAAGAACCCTCCAATACCATCCTGAAGTGTCGGTGTCAGAATTTACGGTAGCGCCACAGGTAAATCCGGAAGATGGCTTGCCTCACCATGAATGGTTGATGGAATTTGCAACACCACCGGCCAACATGCCGGCATTCGAACGGCGTCTGGATGAAAGCCTTTGCCAGTTAAATGTTTATTACAAGGACCTGATCGATGGGAAAATTCTGAGTACGCTGGTTGTAAGTCCGCTTAAAAAAGGGGCATTCCAGGAATACATGAAATCGAAGGGCAAACTTGGTGGACAAAACAAAGTTCCGCGCTTAAGCAATGAGAGATTGTTGGCGGACAGTTTGCTGGATTTGCGGTTTTAACCGCTGATTTTTGCGGCCCCGATGGAAGCGAATACCCTGCAGGCAAGCCGAAAGCGCGCCGAAGCGTATGAGCGAACAGCGGGAAATGCCGCCATTAATTTGAATTATTTCCGTTAAAAATATCAGCCTTCAAGATAGCATTTCCTGTAGTTCTCATATAGATACTCCCAGTCGAAAAGCATTGAGGATCTTTCCGTCTGGTTGCGTTGACTAATTCGGTCACGGCGGCTTTGCTTCACAAAAGCAAGCATTTGGTCGGAGAGCTCTTCGGCTGCATCATGAAAACTCTGTTGCCTTCTTTGGGTAACATAAATTCCGTTTTTCTCATGCTCCGGCATGGTCTTCATTACATAATCCCCAAAACCAGACAAATCACTGGTGATGGTGGGCACTCCGGAAGCTATGGACTCAAGTGGTGTGTAACCCCATGGTTCATAATAACTTGGAAATACACCAAGATGACAACCCCGAACAAATTGGGTATAATCCATCCCAAATAGCGGATTGGTGCTGGCAATGAAATCCGGATGATAGACCACCTTTACTTTGTGGTTCCGGTGGTTCAGCAAACCGTGACTGCGAATCCCATTTAGAATTTCATCAGAATGGTCATCTGCAAGGTTGTGGGTAACCACAAGAGGAAGCGTATCCGATTTCCAGGATTGCAGAATCCGGCGAAGGCGGAGACGCCAGTAATCATCTACAAACTCATTGAGATTGGGCAGTTTATTTTCTCGGCTTGATGCCACAGAATAAAATAATTTATCTCCAACTATGCGCTCAATGGATCGCGTTGTCTGCCTAATTTCTTCCATCATTGCCCGACTTTGCAAGGCATATGGATTCATTGAATGGAAGGGCTGCTTGGTCACAAGAAACATGACAACCGTTGTGTCGAGTCCTTCCAGATGCATTTTCCAGTTTAACCTTGCGAGCGCCTCAAGGGTGATATCAAAACCTTTATTCCGAAATTCGAAACGACCAGAAATGAAGAAATAGAGGGTTTTTTCCAGATCAAATGAATAACTCTGGAAAAAGTGACCCATCACAAATTCATGAATCTTATCCTTGTATTGCTTGTGCAGATTTTGAAATTCATGCAGGGCGGTAAATCGCTCGATGTTGAGTCCATTTGGAACAATCACATCTGGTTCGCGGCCAAGAAGATATCGACATTCAAGCGCTGTTACATCCGAAACCGTTGAAAAAACATGGGCACCATGCGCAGCAGCACGCTCTGCTTTTGCAATGCCCAGCACATTGAAATGTCTCGCTTCCTTTTGCCAATCGTAAAAAGGCAGGCGTTCATAAAAATGAACATCGTTCATAGCGATGTAGCGACCCAGCAAGGTTGCGTGGGTAGTAAATACAATTCTATACGGCAGGCTATCCTTCCTGATTCCGGGAATACAGGTGGCGGCCATCCATTCATGAAAATGCGAAGTCATCCGAATCTCTGAGGCTTCGGGTTCCGCTGCAAGAAAGGAGTGAAACACTTTTACCAACTCACCAAATGCAGCGCATTGGTCAAATAGTTTGTCATTCTCAGGACAATTGATGTCGTGGTGTTCGAACAACAAATACTTGATTTCGGTAAGATTATTGAAAACCTGAAAAGGATCGAGTAACAATACTTTCGGGCTTCCGGAAACCAACCAGCGTCCATATTGTACTTGAAAACCTGCAGCACGCATGCGAAGAACTGCCTGTCCAAATACATGATCGTAATCTTCAGCTGGCTCAAATTCTGCAGAATAATTCCGGTGAACCAATGGGCCGATACAGAGATAATCTTCCCCCCACTCACTTACAGCCGCCGGAACCTTAGAGCGAATGACCGTATAAATACCACCAACCTGGTTGCATACTTCCCAAGCCACCTCAATTAGTAATCTTCGTTGGTTACCGGAAGGAGATTTCTTCTTTATTGGTTCGGCCATAAATGCGATCGGGGGAATTGAAATTGCAAAAAACAAAAAGCCCCGCAATCTATTGACGGGGCTTTGAAAATTTTAATAGAGACTTATCAGCGTGCCAGTTTGAAAACAATCGGAATGTTCATCCTTACCTTCACTTCACGACCACCATTTTTACCAGGCGTCCATTTCGGCATGGCTTTCACAACCCGAAGGGCCTCTTCATCGCAACCGTAACCAATTCCCTTGAGAAGTTTCACATCATCCACATCTCCTGAGGAGGTAATCACGAATGTAACGAACACTTTACCTTCCACATCCTGGTTGATGGCCTTTTGCGGATACTTAATGTTTTTGGCAAAATAAGTCTGAAGGTCACCACCCGGAGGCTGGGGATCCTGCTCAACAAAGGTGAATTCGGGCTCTGGCTCACCTCCTCCGATTACTTCTCCACCAGTACCAGCCTGGTCCATATTGAGTTCATTTGGATCAGCATCCGGATCGCCCTGGGCTGTTTCAGTTCCAGCAACAACCTGCTTCAGTTCTTCCTGCTTAGGAGGATCCTCTTCGATAATTTCTTCATCGGGCGCCACTTCAGGTGGTACAAAGCGTACGGTTGAAACCTTTGGTGGTGGTGGTGCAGATGGAAGCGGTGGTGGCGGTGGAGTTTTAGGATTGATTGGCGGAGGCTCAATCATTTTAGGATCCACTGTCACAATTTCCTGCTCTTCGACAACATCTTCTGGTTTGAATTTTTCCCAGAGAACAGGACCTAATGTGAATAAGGCAAAGCCAAACAAGGCCATTCCCAATGCACGAAGCACATATTCATCGTAAATTCTACGAATGTCGTAAGCGCCATATTTTTTATTCCGGCCTTCAAAAATGAGGTCGTTGAGACTTGCCTTTCCGTAATCTGTATTTTCCATGTCAGGCTAATCAGTAAGGTGCTTTCTCCAATAGTTCCAGGTCGGCTGGTGTAATGTCAACCAGTGCGTAAATTTTCACTCCGGTAATGGCCATTTCATCAATCACATCCACCATATTTTTATAGCGGGATTCTTTCTTGGCCTTGATAATGACGATTGGGTCTTTAACCGTTTTAACCTTGTCGCGAAGCACCTTGCGGAGGCCGCTCTCGGAAAAATTGGTCAGCTTTACTTCCGGATTTTCTGTTCCGGTATAGTAATAGACCTTATCGTTTTCAGCCAGAACCAATGTGGTGGTGCGGGATTCCGCCACCTTCATGGTTTTATTGTCTTCAGTCTTATCGGGCATGTTCACCTCCATTGTCTGAGGCTTATTGAAGGTGGTGGTAAGCATGAAAAAGGTCACCAGCAGAAATGCCAGGTCAACCATCGGTGTCATGTCGACTTTCGTGGATACCTTTTTCCCCCCCCCGGTGTCTATGTCTGCCATCTTGTCTTTTCTATCTTAACGGATACGACGGTGAATTTATTCTTATAAAACCTTAGGCTTTACCTTAAGGTCGGTGATGAGGTTGAACTTGTTGATGTTCTGCTCCTGAAGTGTAGAAATTACTTTTCCCACAACATCATAACTCGCATCCACATCGCCTTTGATTGTGATGCGCAACTTGGGATTTGCATAACGCGCATAAGCAATCCAATCGGTAAGTTCATTCTGGGCAGAATCACAAGGAATGCCCTGCTGTGGGAACTTGGCTTTGTCTTTTGTCGCCAAAAGCTGTCGGAGATTTCCCAATGGAACACCGAAAGAACTTACCAGAGAAAACTGCTTGATCTCATCTGTGGTAAAACCAACCTTGTATTTTCCGGCAACAAACTCGAGCATTTTCTCGCGGTCAAACTGACCATCAATGCCAAAAAACACGCGACTTTGTTTGTCGATTGAAATGGTCATGATGTCCTTGTCTGGAAGTTTTGTGTCCGAAATCGAAGCGGGGGTGTCAACCGCTACAGGATCATCGGGCTTAAACTTTGCTGTAAGGATGAAGAAAGTCAGGAGCAAAAAGGCCATGTCGCACATGGCTGTCATGTCCAGCGAAATGCTTTTCCTCGGTATTTTAACTTTCGCCATGGTATTGTTCCAGCTTCAGAATGAAGTAGAATTACTTGGATTTGGAACCGAAAGTCTGGATGATGCTGAAACCTACTTCATCAATGCTGTAGGTTAGGTTGTCAATCTTGCTGGTGAAAAGATTGTAAAAAATGATGGCGAAAGCCGAAGATCCGATACCAAGAGCAGTATTGATCAAGGCTTCAGAAATACCAGTTGAAAGCGCTGCTGAGTCTGGAGAACCGGCATTGGCAAGTGCAGCAAATGCACGAATCATACCCAATACAGTTCCAAGAAGTCCAACGAGTGTAGAAACTGAAGCAAGAGTTGCAAGGATGGTCAGGTTTTTTTCAAGCATTGGAAGCTCAAGTGCAGTAGCATCTTCGAGTTCTTTCTGGATTGAAAGCACTTTCTGGTCTTTGGCCATTCCGGTTTCAGTAAGCATTTCCTTGTACTTGCGGAGAACAGACTGAATTACATTGCCAACAGAGCCTTGTTGTTTTGCACATTCTGCAATGGCGTCATCTACATT
>CANETC010000159.1 GCA_947441055.1 Cytophagaceae bacterium | reverse complement strand
CTGCGGCTGCAGCCACCTGGGCGATTCCACTTCCCATGGTGCCAGCACCAATTACGCCTGCTTGTTTCATTTTCCTTTAAATTTTGGTTTTCTTTTTTCAATAAATGCACTCACACCTTCGTGGTAATCTTCTGATTCACTGGCAAGAATTTGAAGTTGAGTTTCGGTTTTTAACTGGTCTTCCAGACTTTGCATGGTGCCTTCGTTAAAGGCTTTTTTTGTGAGAGCGAGGCCGTATGTAGGCATGCTTGCCAATTTTTCAGCAATGGCGGAAACGGTATTTTCGAATTCGTCATCGGCAATGGATTTGTAAATCATGCCCATTTGTTCTGCATCTTTTGCGAAAACCCGATCTCCAAGCATCGCCAAAGCAAGGGCTTTTTGAAAACCAACAAGTCTTGGAAGGAAAAAGGTTCCACCCGAATCTGGAATTAAGCCAATGCCGCTGAATGCTTGAATAAAGGACGCGCTTTCTTTCGCCAAAACGATGTCGCAGGCCAGCGCAATGTTGGCCCCAGCGCCGGCTGCTACTCCATTTACGGCGGCGATTACTGGTTTTTCCAGGTTGCGGATTGCCAGAATGATCGGTGCATAATGCTCATCTAAAATGGCTTTGAAACCGGGGTGTAATTCAGGGTTGGTTACTTCCACCAGATCTTGTCCTGCACAAAAAGCTTTGCCTTCTCCGGTAATGACAATGGCCCGTATTTCAGGGTCCTTTGCGCATTCAGCAAGCACATTTTGTAAATCAAAAGCCATCTGGCGATTGAAACTATTGAACGATGCCGGGCGGTTTAATGTGATGTGACCGATGGCTTCAGATTTTCGAAAAAGAATGAATTCACTCATGTATTTGCCGGACAAAGTTTTACTTGCCCTCGCTGCAATATTACCTTCTCAAATTGAAAAGCCAAGGGTTCAACTTGTCTCTACTTTTTCGAAAACAGTAGAAAAAGCCTCTTTAATTGTTCATCAGTTGGCTTGATATTTTGTTGATTTTGATCTTTTGATGGAACCTATTTGGTGTTTTGGGTGCAAGGCTTCCTTTATTTCAATTTTAATATCTCACGGCAAAATCAAAGCTTATTCTTGTTTAGAGTCAATTTTTAATCCAAAGTATTATTTGGAAAAATACAATACCAAAGCATAAATTGAAATTATTGAATTTGAAAATGTTAGGTTGAGATTTGAATCCTGATTAGACTTTGATTCATGAAAAGAATTTTACTTTCCTTAATTGAAATATTTGGCTTAAAATTGCAAACACAACAAATTATAGAACCGTCTTCTTAATTAGAATGCGGCCATGTAAAAACAAAACAAACGATGAAAAAGACACTCATACCAATTTCATTTTTGGCTGTCCTGGTTTTTGGATTGGGATCCATTAATAGCAAACTTTCTAGTAATTCTGGCGGTGCTGTATCCTCTCGTACTGGTGCCCCTGATGGTTCTGGTGGGCAAGAGGAAACCTGCACTTCCTGTCATGGAGGGATTGCCAATTCTGGTCCAAATTCAGCATCCATAAGCATCGCCGGAAATCCTACAGGTTTTTTGGCAGACTCGGTTTACACCGTTACGGTAGCCGTAAACAATCCAACTGGTTCTGCCGCTGGTTTTCAAGTGGTTGCTTTGGGTACTGATATGACAACTTTTGGAACACTTGCCAAAATTGGAAATACCAGCAAAATTGTCTTAGGAAATGGCCGCACATACTTAACCCATACCAACAAAAATTCATTTTCTTGGTCTTTTAATTGGACAGCTCCAAGTGCTGGTTTGCCTGATTCTATGAGTTTCTATGCAGCAGTTAACGAAACGGTGTCTGGAACTCGCAGGACTTATACCAAAATGAAAACATTCCGCAGGAAAATCATTACTTCAAGTCCGGAATTCCAAACCGCTGCATCGCTGAAGGTTTTCCCATTTCAGGTTGAGAAAGAAATATTCGTGAGTGGAATTCCAGTGAATTTAAGTTCTGGAATGGTTCAGATTGTTTCCCAAGATGGGCGTCAGGTTTTGAATCAGGCGCTTGAAAATGGTGGACTTCAGGGAATTCAACTTCCTTCGAATTTGTCACCTGGTCAATATTTTATTCGGATTTCGGGGCTTGGTTATCAGGCAAATGCCCGTTTTCAGAAAATTTAATTCAAACATTCAAAAGATTTCAAAGGGAGGCCAATGCTTCCCTTTTTTTATTACTTATTTCAAGTGTTATTGATTTGATTGCTAGAAAGTCCGTTATTCGCATCCTGAAATGAGAGCCATTTTCTGCATATTGTTTTCTGCCTGGTTTTTGTTGGGCGCATTCATGCCTTGCAATGATGCAGAAGAACTTGCGAAGGTTCCGGTTCTTTATCAACACTTTCTCCAGCATCAGCAAAAAGATTCCAATATTGGATTTCTGGCATTTGTAAAGGAGCATTATGGTTCTAGCATTCCGGAAGGGGATGAACATCAGGACTTGCCATTTGCTGAGCACTTGCAACCATGTCTGGTTTTTATTATTCCGGTTTTCAGCGCGTGCTTGATGCCTGATTATTCAATTTTGCCTGCCCATATTTTTCCTGAATTCTGCAAGCCAGTTCTCACCGCAGAAACAGATCCCTGGCAACCACCCCGTTTGGTTTAATTCTGGGTTTCGCAGTCAACCATAATTTGGCTGCCATTCATTCATTTTTTCTTCAACATTTCAAAATGCGACAATGCTTGACCGCATTATTCTATTTTCAATTCACAATAAAATCATCATTGGGTTTCTGACCCTGATGCTCATCGTTTGGGGAATTTGGTCATTAAACCGATTGCCCATCGATGCTGTGCCTGACATTACAAACAATCAAGTTCAGGTAATTACCTACTCACCAACACTTTCCCCAACTGAGGTCGAAAGGTTGATTACTTCCCCGGTAGAGCTTGAACTTTCCAATATGCCAGATCTGCAGGAAATCAGATCGCTTTCGAGATTTGGCCTTTCGGTGATAACCGCAGTTTTTTCAGATGAAACCGATGTGTACAAAGCCCGACAACTGGTTTCCGAAAGGCTGCTTGCTGCTTCTGAAAAAATTCCATCTGGTTTGGGAAGGCCGGAAATGGGTCCTGTTTCTACTGGACTTGGAGAAATTTTTCAATACACACTTAAGCCGGAAAAAGGCTATGAAGGTCGTTATGACCTTGCAGAACTGAGAACTTTGCAGGACTGGGTGGTTCGAAAGGCCTTGCTTGGAACTCCGGGTGTGGCTGATGTGAGCAGTTTTGGAGGATATCTAAAACAATATGAAGTGGCAATCGATCCTAAAAAGCTTCGCAGTTTTGGAATCACGGTATCGGATGTTTATGATGCCATTAAATTAAACAATGGAAATTCTGGCGGTTCCTACATAGCAAAAGGTCCGCAAGCTTGGTATATCCGAAGCGAAGGGATGGTGCGAAACCTCGACGATCTGGGTAAAATTTCTCTTAGGCTTAATGAAAGCGGTCTTCCATTGTTGATCCGGGATGTGGCTGAACTTCGCTTTGGTCATTCGGTGCGTTATGGGGCACTTACTTCCAGCGACAAAGGAGAAACAGTTGGCGGAATTGTTTTGATGCTGAAAGGCGAAAATTCCGGCGAAGTGAGTCTTGCAGTCAGGGAAAAGATGAAGGAAATTGAAAGTAGGCTCCCGAAAGGTTTGCATATATCTGTTTATCTCGACCGCTCTGATCTTGTTGATCGTGCGGTTAAAACAGTTCGGAATAACCTTGTTGAAGGGGCCCTGATTGTAATTTTTGTTCTGGTACTGATTCTTGGAAATCTACGAGCCGGCTTGGTTGTAGCTTCTGTTATTCCACTTGCCATGCTATTTGCAATTGGCATGATGCAATTGACGGGTGTTTCCGGGAATTTAATGTCTTTGGGTGCCATCGATTTTGGATTGATTGTAGATGGAGCTGTCATCATTGTGGAGGCCTGTCTTCATCACCTTATGGTTGTAGGCCGGGGACGAGAACTTACCCGCAAAGAAATGGACCGGGAAGTTTTTCACTCCGCATCTAAAATGATGAATTCAGCTGCTTTTGGTGAGCTCATTATTTTGATTGTGTATCTCCCTATTCTGGCCTTGGTCGGAATTGAAGGAAAAATGTTTGGGCCAATGGCGAAAACGGTTGCCTTTGCCATTGGAGGAGCTTTTTTGCTCAGCATTACATATGTGCCAATGGCATCTGCCTTGTTCTTAGGTCGTCGCCAATCCACAGAGCCGGGTTTTTCTGAAAGAATGATTGAGAAACTATTTCACTGGTTTTCGCCCTTGCTGGCCTTGTTTCTACGCACCAGGAAAATCGTCCTGGTCTTTTGTAGTTTGCTTTTTGCTTTTTCAATCTGGCTATTTTTAGGATTGGGAGGGGAGTTTATTCCAGCCTTGGATGAAGGAGATTTGGCGGTGGAGACCCGCCTCGTTCCTGGTACATCGATGGAGAAAACTGTGGATGTTACCCTGAAAGCAGCCAGAATTTTGCAGAGCAAATTTCCAGAGGTTCGGGATGTTGTGGGGAAAATAGGTACTTCTGAAATTCCTACAGATCCCATGCCTTTTGAAGCCTGTGACTTAATGGTGCTTTTGCATAACAAAGACACCTGGACAAGCGGGCGCAGCAAAGAAGAACTCATTCGGCAAATGGAAGAATCTCTTGCTGAAATTCCAGGGGTGGAGTTTGGCTTTCAACAACCCATTCAAATGCGGTTTAATGAACTTATGACCGGAGCCAAACAAGATGTTGCCATCAAAATTTATGGCCATAATCTTGACAGCTTGGCATCAACGGCTGAAAGACTAGGCAAGCTTATTCAAGGTGTAGATGGAGTAAGCGATCTTTACATTGAAAGGATTTCTGGTTTGCCGGAAATGGTCGCTGTAATTGACCGTGAGCGCATTGCCCGTTATGGACTTAGTGTTGAAGTGGTAAATGACGCCATTCGGACAGGTTTTGCTGGTTCTGTGGCCGGCCAAGTATTTGAAGGGGAACGCAGGTTCGAAATTGCAATTCGTCTGGATTCTGCCAACAGGCAGCAGATTGAAGACATTCGAAATCTCACAGTAAGTACACCAGAAGGCAAACTGATTCCTATTTCAGAATTGGCAGAAGTGAACTTCAGGCCGGGTCCCAACCAGATCCAGCGCGACAATGCAAACCGTAGAATAACGGTTGCATTCAATGTGCGAGGGCGTGATGTTGAGTCATTGGTTGAGGAAATTAACATACTCGTAAAAAAGAAGTTGACTCTTCCAGAAGACTATCATTATTCGGTAGGAGGGCAGTTTCACAATTTGCAGGAAGCCAAGGCGAGACTGATGATTGCGGTTCCGGCGGCACTCGTTCTTATTTTTCTTTTGCTTTTCTTCACATTTAATTCAGCAATGCAGGCTTTGCTCATTTTTTCGGCCATTCCGCTTTCGGCCATTGGTGGAATTTTTGCGCTTTGGCTTCGAAATATGCCATTTAGTATTTCGGCTGGAGTGGGTTTCATTGCGCTTTTCGGAGTGGCGGTACTCAACGGAATTGTGCTAATGGCAGAATTTAATTCCGAGGCCAAGAATACTCATTCGGATTCAGGAAGCTTGATTTTTAGGTCAGTCAGGGTTCGTTTCAGGCCGGTTTTAATGACTGCATTGGTCGCATCTCTTGGGTTTTTACCAATGGCAATTTCAAGCGGAGCAGGAGCGGAAGTGCAAAAACCTCTGGCTACTGTTGTAATTGGTGGTTTGTTTTCTGCCACCATTCTTACGCTGTTGGTCCTCCCGGTTTTGTATAGTTTCACTTGGAAAAATCGATCAGGTTTGGGAAAAGCAATGGCTGGCCTTTTGGTTTTTTTGGTTTCGGTTTTCTCAGGTCAGGTTCAGGCTCAATCAATTTCATTCTCCCAACTTTTCGAGAAAGCAATTCGCAATAATCCAACGGCGGCGGCATTTCGCCTTGAAACAAATGCTGCAGTGACAATGGAGCAATCGGCGGTTAAATTCTCGAAGGCATCTTTGCAAGTTCAGGCCGGGCAATACAACAGCAATCTGTTTGACCAGTCATTCAATGTAAACCAAGCCATTCCCAATCCAGCTTTTGTAAAAAGCTTGCGGAATCTTTATCTCAGCCAAACCGGAGAGTCTTTTGTTCGGGAAGAGGCGTTCAAAGCTTCTTTTGGCTTCGATCTTCGCACTGCTTTTGAGCACCTTTATTTTTCTCGGGAGAAAAGAAAGCTGCTTTCCAGTTTTGATTCACTTTCTGTAAAGGAACTGGAAATGGCTCGTTTAAGGTTTGAGGCGGGTGAGACGGGGCAATTGGAAATTGCTTT
>CANETC010000158.1 GCA_947441055.1 Cytophagaceae bacterium | reverse complement strand
TGTCAGACTTTGAGAAAGAATCCAGGCCAGCACCATCGATGCCAGCAATCCGCCGCCTAGTCCTTCCCATGTTTTTTTAGGGGAAACAGCTGGTAGCAGTTTGGTTTTGCCAATTGTGCGTCCTGCGAAATAGGCGCCTGAATCAGCCATCCAAAGCAGCCCGAACATTCCAAGGAAGAGCATTGGGTCGTAGGTGAGTTCCTTCAACATGGAAACCAGGCAATACCATGGCAACACCAGGTAAACCCAGCCAAACATGGTCCAACCGGATTTTTCAAATGGTTTTTCATCCGAAGAAAAAATACTGGAAACAACCAAGACAAGAGGAAGGAAAAGCAAACTTCCCAAGGCTAAATTGAAAAGGTCCGAAAAAACCAGAACGCAAAAAGCCAGGGAGCCGGCGAGGCCAATTATAATTTTTGATAGACCGGAATAATGGAAAGGAGCCAGACTGCAGAATTCCCAGAGGCAAACGAATATGAGCATACTGAAAAACAGGATTGTGCCCGCAATTCCGTAAAACAACATTCCCATAAAAATGGCCATTCCGATGAAAGCCACGATAATTCGTTGTTGCAGGTTGCTCAGTTTGGAGAAGATGTTACTCATTCAGAATGTTCTTAAATGCCCTGTTTGCGGCTTCGGATTTTATCGGCTTCGTCTTGTACCATACTGGAAATGCTCCAGACCACGCCCGCCGAAATGGCTCCAATGAACCAGGGAATCTGAGAAGGGTCTTCCACATTGAGTGAACTCACCTTTTGCTGGTAAAGCACCAGACCGCCAAGGGTTATGGCATTGTTCAAGATATGGGCCAAGATCGGCAGCCTGATGTTGCCTGTCCAATAATAATAGTATCCAAAAAGGGCGCCCAATGCCATCCGGGGAATTAGTCCATAAAACTGGATGTGAATGGCGGAAAAAATAAAGGCTGTAAGCCAGATGCCGATGTGCTGGTTGCCAAATAAAGTTGAAATCCGGGGCTGAAGAAGTTTTCTAAAGAAGTACTCTTCTGTAATTCCAGCCAGGATGGCAATCACCAAAAAACCTAGCAGACTTTCAGTGAGGGAAGAAAACTGAACCAGAAACATGGTGAGTTTTTCCATCTCCATTTCTTTTTGAAAAGCCCAAGTCTGGAATCCATTCAAAAATTCTGGCAGTTGAAGGCTTTGGTTCCAGGCTGCAAGCCAGGAATTTACTGGAAGCATCAAAACAGAAAGTCCGGTAACAAGAATCAAAATGGTTGCATTGGGCCGGATGGAAACCGGCTCGGCGGACAAGGGCGTCAAAAACCGAATCAAACCCGGAAACAAAACAAAACTGCCCAAGGCAATCAGTCCTTGCATCACCAGCATGGCCATTCGGCCACGACTTCCAAATTCTTCCAGGCCTTGGATGCCGCTAAGTTCCGAAGCATCTGCACCTGTAATCAAGGCCCCAACAAAAATTGCCATTCCGGAGAAAACCAGCATGCCAATCAGGCAAAGTCCGATAAGAACCAAAATTTCTGAAATCGCTTTTTGCTTGTTGCCCGCTTCTGTGCTGCCCATGAGAGTGTGCAAAAATAAGCGCCTGAATTGATTTGCGGCCCATGAATCCGGTTTTTTGGAAATTGGTATTTCCTTGTGCGGTGAATTGAGCCAAATGAGGCAATTTGCGGCCCATGCTACGCTTAATTTCTTTTTCGATTTTATGCCTTTGGCTCTCCTGCACGAAGGTATTCGCGGATAATCACAATTCTACCCCGAAAAAACCAGTATTGGTTGTGGGAATTGTGGTGGACCAGATGCGCTATGATTTTCTGTATCGGTATGCCGATTGCTATTCGAAGGGCGGTTTTCAAAGGATGTTGAGGGAGGGATTTTCCTTTTCTTCCTGTTTGTATTCCTATGCACCCACCTATACCGGTCCTGGCCATGCATCAATTTATACCGGCACCACGCCCGGCTTGCATGGAATTGTGGGCAATACCTGGTTTGATGCCGGTGCCAAAAGGCGGTATTGTGCGCAGGATGATTCGGTTACTGGCATTGGCACCGACGGAATTGAAGGTAAAATGTCTCCCGCCAATATGCTTGCCGGTTCGGTTGCCGACCAGTTTAAAATTGCAGGAAATTTTCAGGGAAAAACCTTTGGCATTGGCTTGAAAGACCGCGGGGCCATCTTTCCTGCAGGTCATGGGGCCAACGCCGCTTTCTGGTTTGATTTTGAAAAAGGGAATTTTGTTTCTTCCAGCTGGTACAAAGGACTGAATGGAAAACTGCCTTCCTGGCTGCAGAAATTCAACAATTCGGGCTTGGTGGCTTCTTATCTGGATTCAATTTGGAAGCCTTTGCTTCCATTACAACGGTACAAGGCCAGCACCGAAGATGATAAAATTTGGGAAAATCCGCTTATACCAAATCGGGCTCCGGTTTTTCCTTATCGCTTAAAGGATTTGAATACGCCCGATGCGGTTGCGGCATCTCCATTCGGAAATTCTTTAACTAATCAGCTGGCGATGGCCCTTATCGATGCGGAACAACTTGGAAAAGACAGCATCACAGATTTTCTGGCAGTTTCGTTTTCTTCAACCGACCTCATTGGCCATTCTTATGGACCATTCGCCATTGAAACGCAGGACGCTTACATACGCTTAGACCGGGAACTCGAAAAGTTCTTTTCGTATCTGGACGCAAAACTCGGGAAAGGCAGCTACCTCTGTTTTCTAAGCGCCGACCATGGGATAATGGAAATACCGGCCTTTTTGCGCGACAAACAAATTCCGGCTGGGAACTTTTCCTCCAACAAAACGCTGGACAGTTTGCGCTCTATTTCCATCCGCCTTGCTGGTCAGGACTGGCTTGCGGGCATGGACAATTTGCAATTGTATTTCCGGGATGGATTCTTCAATCTGGAAGAAAGCAAGCAGAAATCAATGGAGTTGGCCTTCATCAAGTGGCTTGAAAAACAGCCTGGCGTTCTCAGGGCTTTTAGTCTTCGCGGAGAAAAACCCTGGCCGGAGCCTCCATTGCTGGAGAAGTTTACATTGTCTTTTTACCCCGGCCGTTCCGGTCAAGTGCAAATCCTTTTGAAACCTGGTGTTTTAAACCAGGGCAGTGCAAAAGGAACCACGCACGGCGCGCCTTATCCCTATGATTCTCATGTGCCTTGTCTTTGGATGGGCTGGAAAATCAAGCCAGGCGAAGATGTTCAACCTTTTGCAATTGAAGACATTGCCCCAACACTTTCTGGTTTGATGCACATTGGATTTCCCAATGCCTGCACCGGAAAAGCACACTCTATACCCTTAAAGCCCTGATTTATGAAACCCGGTGAAATAGTAAAATGCCGTATGCGCAGAATCGATCCAGAAGGATTGGTGATGGAAACCGGGGAGCCGGAAAATAAAGAAATTTGGATGGTTCCGAATCTGGCTGTGCCATTTGTGGCTGGCCGTGAACTGGAACTTTTCATTAGTCACCGGGATGATGAAGGCAGGTTTTGGGGAACCGCCGATATGCCTCCGATGCGTTTGGGAGAAGTAGAATTTTTGCAGGTTGAAACCGTTGCCAGAGCCGGAGTCTTTTTTGACTGGGGCCAGCCTAGACCCTTATTTTGTCCTTTGCATTTGGTGAATGGAATTGTCAGGCCGGGAATGTGGGTGCCTGTGCGGCTGATTGAAGATAGTAGAAGCGACAGGTTGATGGCCACCATGCTGTGGAGAAAAGAATTGCTTCCTGCGGATGAAGATTATTCAAAAGGCAGGCCGGTGAAAGTGCTGGTGATGGAGCCGCATGAACTGGGTTTTATTGTCTTGGTGGATTGGTATTATCAGGGCATTATTTACCACAACCAGGTTTTTAAGCCCTTAAGAAGCGGGCAGAAACTGGATGCATTTGTCAATGCCCTAAGGCCGGATGGCAAACTGGATATTTTGCTTCAGCGGCCCGGTTATCTGGAGGTGCATTCTGCTTCCACTGAACTTCTGGAGAAACTCAAAGCAGCAGGGGGGCGCATTGAACTTGGCGATAAGTCGCCTGCCGACCTGGTTTATGAACAACTCGGGATGAGTAAAAAGGTATTTAAAAAAGCCCTTGGCGCCTTGTATCGGGATGGAATTGTGGGACTTGGAGAAGGAAGTTTCTGGCTCTTTGAAGGAGACGGGGATTGATAAGAGAAAGTCTCGTCCTACTGGCGGAAACACCTGACACCACGCAAGAAGATTTCGCTTAAAGCCAATCCATTTGTTGCTCTTTTTCAAAAAAAATAAAAATGTGCAACAAAATCTGTCTCGTCCTAAAATGGGTTTACACAAGCAAGTGTAAAAATGGACAGGAAAAATACCAGAAAACCGGGCAAACACGCAGATATGTGCCCTTAAAATCTGGATTTCCGTAGGGGCGTATTGCAATACGCCCTTACTTGTTGGTGACAACACCAACAAGGGCGATAGCATATAGAAAGAAGGGACATTATCCGCGAAATCTTATAATCCGATTAATCCGTAATGCTTACAAAAAAGGGCCGCCTTCGTTGGTGTTCCCGTGCGGTCAGGTGTTTTCGTGACGAGACATTTACATTTCCGTAGGTGCGTATTGCATTAGTCTCGTCCGCCTTTGGCGGGACGGAATACGCCCTTACCTATTGTATTGGTGACAATACCTACAAGGGCGAATTGCTTATCAATCATGATTTAGGGCAATAAAAAAGCAATATATTTGCGCAAATAGTCAAATATGGCATACAGGATTTTTATTGTGGAAGATGATGTCTGGTACGGAGAATTACTTCGTCACCATCTTTCACTGAATCCTGATTATGAAATTGAGCTTTTCCCGACAGCCAAGGATTTTCTTGCCCAGCTCTACAAAAATCCGGATGTAGTTTGTCTGGATTTTTCTTTGCCCGACATGAGCGGTGCAAAATTGCTGGCACGCATTAAGGCGGAAAACAGTTCTGTTCCAGTTGTCATCATCAGTGGCCAGGAAGAGATTTCTGTGGCGGTAGATTTGTTGAAATCCGGCGCCACCGATTACATCATCAAAGGCGATAATACCCGTGATTTGCTATGGAAATCTCTCCAGAGAATCAGGGAAAATTCGGAACTGAAAAGGGAGGTGGAGGACCTCAAAGAACAGCTCGAGGAAAAATTCAGTTTTCCCAACAGCCTGATCGGGCAAAGTCCAGCCCTTGAAAGGGTTACTTCTCTGGTGCAAAAGGCCGCCCGCACCAACATCAATGTTTCAATTACAGGCGAAACCGGTACCGGAAAAGAGCTGGTTGCCAAGTCTATACACTTCAGTTCCGAGAAAAGTAAAATGCCTTTTGTGGCCGTGAATATGGCTGCGATTCCCAAAGACCTTGTAGAAAGTGAGCTTTTTGGCTACGAAAAAGGCGCCTTTACCGGTGCAACAGCCACAAAAAAAGGCCGTTTTGAAGAAGCACAAGGCGGCACCATGTTTCTGGACGAGGTCAATGAAATGGACATCAACCTGCAGAGCAAAATTCTAAGGGTTTTGCAGGAAAGGGAGCTTGTGCGTCTCGGTGGCAACAGGACCATCCGCCTCGATTTTCGACTCATTTGTGCCACGCAGAAGAACCTTGCCGACGAGGTTCGAAACGGAAGATTCAGTGAAGATCTTTATTACAGATTGATTGGTCTGCCAATCGAAATGCCGCCTTTGCGCAACAGAGGAAATGATGTGCTGGTTCTGGCACGGCATTTTTGCGATGCCTTCACCACTTCCAATAAAATGCGGCATCTCGACATTACGGAAGATGCCAAGCAGAAATTACTCACTTATCCTTATCCCGGAAATGTTCGAGAACTTCGGGCTGTGGTGGAACTTGCGGTTGTGATGAGTGATGGTAAAGCCATTCGCTCAGAGGACATTTCCTTTATGACCATGAGTCCGGACCATAACCTCATGGACAAGGAAAAAACCCTCCGGAAATACACCTGTGAAATCATTTCATTTTACCTGCAGCGCTACGAAAACAATGTTGTGGAAGTGGCGAGGCGTCTGGATATTGGAAAGAGTTCCATTTACCAGATGATAAAGGACAAGGAAATTGTCCTCAAATGAACATAAACCCAAGTGAAATGCCGGATTCTGAAAATCAATCCAATCCCAGTTCGGCACCGAATGACCAGTCTCTGGTCATAGGATTGCAGCAACTTGGAACGCTTTTCTCGCATTGTTTTGTTCTTGATCAGGATGGAAAAATCATCCAAGCCGATCCATCGCTGACCGCCATGCTGGGCGGCACATTGCCTCAGGATTTCAGGAATTGTTTCAATGTCCTGGTTCAATCGGAGTTGAAGTCATTCCATTTTTGGCAACTTGTTTCCTTGGTTGGAAAGCCGGTTTCGCTTCAATTGATACCCGAAAAGCTGGGCATAAATTTAGATGGTCAATTCATTTCTGCAGCTGATGGGCAGCAGCTTGT
>CANETC010000157.1 GCA_947441055.1 Cytophagaceae bacterium | reverse complement strand
GTCTGTTTGCACCCCATTCGATGAGGATTCTGTTCAGTGGATTATTGACCATGAAATTGAAATCATAAAAGTTGCGAGCTGCTCGGCAGACGACTGGCCTCTACTTGATAAAATCGTTGGTGCAGGAAAACCTGTAATTGCCTCTACAGGTGGTTTGCAACTTCTTCAAATAGATAACCTTATTACATTTTTATCCCACAGGGAAGTGGATTTTGCCATACTTCATTGTGTTGGAATTTATCCGAGTCCGAATGAAGTATTGAATCTGCGTTTCATCGAGAGGCTTCGTAAAAGATACCCTGAAATAACCTTTGGATATTCGGGGCATGAGGCACCGGAAAATCTGGGTCCGGTTTTGGCAGCCACTGCCCTTGGAGCGCGTATTTACGAACGCCATGTTGGAGTGCCAACAGAAAGCATCACCCTCAATGGGTATTCGATGTCGCCAGAGGAAACGGATATTTGGGTGGCTGCTGCGCTTGAAGCAAAATCCATTTGTGGTTCCATAGATAAAACCATTACATCAGCCGAATCAGAATCGCTTTTATCTCTGAAGCGAGGTGTATTTTTCCATAACCCTGTTTCTAAAGGACAGCTTATCACCCGCGAGGATGTGTATTTTGCCATGCCATGCAGTCCTGGTCAAATCACCAGCAGTGATTTCGGAAAGTTCCGGGCTAAGTTTATTGCCAGCAAAAATTACGAGGCAAACGAAGCACTTTTTGAGGCCATCAATACAGATGAATTTCATGGTCTTAGGTCCATTATCCATGAAGCAAAAGGACTTTTGTCTGAGGCTGGAGTTGTTTTAAGCTCTTCCGCTGAAATTGAACTTTCGCATCATTATGGCATTGAGCGTTTCAGAGAGTTTGGAATCCTCATTGTAAACCTGATCAACCGGGAGTACTGCAAAAAAATTATTGTTGTTTTCCCTGGTCAGCACCATCCAGAGCAACACCACATCAAAAAGGAGGAAACATTCCATGTTTTGAGCGGTGTATTGGATGTTACTTTGAATGGCATTCACCGTCAGCTTTTTCCAGGTGACATTGTCACAATCGAGCGTGGAGTGAAGCATGCATTCTGGAGTAAAACCGGTTCCATTATCGAAGAGGTTTCTACTACGCATTTTCGGAATGATTCGTTTTATACAGATGAAACAATCAATGCCCTGGATCCGATGCAGCGTAAAACCATCATCACAGAATTTTAAGGCTTTCGGAGAATCTGATGCTTTACATTTTGGTTCCGGATTCGGCCATTATGGAAAGAAATAGTATTTGTTCGGTTTTGGCCAAGCATGCATTGTTGGCCGAAGCTGAATGATTCTTCTAATAGGTTAAATTCAACAGGTAAAAACAGCAAAATGTCAAATTCTAATAAAGAGGAAAACAGCTACAAATCCTCTTTGAAGGCAACTGGCATCACTGGTCTGGCGCAAGTCATCCAGATAATTATCAAAATTGTAAACACGAAAGTAATCGCCTTCCTTTTGGGTCCTACCGGAGTTGGAATTATTGGAATGTTTCAGTCTACCACAAATCTGATTAACACGATTTCCGGTCTTGGACTTGGTAGTTCTGCGGTTAGGGATATTGCACAAGCCGTAAAGCAGGAAGATGATGAAAAAATAAGTCATACCATTCTGACACTCCGCAGGCTTGTTTGGATAACAGGCCTTGTTGGTGCATTTTTCTGCATACTCACCGGGCCATGGCTGAGTCGGATTTCTTTCAATTCCGAAATGTATGCATCGGAATTCCGCATTCTGGGTGTAATGGTTTTTCTTAGCCAGATTACAGCAGGTCAAATGGCGCTTTTACAAGGCTTCCGCCGGCTGAAAGAAATGGCCATGGCTTCTGTGTTGGGCGGTTTGGCCGGATTGATTTTTGCAGTTCCACTTTATTGGTACTTTGGCATCAAAGGAATTGTGCCCGCTTTGGCTATTTTAGCCATTGTTCCTGTAGTGGTTGCCTGGTGGCTGGCAAAGGGAATTCGAATTACCCGGCAATCGATTAGCCAAGAAAAATTCAGACAGGTGGCCATTCCCATGGTAAAATTAGGAATCTCTACCATGCTCAGCGGGCTTGTCTTTCTCTTAAGTATGTGGCTTATCCGGATTTTGGTTCAGCGGCAATTTGGCCTAACAGCCGTAGGTCAGTTTCAGGCCGGCTGGGGTGTTACAACCATTTACCTTCAAATGATTTTTCAGGCAATGGGTAGGGATTATTTTCCACGTTTGGCAGGAATGGCAGAAAATCCCAAAGCCATGGTAAAACAGGTAAATGAGCAAATGCACCTTGCACTTTTAATGGGCACACCTTTGCTCCTTATTGCCATTATGGGGGCACCTTGGATTATTCAATTTCTGTATTCTTCAAAATTCGAAGAGGCAATTCCTCAGTTGCAATGGCTGGCATTGGGCACTTTATTTAAATTAATCTCCTGGCCACTGGGTTTTGTTCTCTTGGCATTACGGAAGTCTACCGTTTATTTTTTCACAGAGACTTTTGCAGCGGCCGGTTTTTTGCTTTTAAGTTTTTTGTTAATGAAGCCATTTGGATTGCATGGGGTAGGAATGGCCTACACATTAAATTACATTCTGTATGCCATCATTGTGCTTGTGGCTGCCCGAAGTTTTATTGGATTTCGAATTGACAAAAGGAGTTTACAATATTTACTCATAAGTATGTTTGGAATCGGCCTTGTGTTTTTTTCCTTTAATATAATGAGTCAGCAAATATTTTATTTTTTAGCTCTTATTATTTCCCTTGGAATTTCCTTTGTCTACTTGCGTAAATTGGATCAACTAACCGGATTGTTCAAATCAATATGGAATCGAATTCGTTAGAAAATCCATCCCTTCCGCTGGTATCCATTATTGCCATCTGCCATCGGCATGCCCAGTATGTGTTGCAAACGCTTGATAGCATACGGAATCAGACCTATGCACAGGTTGAACTCATTATCATTAATAATATAAAAGATGATTGTGAGCCTTTGATACGCAAATGGATAAAAGACAACCAGGTGGATTGTGAATTTATTCAAAATGAATCAGCTCTGAGCCTTACCAAAAATTGTAATTTGGGAATAAGCAGGAGTAGCGGGTCGCTAATTAAGCCGATTTCCTGCGATGATGTATTGCTTCCAGACTTGATTTATCTGCAGGTAAAAATGTTAAACTCTGTCAGCGGAGTAAAGGCAGGCTTATGCTATTCGGATATGGTTTTCATAGATCAAAATGATAAACCACTGCCGGGTCTGGCATCCTTTATGACTAAACTAAAAAAGAGTTTCCCCAATTTTACCCAATCTGGTTCTTTTGACTATAAACAACTTTTGTCCGCCACCAATCCTATTCCTGCACCCTCGGTTCTTTATGTAAAGTCGGCTATTGCGGAGGTAGGAGGCTTTGATGAGGACCTTGACATAGAAGATTATTCAATGAACTTGGCATTGTTTGCCCATGGTTTTAAGTTTCTTTTTATTGACAAGGTGCTGGTGCGTTATAGGGTTTTGGATGGTAGTCTTTCAACGGTTTTCAGAAAGGAAAAATTCTATCAGAATTACAATATGCTGAAGGAATACAGGCATTTTTTAGACACTAAAAATTCCCATTACCGCTGGAAGCTATGGAAGGGTATTTTATTAATGCCGGGATTTTTGGGTTTTCTGAAGGAACTTTGGCAATACTTTAAGATTACCAAGGACTTTAATATTGTGACTTACTTAAGACTTTTGGTTCGTTATATTTTGGGCACAGCAAAAAAATCCACCGTCACCAGAATTTAATTTGAAAGAACCTTTCCAAAATTAATTTTTAAAAAAATCGGCCTCCCCAAAAATGAAAATCGGCATCATCGTTTCTTTTTATGATTTCCGGGCCGATGTCCGCGACTTAATCGGGGAATTTCAGAATGCGGGCCATCAGGTGGTTTTGTTTTTTAGAGAGTCTGAAGAAAAAGACATTTCCCGACATCCAATTGAAGGCCTGGAATACAGGAAGATAAAGGAAGAAAAGCGCAATTTTCGAAACCGCCTGCTGGAGTATGCTTTTCTGTTTTTCAAGCGCCTGCCATCCAGCCGTCAGAATTACTTTCTGATGGAATTATTCAAAATATCCAACAATCCGGCAAAGGGCTCCCGCAATTTTTCCCAGTTGGTTCTGTTCATTCAGCGACTGAGACTCAATTTTGTTTCCTATGATTTTCTTTTGGAAAATATTCAGTACTCAGCCGCAACCCCAATTGATGATATTGAGCATTTCATTGGATTTACGGAATTTCAGTCCGACTACTTTGCTGCCCGTTTGCTTCATGAGAATCGGCCACTTAGCATTTATGTGTATTCATGGGATCATCCTTGTAAGCATACCCGCTTCTCCAAGAAATTTCATTATCAGGTTTGGTCACCCGGAATCCGGGAAGATTTAATTCGTTTGCAGGGCGTTCCGGGAGCCAATGTTTCTGTGGCGGGTGCTACCCAGTTTAGCTACCTCTGGGAATACCAGCACAAGCCCGCACCACTGCCGCGGCCGGTGCCTTTTCAGTATGTCTATTTTTGTTGTGCGATTGGCATCAAAGACCTGATTCCGATGGAGTTGGATATCATCCGGTCTATTGCCGAAGAACTGGAAAAACTTCGTCCGGATTGGAAATTGTTTGTGCGCCCATATCCTGTTCTGAACCAATGGGAAATTTATAAGCCGCTGCTTTCTCTGCCCAATGTTTTGCTGGACGATGGTTTTCGTACAAATCCCTTTCCGAATTATAAAGCAGCCAATTTTGATAAGTTTCTAAAGCTTGAATCTGCCGAGCTGGTGCTGCATTCTGGTTCTACAATTGGACTTGAAGCCTGTTTTCTCAATGTGCCCGCTGCGCTTGTTGATTTTGGCTACGGCACGCAACGAAGTGGTCTATCGGTTTATGGCTTTATTCACCAATATCAAAACGATAAGTATTTGCTGGATATGGGCTTGGCCTTGAAATCCGCGGCACAGTTAAGCGATTTGCTTGACAATCCAGAAAAGAACCTTGTGCAAAACAGAGAAGCGGCATCCGAATTTCATTTATTGCCATTAAAGGAGTTTGTTTCTCTGTTTATCAGAAAACCAGAATATGGAGGTTTCTGATTTCAGCCTGCTCCGTTGCTGATGCTCATTTCCAATTTTTAAAAAGATTTTTTCTACTTTTCGGGGCTCATTTCCACCAATCAATCAAAAGATGAAATTCAATATTTCCACTTTCCTTATTCCTCTTTTTCTGCTTGTATCTGGAATTTCCTCCGCGCAGGACTTCCTTTCTGAGAATTTCAATGCCGATGCCATTCCATCTGGCTGGGCGGTTGATGATCAAGGCGCAGGGGCTTGTCGCTGGATGGTTCACGCGTCGTCTTCTGCGGTGCCGATGCTGGGAAGCAATTACCTTTTTGTAAACAGTGATAGCGCTGGACCTGCTACTGTTGGAGATGAAACCATTACAAGTCCGCTGATTCCGCTGAATGCCGGAAGCCAGGTTTTCCTTTCCTTTCAGCACTTTTTCCGAAAGCGCAACGGCCGCCAGGATACGGGCCGTGTGGAAGTATTCTTTAATGGCAATTGGATAAAAGCACTTGAATTTGCCGCCAACACGGGTACTGCAAGCAACCCAGCCAGCGAATTGTTGAATGTGAGCGCCTGGGCCGGACCAGAATTCCGCGTTCGCTTTCAATACAAAAGTCTTCGCGCCTGGTATTGGGCAATCGACAACATCAAAGTATTCACCCCTCCGGCTGCCGATCTTGGGGTTGCAGGCATACAGAATCTTTCCTCTCCTTGTGGATTGGCCGTTCCGTTTCCAATCACTGTAAAGATTAAAAATTATGGAAGCCAGTTGCAGTCTGGATTTCCGCTAAGCTATCAGGGCGCTGCTCAAGCTGCGGTTACCGAAACTTTTTCAGACAGCATTTTGCCCGGCGACTCAGCCTCCTATACTTTTTCGACTCCTTTTTCTACCTCGGTCAGTGGCAATTTGAATGTGATTTCCTGGACCTCTCTTGCCGGCGATACAAATTCTATCAATGATTCTACCACAGCACAAGCATTTCTGGCACCGGGTAGTTTTACATTGGTTGATTTTACCGGTTTTACCGGCGCAAATCTGGCGCAGATTCATCCGGGCTGGGCGGAAGCCACGGGTCTGAATGCAGCAACGGGCAATTCGGCCTGGACTTCAGCCGATGTTACACAAATACAATCCTTTGGTTCGGAAACAATCAAAGTTAATCTTTATACCGACTTTAGACGTGAGTGGGTTATTACCCCGGCTTTCAAAGCAGGAGCCGATGTAAACCTGAAATTCAAACTTGCGCTTACTGATTATCTAAGCCCGGCCGCTGCTACCATGGGCAGCGACGATTCCCTAATAGTGAAAATCAGCACCAATTGTGGACT
>CANETC010000156.1 GCA_947441055.1 Cytophagaceae bacterium | reverse complement strand
ACCAATAATTTTTCGGGCTATGAAAATGGCAATACCATCGGATTACCTACTACGCCTGCTAGCGGAAATCAAACCACAGATGGTTCTGATTTTTACATTTTGGTTCTGGAGAAAAATGCTTCAGCCATTGTGTTTGGAACATATTTTGGTGATTCCCAAAGTTTGGGCGATCATGTGGATGGGGGCACAAGCCGATTTGACAAGCGCGGCGTAATTTACCAATCGGTATGCGCAGGCTGCGGCGGTTTTTCTTCTTTTCCTACTACTCCCGGTGTGGTTTCAAATTTCAATGAATCAAGCAATTGCAACAACGCAATCTTTGTTTACGATTTTTCAAAATTACAGGCACGATACAATGCCACATCCACAGGTGGTTGCGCGCCACTGACTTTAAGTTTTAAATCCATTTCGGTTTACGACAATCAGATTAAATGGGATTTTGATGATGGCCCACCTGTTTTTGGAAACAGCACAGATTCCATTTCGCATACTTTCGTCAATCCAGGCGTGTACAAGGTAAAGCTTGTGGCATACAATCCGGAGGGTTGTCCTTCAAAGGATTCTACACTCCAAACCATCACCGTTCAAAAACCGGTTTTATTTCAGGGTGATACACTTAGTTTTTGCAGCAAGGGCGATACCGTCACTTTGCCATTGTTGCCACAAGGCGATTTAACTTACCAATGGGAACCTCCGGCTTTTCTGGATAACTCATCTCAAAATCCGGTGAGGGCAATTCAACCCGACAGCAGTATTTGGTACACGGCAACGGTAAAAACTTCGGAGGGATGTGAAAGTCAGGCCAAATTTTTACTCCGGAATGGAATTCTGGAATCGATTGCAGTTGCCGATACTTTGAGCGGTTGCGCACCGCTTCCGGTTCGTTTTTCTTCTCAAAGTCTGTTTGCAAAAACCGAGCGCTGGTATTTTGGGGATGGGGATAGCAGCGCAGTTTTGGTCCCTGGTCAGGTTCAAAATCACACCTACCAGACGGCTGGCAATTACCTCGCAGTTTTGCAGGTTCGAAACGATACAGCTTGTCGGGCTTTGGCCAATGATACAATTTTGATTTCTGTTTTGGGTGGACCAGCATTGGCTGATACCATGCTTCGGTATTGTGAGAATGGTAGTTTGCAATTAAATGCGCCTCAGGGTCTTGTTTCAACATGGAGCTGGTCGCCCGGAAATTTGCTCAATGATTCTTTGAGTCAGAATCCGATTTTTCAGGTGGCTGGACCACAACTTTTTGCACTTCAGGTAAGTGACAGTACTGGCTGTTTTTCCCGGTCCAAAGTCGAAGTTCGCGATGGCAGGCTAAAGGCTTCTTTCAGTATTCCCAGCGATCAACTTTGTGCGCCGGCAATTCTTCAGCCCCTAAATCTCTCAACCAATCCGGGTCAGAGTCGTTTTTTCTGGGGACAAGATTCTCTAACAGTTCAAGGATTAAATCCAGCTGCGCTCAATTTTTCCATTGGCGGAAGGTACCAAATTAGGTTAAAGGTTTTGAGCGACACTGCCTGTCTGGCATCGGCAGATACCAGCCTTGAAATTTTGGTCGGTGGGCCAGGAATTTTTCCGGAGGAAACAATTTCCTTTTGTATCAAGGATTCTGTACAAGTTCAAGCCCCGCAAAATGTTGGTTTCCAATATCAGTGGCCATCATTTGCTCAGGTATCACTTGATTCATCCTCCGCCATTGTTTTTCCTCAGGACTCCCTTCGTTTCATTGTTGGATTGAAAGATTCGCTTTCCTGCAGTGGCGAAAAATCTTTTCAGCTGGTTCCTGTCCGACCTGATACCAGCATTCTGATTTCATCTGCTTTCGATCCTTGTACAGATAAACTTCAATACAATTTTTCAAGCCAGAATATCCCTGGAAACGATTATTACTGGTATATCAACTCTGGTACAGAATTGACGGGATCCTCAGTTTCCTATATTTTTCCAAGCAGAGGAAATTATTCACTAAGCCTGATTTCAGAAAAAGGGAATTGTATCGATTCAATTAATCGGCAGCTCGCAATCACTGACCCGCCCCTTTTGCTGGAAGCCGGGTTTGAGCTTGAAACCATTTATTCTGATTGCAGCACCGAACCAAAGCTCAGGGTAACCAATAAATCCTTGGGTGCCGATCGTTTCTTGTGGACTTGGGATGGGAAATCCTCCAGCGAAGAAATTCCCGAGATCCTTATTTCTGAACAAGATTCCCTGACGCTGAAATTGCAAGTGTACAAGGGTATTTGTCTGAAAGAAAAGGAAGTGACTTTGTCCCTGAACCGTTTGAAGCCACCAAATTTAATCACCATGCAGGTGGATGGTTTCAATGATGAATTCAGGATTGAAAATTTACCCAAAGGCACCGGACTTGAAATTCGTGATCGCTGGGGCAAATTGATCGGGAAGTTTGATGATTACCAGAACGACTGGAAGCCTGCGAATCATGGAACCTACTTTTATCGATTGACTTTCAGTGGCGGATCTTCTTGTAATGGCTGGCTGCAGGCAGTTGATTAAGCTCCCAATCTTGTTAAGAAATTAACGCGGGTTTAATAGTGGCTTGTTAGCTTTGTCCGCGTGGAAAATCTTAGGAAAATAGCACTTATCGTGGCTGCCGGAAGTAGTTCCAGGATGGGCATGGCTGTTCCCAAGCAATTTCATCCACTGGGCGGAATTCCTTTGGCAATTCATCCGGCACTCGCTTTTCGGGAAGCCTTTCCAGACATAGAACTGGTTTATGCAATAGCCAGCGGTACGGCCCAGATTTGGGAGACATTGTTAACCAAACATCTCCCAGAAGGAAACTGGCGTTTGTGCATGGGAGGCAAATCTCGTTACGAATCTGTGCGAAATGGATTGCGCAGCATTCGGGATGAAAATTCAATGGTGGCGGTGCACGATGGTGCCCGGCCTTTTATCAAAGCTGAAGACATACAATTGGCATTTCAGCATGCATTTGAAAATGGAAATGCCGTTTTTGCTGTTCCGGTAAAGGATTCCCTTCGCCAAGTAAATGTGGATGGCACAAGCCATTTTCTAGATAGAAATTTGATTTATGCCGTTCAGACCCCACAGGTGTTTTTTTGTAAGGATATGCTGGGTGCATATGAACAGGAAGACGATCTCCGTTTTACGGACGATGCTACCGTAATGGAAATTGCAGGCCATAAGATTTTTCTCTGTAAAGGAGATTACAACAACCTGAAAATTACCACACCCGAAGACTGGATTTTGGCAGAAAAAATTCTTAGTGAACGCGAGCAAGGATACCAAGAGACCTTGCCCGGATGAAAAGGGATTTAATAGACGAAGACCAGCAACCTGGGAAACAAACATCCATTCTTTTTCGACTGGCAATTCCTGTGGTAATCAGCCAAGTGAGTCATACTTTCGTTGGTTTGGCAGATACCTTGATGGTAGGCCGAACCGGGAATGTTACTTCACTCGCAGCTTCAGCCCTCGCCAATAATGTGTTTTCAATTCCAATTATTGTAGGCATTGGAATTTCGTATATCCTTTCTTCAAGGATTTCTGAAACCTATGCCGCCGGAAATAAGCAAGGCTGTCTCGATTTGCTGCGGGCTGCTTTTTTCAACAACATGATTTGGTCAGTTGGAATTGGGATTCTGCTCTTTTTACTCCTTCCATTTGCTGGAATGCTGGGGCAACCGAAACATGTGATGGATTTGGCGCTTCCTTTTTTTGAATTGTTGATTTGGGGTTTGCCGGGGCTTATGCTTTTTCAAACCTTCCGGCTTTTTTTTGATGGACTTGGCGATACAAGACCCGGAATGGTGGTGAGTATTCTGGCGAATTTGCTCAATGTACTGCTTAATTATGTGCTCATTTTTGGAAATTTAGGATTTCCGGCCATGGGTCTTTTGGGTGCTGGAATTGCCAACCTTATTTCCAGAACCGTGATGGGTTTGGGCATGGCAGCATATTTCTTTTTCTCAACCAATGGAAAAGAATGGCGTTCCGGTTTTTTTTCAATGAACCTGGATTTTGCCCGACTTGCAGAATTGAACCGGCTTGGTATTCCGGTAGCCTTGCAGTTCTTCTTTGAAATCGGGGCATTCACCTTCACTGCCTTATTGGTCGGAAGGATGGGGGAGACCTCCATTTCTGCCCACCAGATTGTAATTACAATTGCTTCTGTCACCTACATGATGGCAAGCGGACTCGCGACTGCAGCTTCAATTCGGGTAGGTCATTTTGTGGGACTTCAAAACCAAGAAATGGTCAGACTTTCTGGCCTGCGTTCATTCCAAATGGTATCGGTTTTTATGCTGGGAAATGCTTTGCTCTTTTTGGTTTTTCGCCATGAAATTCCCGCCTTGTTTATAGACGATCCTGAAGTTGGAAGAATTGCGGCATCGCTTCTTGTGATTGCTGGTTTCTTTCAGTTAAGTGATGGAATTCAGGTAATTGGACTTGGCTGCCTTCGGGGTTTGTCTGATGTACTTGTCCCTACTTTAATCACAGTTTTTGCCTATTGGTTTATGGCCATTCCAATCGGGTACTACCTGGGCATTACATTGAATTTTGGTCCGGCAGGAACTTGGTGGGGTTTGCTCGCAGGCCTTTCACTCTCCGGAATTTTTATGTTTATTCGCTTTTTCGGCTTAAGTCGAAAATTGAAGTTCGACCAATGATGATAAACAAAGGCAAAATACAAGGCTTTTTTGCAGCTCTTGTTTTATGGGTAATGGCACCGCTTTCAAGTGCTTGGGCACAAACCAGCACCGTTTCAACACTTGCTGGTAATTCAGCTCCCCTGGATGGAATTGGGACAAAAGCCCATTTTGGAAGCCCTTGGCAGATTCAAGTAAAAGATACGCTGGCTTTCATTTCCGACAAGGATAACAATGCCTTGCGTACTTTGAGTCTTAAGACCAAAAGAGTTCGGACACTTCTTACCAATCAAAATGAAATTTCAGGTCTGGCCTTAAGCAGCACGGGTGACACCTTGTATTTTTGCACAGACAGGAATGTTTTAAAGCGTTATATCCGAAATACCCAGACGCTTACCATACTTGACACCTTGCCAGATCTCGATATTGATGCGATTGCATGTAAAAGAAATGGCGCGCTTTTGATTGGAAGTGCAAGCGGTCACCGGATCGCCGAACGAAGTGTTCAGGGTGTTGTTAAAACCTTAGCAGGAAAACTCAACACAGCCGGATTTGCCGAAGGCCTGGATACAATTGCCAGATTCAACAGAATTGCTTCTATAATTTTAAGCCAGACTGAAGACACCATTTACATTTCAGATCGGTTTAACAGTAAAATCAGACGATTTATTCGCTCTACAAAACAGGTAAGTACACTTGCTACAGGAAGTTTGGTTTTTGGTCCGCGACAATTGGCCTTCAACAAAAGAAAAGACACCATTTTTATTGCCAATTCTTCCAATCATACCTTGGTTTTTTTGCCCTTAAGGGTGGGAGTGGCTACAGTTTTTGCGGGTGCCACTACAGTTCTGGGTTATGTGGATGGAAATTCAACAGTTTCTCGGTATTATTTTCCACTGGGAATTGCCCGCAGTGATTCTGGCTGGATTGTCTGTGATAATGCCAACCGAAGAATCCGAATGGTGAAAAAAGGCATTTCTTCCACCATTGCAGGCATCGGAATTATTGGGGATGGAACTGGAATTGATTCCCGGTTTAATGGTCCTTATGATTTGGTTAAGCATCCTTTTAAAGATTCAATTTACATCACAGACCAAACCAACCATGCCATCCGGATTATGGACCTTACCAGCAAAATTGTAAGCACGGCTGTAGGAAATGGAATTAGTGGCAATGTTTCAGGGGCAGCCGATTTGGTAAGGCTTAATAGGCCCACCAATATGGCCATGTCTCCCTCCGGAGATACTTTGTTTTTTGTTGAGCCATTCGCCAATAAAGTCAAGTACCTACTTACAAAAACCAATCAGGTGAATCTGCTCGCGGGTAGTGATACTGCTGGATTCAGGGATTATGCAGTAGGAAAGTATGCAAAATTTAATCGACCCCAGGACCTCGCTTATCGGGATGGTAATTTATACATTGCAGATGCCTTAAACCATAAAATCAGGGTTATTAAGATATCTACTACAGCAGTTTCTACTTTTTCTGGCACTGTAGGAGGATTTAAGGACAGCACACTTCTTGGCTGTAAGTATAATCGGCCGGCAACTTTGGAGTGGGTTGGAAACCGTCTTTTTATTGGAGAGGATGCCGGATTGAAAATTCGTGTTCTGATTCCTGAGCAAGATACCGTTATGCGCTGGGCAGGAAGCGGCAATATCGGTACTGTTGATGGTCCTGGGGATGTTGCCCGATTCAAAGGAATTTTTAAAATTTCTTATGATCCGTTTAAGCGTGGTTTGCTGGTTGGCGGCTATCTGAATGAAGGTGTTTGTCGATTTGTGTCTGTTGATACAATGCTTGTTGGTACTTT
>CANETC010000155.1 GCA_947441055.1 Cytophagaceae bacterium | reverse complement strand
CAGAATTCTCAGGCCGATATGGTTTGCGGAGAGGTAAAGGTTCTGGATTATGGAAACATCGGAGCACCTTTTGAATCGCTGGAATTTGCATCTCTTGTCGCTGTTTCAGCAGGAACCGCTGCCGCTGAATATCCAGTACTCTGCAATGGTGCGAGTTATCTAGTTACCCGTGAATCATTGGACTCCATTGTGTTTCCTGAGGAATGGTCCAAGGTTCCGGGCGGAGATGATATTTTTCTGCTTCATGGTCTGAGTAAATTGGGTAGGAAAATTGCGTATTGCAGAATACCAGATTCAGCTGTTTCGGTGAATCCAGCGGTTTCAGTTTCTGGATTTATCAGTCAGCGACTTCGGTGGGCCAGCAAAGCTTTTACAGCTGGAAGTGCAGGAAATTTACTTCCTGCGAGCCTGCTTTGGTTCTTCCATTTTGGATTTGTCGTTTTTGTTTCTACCAGCCTTTTAGAAGGTAAAACAACCATCATTTTGTGGACCTTGTGCCTGAGAGCAACAGCCGAAACACTTTTGCTAAAGGATTTTTTGCCCAAACCCGGATTCAGGGAAAATGCTTCCAGAATCCTGATTTTCCAGGTTTTTTACAGTTTCTATTTTCTGTTCTCCGGATTGGCAGTTCTGTTTTTTCGAAAGTTCACCTGGAAGGGAAGGGTTTACGGCTAAACCTCGCCACCTACATTTTGCAGGTCAATCAGCTTGCGGTAAAGGCCTCCATTTTCGTACAAACTTTGGTGCGTTCCTTCTTCTGCAATTCGGCCTTTTTCCAGAACAATGATTCTGTCAGCATTTTGAACTGTGCTTAACCTGTGGGCAATTACGATGGATGTTCTGCCTTTCATCAGGTTGGAAAGAGCTTCTTGCACCAGCTTCTCAGATTCAGTATCAAGGGCTGAGGTTGCCTCATCCAAAATAAGAATTTCAGGGTTTTTCAAAACCGCCCTGGCAATGGAAAGCCTTTGTCTTTGTCCGCCCGATAATTTTGAGCCACGGTCGCCGATTCGGGTTTGATATCCATCTTCCGATTGCATGATAAAGTGGTGTGCATTGGCAATTTTGGCGGCATTTTCCACCATTTCCTGGGTCGCATGCTTGTTTCCAAAAGCAATGTTGTTGAAAATGGTGTCGTTAAATAGAATGGTTTCCTGATTTACCATTCCAAACTGATTGCGCAGGTCTGCCAGACGGATTTTTCGGATATCGGTGCCATCAAGCAGAATGCTGCCTTCCGTTGGATCAAAGAATCGAACCAGCAAATCCACCGTGGTCGATTTGCCTCCACCCGATGGACCAACCAATGCAAGCATGTTGCCTTTTTTTAGCGTAAAGTTCAGTTGATTCAGAACCTTCTCCTTTCCGTAAGCAAAGCTTACATTCCGAAATTCAAGTCCTTCTTTCATTTGAGCAAATGGAAGCGCATCGGGTTCATCGCGGATTTCGGCCGGCTGATCCAAGATTGCAAAAATCCGGTTTCCGGCTACTATTCCACGCTGAAGGGTAGCAAAGGAATTCGACATGCCTTTTGCAGGTCCTAAAATCTGAGAGAAAATCACAATGTATGTAATGAAGGCAGAGGCGTCAAGTTCCCCTTCACCCGAAATAACCAGACTTCCACCAAAAAGGATTATCCCTATCGCCGACATAACGCCCAGAATTTCCGAGGCAGGGGAGGCCATCTCCCGTTTGTTCATCCAGTTTTTCAGGAAGTTGCGAAAAGCTAAATTGTTTTGATCAAAACGCTCCCGTACAAATCCTTCGGCATTGAAAATCCGGATGATGCGAAGTCCAGAAAGTGTTTCCTCAGTAGCAGAAATTAAGGAACTCATCAACGCAAGTCCATTGCCACTTTTAAGTTTTCTTCCTACAAAGTTGATCAGGAGCCCTGCAGCAGGCAGATAAAGCAAAGTGAAAAAGGTGAGCTTGGCTGAAATCGCAAACATGAAAATGAAAAAACCGGTGATCAGAATCGGCTCTTTCAGCACAGCCTCAAGTGATACAAGTACTGTAAACTCAATTTCTTGCACATCATTTCCAATAATGGTAATGAGGTTTCCTTTCCTTTCGTTGTTGAGGAAGGAAAGATTGAGTTCGGTGTATTTCTTGAAAATGGCACTTCTCAAATTCATAAGGAGGGTTACGCGCATCCGAGTCATGACCCGCTGAGCGAGGTATTTGAAAAGATTCGAAAAGAAGATGAGCGTGAAAATTGTGCCACAAATGAAAAAGAGTGCATGCCGCATTCCACCGGATTTGATCAGACTGTATGTCTGGTAATTAAACCAGTCAATCACCCAGGAAGCGGATGCCTTGAAACTTGGCTCCACCAAGACTTCCGGCATTTTTACTGTGCCGAAAAGCACATTTAAAAGCGGAATCAGCAGCGAAAAATTGAAAACTCCGAAGATAACGGAGAGCATTGCGAAGAGTATGTATTCCGGTAAAAATTTGGAATACGGCTTTGAAAAGGAGAGGAGCCGGAAGAAAGTGTTCATTTATGCTGATAAGCCTATTTTCGGATAACAGCGGCCAGTTCTTTTTCCAGTTTTTGCATGATGGTTTCCATCACAAAATCAACTTTCTGGTCGGTAAGGGTTTGTTCCTCATCCTGCAAAAGAATTGACATCGCATATGCTTTTTTTCCGGCTTCAATTTTGTCGCCCTCGTAAACATCAAAAACAGAAACTTCCCGAACCAGTTTTTTGTTGCTTCCACGCACGATTTGTTCCACTTTTTCAAATCCTGTGGTCTTTTCAAGTACCACGGATAAATCCCTGTTTACCGCCGGGAATTTCGAAATTTCCTGAACTTTCAATTTGGCTTGTTTGGCCTTGCGGAATAAATCCCAATCGATGCAGCAATAGAAAATCGGCTGTTTTACCTCCTTCCGTTTTGCAATGTCTGCTTTTACCAGACCCACATATCCTGCGGGTTTGTTCTGGTAATAAAGTGTCTGTCCATAAGCCAGAAAAGAAGGGTTTTCGTTCTTCCATTGCCAGCCTGCAAAACCCATTCTGTTGAGTAGATTTTCTGCGGTTTTCTTTAGGTGGAAGAAATTGCTTTCCTCCCCGTTATTTTCCCAAGAAGCGGGACTCCACTTGCCTGCCAATAGAATTGAGAGTTCATATTTCTCAGAATGGTTTCCTTCCTTCATTCGGTAGGTTTTACCAAATTCGAATAACCGAAGGTTTTCTTGTCTGCGGTTGAGGTTGTAGGCAGCGGCCTCCAAAGCAGAAAATAGAAGTGTCTGGCGCATCACGGCCAAGTCTTCGCTGAGTCTATTCAGCAATGAAACACTTTCTTCTGCCTTGAATTCTTCGATTCCCTCCAGCAGGTTTAGATTTTCGAGTGAATTTTGTACCATCTCACAATAGCCCATATCCGCCAAAAGGCATGCGGCCCTTTCTGTCCGGGTTTCCTGCAAATTGTCAATTCCTGGAGAGATAAAATCTGTGCTTAGCTTGGATTCGGTTTCAATGTTGTCGATGCCATAAACCCGAAGAATTTCCTCCACCAGATCAGCTTCACGACTCACATCTACCCGAAAAGCTGGTACAATTGCATCAAATTCCTCTTCAAATCCTTCGTGACCATATTCAGGAACCGCCTGGGTTTTGATGTCGAGTCTTTCGAGAATCAAACTGATGGTTTCTCTAGGGATTTCCATACCGATGAGGCGGTTGATGTTGCGCCATTTTGCCCGGATTTCGAAAGGTTTTACTTTTTCTTCATAATGGTCGGAAGGTAGAAGGATAACATTTCCTGCGCCAATATTTTCAATAAGCCAGGCCGCTCTTGCCAAAGCCCTGTCGGCCATATCGGGATCGCATCCACGCTCAAATCGGAAGGATGAGTCGCTTTTAACACCGTGACGCTGAGCAGATTTTCGAACGGTATCTGGCGCAAACCAGGCGCTTTCAAGAAAAATTGTTTTGGTAGAATCGTTTACTCCAGATTCCAGGCCGCCCATAATACCGGCCAATGCCAGTGGTTTTGTGGAATCGGCAATGATGAGGTCTTCTTCGCTCAGATTCTTTTCGCTTTTGTCTAGTAGTTGGAGTTTTTCTCCTGCTTTGGCCTTGCGAACGATGATTTTCCCATCAATGATTTTATCTGCATCGAATGCATGCATTGGCTGACCCAATTCATGAAGTACAAAATTTGTAACATCAACGATGTTGTTCCTGGCTTGTATGCCGATGCTTCTCAATGCATTTTGAAGCCATTCCGGCGAAGGCTCAACTTTTACATTGTCAACAAATAATCCTGCATAGCGGCCACAGCCTTTATTTTCTATTGAAACCGAAATTGGGCTATTGCCTGAATTGCTGCTGAAATTGAAAATTTCAGGAAAAACAACAGGTCTGCCTGTCAGGGCTTTAATGTCTCTTGCCGTTCCGAGATGGGATGCTGCATCAACACGGTTTGGCGTTAATCCGATTTCATAGACTGTTTCTGCCTGAAGTTGAAAAAACGCAGAAGCTGGACTTCCATTCTCCACCTGCGTGTCGAGAATCATGATACCGGCATGACTTGAGCCCAGGCCGATTTCGTCCTCCGCACAGATCATGCCCTCAGAAGCTACACCTCTGATTTTTGATTTTTTGATGCTGAATGGTTCACCTTCAGATGGATACAATTTTGCACCTTCAAGCGCCACAACTACTTTTTGACCAGCTTCAACATTGGGCGCACCACAAACGATCTGTAAGATTTCGCCTTGGCCAGCATCAACTTTGGTGATTTTTAATTTGTCAGCATCCGGATGTTTTTCGCATTCCAGAACTTCTCCAATTACGATTCCGGCCAGGCTGCCAGGAACCTTTTCAACTTCCTCAACAGATTCTACTTCAAGACCAAGTCCTGTCAACCATGCAGACACAGTTTCAGGATTTTCTGGAAGATGGATTAGTTTTTTTAGCCAGCTATGGGAGATTTTCATCGTTTTTTTTCAATTTCGGGGCTTCTGAAAAAAGCCGTTTTTTCGCAAATAAGTCTGCAAATAAAATACTTCATATTCCTTCCGGATGAAAAAGAATCTCTGTTCCCTGATTTTTCTGCTCACTTCGATCCTTGCCAATGCTCAAAACTTCACTGCAATGGATTCACTGAGGGGTGGCTGGCACGAATTTCGGTCCTGTTTTGACCTGCAGCATTACCATTTAAAACTCAAAGTGGACCCTAAAACTAGGTTCATTTCAGGTTCAAATCGCTGGACCTGCAGAGGGATTTCCGCCTCCCAAATTATTCAGGTGGACTTGGATCCTGAATTGAATATCACTTCCATCGTTAGTTCTTCTGGTCCTGCAACTTATAAAAGAAAAGGAAGTTCTGTTTTGGTGGACCTTCCATTTAAAATTCAGAAGGATTCAGATTTTTGGATTGAAATCCAATACAATGGACATCCACGCCTTGCGCTAAATCCACCATGGGACGGCGGATTTGTCTGGTCTCGCGACCAAAATGATAAATCCTGGATCGGTGTGGCTTGTGAGGGCGACGGCGCCAGTTTGTGGTTTCCTTCAAAAGATCATCCTGCAGATGAACCTGATTCAGCATTGCTCGAATATGAAGTTCCGGATAATTTGATCGCTGTCGGAAATGGCCGTTTTCTTGGAAAGAAGAAAGTTGGCGATTCCAGTAGCATTTATAAATATGGAGTTTCTTATTCCATCAACCATTACAACATCACATTTAATGCCGCTGATTACCAGAGTTGGAGCGATACAATGCGGCTACCGGAAAGTAAATCGATTTTGCCGATGACTTTTTATGCGCTCCGTCAGGATGCACAAAAGGCAAAAATACAATGGGCTCAGTCGAAAAAAATCATCCGTGTTTTAAGTGAAAGTTTTGGAGATTATCCATTTGTGAAGGATGGATATAAGGTTGTTCAAACCCCATATCTAGGCATGGAGCACCAGTCGTGCATTGCATACGGAGATCAATTTGAGAATAATTTTTTTGGGTTCGATTTTATACTACTGCATGAAACTGCCCACGAATGGTGGGGAAACCGAACATCAGCAGACGACCATGCGGACCTTTGGATTCACGAAGCACTTGCTACTTATTCAGAGGCAGTTTACCTGGAAAAATTGGGTGGAGGCAAAAAAGAAGCAATTCGATACCTTCTGGACCAGAGAAAGAAAATAAAAAACCGCACAGCCATTGCCGGACAGCGCGGTGTTTATTTCAATGAATGGAAAGATTCTGATATGTATTATAAAGGAAGCTGGATGCTTCACAGCATGCGCTATGCGGTTGGGAATGATAAAATCTGGTTTAAGGCCTTGCACGACATTGGCAATGAAATAGGTTTCAAGCCCATTTCAGCGGATACCTTTTCGGCAAGGCTATCTAAACTGTTGAAAGTGAATATTCAACCCTTGGTAAACCATTATACACAGTTCCTCACTTGGCCAGCTTTGGAATACCACAACTACCT
>CANETC010000154.1 GCA_947441055.1 Cytophagaceae bacterium | reverse complement strand
CGGGGCGTATTCTGAAAAGCCGTACGAGTAAGAAAAAAAGTATGTTCAATAAATTTACGTTTACCGATAAAATACTCTTTGTTTCAGCTTTTCTTTCCTTGGTTTATTCAGAGTTATTGTTTTTTAATGGTAATTCAAATCAAGCAATTTTTATTGGACTTTGGGTACCTAGCATTTTAGGATTTGGGATTTATTTAAAATTACTAACCAAGAATAAAAATGACTGATTTTATACCATATTTTGCTGGCATCATTACTGTATTTTTTATTGCAGGATTTAGTTATGCAGTATCCGATGGCTGGAATTTCAAAAAATATTTAGACAAGTGAAGTCAAGACTTTGGCTCGAAAGGTGATTTGGTGATTTGATATTAAAACTTTTCACCTTGAAATCCATCGTTTGATAGATGACGAATTCAATCGGGTGTTTTTTGAATTTTAATACTAAAAGTATCATGCCTGGTTTGCAGATGCACTAGGCTTATAAATTAAGTTTCTTACCAAAGAGAATGTTCTATACATCTGGGTTTATCATTTCTTCAACCCACTCTTTACCCATCCTCAAAAGACCAAGTATCAGGTAAGTCTGTTGGGGAAATGATTAATACTTATATCATCTATTTGCATTCTAGATGTTTTCATATGAGCTGGAAATTCTTATTTCTACATGTTGGCCTGTGCTTTTTTAAATTTTTAAGTAAGGAGCTTTTTTGGGTATTAGGATGAGTACTAGTCTGAGGAAAGACATTACAATTGATGCCAATCAACAATAAAACTAATGAAAGAATAGGGTTAGATCGTTTTGAGCTAAATCCTGATATCAGCAGGTGCCAGATCAGAAAACCTTTTACAAATTATTATTTTTCAGAGATTTAAGATACGAAAAAGCAAGTTTTTTATGTACCATACTGGACTCGAACCAGTGACCCCTACCCTGTCAAGGTTATGTTCTAAACCAACTGAGCTAATGATTCTAATGCATTTAACAAATGTAGGTGCAGTCCATTTATTTCGATTTATTGCATCATAAAATTCAGAATTGATAATGCTTGTAAGAATCGTTCAATTGGAAATCCAACCAGAATTCACTCAGAAATTTCTCTCTCTTTATTCCTCTCACCAAAACATGATAAAGGGAAATCAAGGTTGTATTTCGCTTCAATTGCTGCAATCGGATGAAAATCCGAATCACCTTGCAACCTTAAGCCATTGGGAATCTGAGGAAGCATTAAATCATTACCGCAATTCTGAATTTTTCCGGATACTCTGGTCCAATGTAAAACCACTATTTGCCGAAAAAGCAAAAGCATTTTCCTACCATGTGTGGCAAAACCCATCTATGCAAACACTTGAAAACTAATTAAATGGCGAATCTAGAAGTTAATTTCGCAGGCATTAAATCGCCCAACCCTTTCTGGTTGGCTTCGGCTCCTCCCACCAACAGCGGCTACCAGATTATGAAAGCATTTGATGCCGGATGGGGCGGTGCAGTCTGGAAAACCCTTGGCGTTCCTGTGGTGAATGTTTCCAGCCGATATGGCTCGGTAAATTACCGGGACACCCGCATGATGGGTTTCAACAACATTGAACTTATCACCGACCGACCACTGGCCGACAACCTTCGGGAAATTGAAGAAGTAAAAAAACGATTCCCAAACCATGCTGTCATCGCCTCACTGATGGTGGAAAGCCGTGCAGAATGGCATCAGATTGTAAAAGATGCAGAGAATGCGGGAAGTGATGGCATTGAGCTCAATTTCGGCTGCCCGCATGGAATGTGTGAGCGGGGCATGGGCTCGGCTGTTGGTCAGGAACCTGCTGTTCTGAAAACAATTGTGGAATGGGTGATGGAGGTTGCCAAAATTCCGGTGATTGTAAAACTAACGCCGAACATTACCGACATAACCAGGCCTGCATTGGCTGCCAGACAAGGTGGAGCAGATGCCGTTTCTCTAATCAATACAATTCAAAGCATTATTGGACTCGACCTGGATAGTTTCGCCCCATACCCGGTTGTCGATGGAAAGGGCACAAACGGCGGTTATTGCGGACCGGCTGTGAAGCCCATCGCCCTCAACATGACCAAAAATGTAGCCCAGCATCCTGGCGTGGGTTTGCCAATTTCTGGCATCGGCGGTGTAGAAACCTGGCGGGATGCAGTTGAATTTATCTTATTGGGCGCCAGTACAGTCCAAGTCTGCACCGCTGTGATGCACTATGGTTTTGGCATCATCCGCGAAATGACAAAAGGTCTGGAAGAATACATGGACAGCAAGGGCTTTGAAACCATTGACCAAATGGTGGGCAAGGCGCTTCCAAATGTGAAACACTGGGAGGATTTAAACCTTCATTACAAGGTGACCGCCAGCATTAACGAAGACAAGTGTATTGGCTGTCAGCTTTGTTATACTGCCTGCGAAGACGGTGCCCATCAGGCCATCGGACTTAGCGGTGAAGCCGGAAACCGCAAGCCACATATCATCGAGGAAAATTGCGTGGGCTGCAACCTTTGCTCACTTGTTTGCCCGGTGGAAGATTGCATCACCATGGTTCGCACAGACGATGGAACCAAGCACAAAACCTGGAAAGAACGCAGTGATGCCAACGACATCCCTGTTACATTCAATGACGAGAAAGCAGGTGGTCGAGGTCACTGGGTTCCGGAACCTCTGGATGCCTTAAAAAAGCCAAAGCCAAGACATTACGGGATTTAAAGTCCTGAGCGATTCTCATTTTAGGCTGCCTAGTTGACGCCCATTCCAAATAGGGCAAAATCATATCGAACTGGGTCTTCCGGATCGAATTGCTTCAGGCGATCAGTAAGCTCAACAGCCATTGTCCAATCTGGTTTGGGTCGGCTTACCAATCCAAGAATTCGTGCCTGCCTTTCAACATGTACATCGCAAGGACAAATCAGTTGAAACGGTTTGATGGAATTCCAAATACCAAAATCTACGCCTGCATTGTCTTTGCGAACCATCCACCTCAAAAACATATTGAGCCGTTTACAAGCCGAACCACTTTGAGGTCTGGAAATGTGTTTCCCTGTCCTTTTTGGAAAATATTCTGACGAAATAAATAAACTTCTGAAGCCGGTAAGTGCATGAAAAACTGCGTCCTCCCGTTTGTCTTTTTGAGGAAAAAACGCAGCTTCCAAACCGCCAGGCTTCAAATATAATTCCTTTAGAAAACTGATAAAATAGAGCAAATCCGTATCGTTAAATGTTCGATGGACAAATCCTTCTAAATTTTTTATATCCTGAAATGAATGGTTGGTCACAAAATCAAAAGGGGCTTTGTCCATCCGAAGCAGAAGTTCGTTCATTTTCGAAAGGATGGTTTTGCGCTGTCCCCAGGCAAGTACCGCAGAAAACAATCCTGCAATTTCAATATCCTCCTTCCTGCTGAATAAATGCGGAATCGAAATTGGATCAGATTCAATAAAATCGAGCGTATTGTATTTTATCACCTGAGCATCCAGGAAAGCTTTCAGATCTTTTTCTTTTTTGAATTGCACCTTGCGAAATAAACACATGAAACCTACCTCAATGGAATTTTATTCGCCCTTACCTATTTTGCAGCATGAACGGGATACTTTCAATAATGCATCTCAAGCCAGCCATTTCATTCAAGAATTGTGGCGATAAATTCCTTCACCATTTTCACCAAAATATCCACCTTGCTGGTTTTCAAAACGAGGTAATCAAATGAGAAACATTCCCTATTGCTTTCAACCCGGAAGTAAGCCTCAAACAGAAAAAATTGCGCCGGAGATTGTCCCCGATTCAATTACAGAACCACTGGCTGTCCCTTCAGAGGAAAGGCAAACGATTGTCCACTGTAATTTTATGTCATTCCCAGGTGCGATGATCCGGATTTGGAGAACCACATTTCTCATTCCGAATGAAGACCCAAGCAATAAAATACCCCTTTTGCACGCCGAAAATATCTGTTTTGCACCCGATTGGTATCAAATAGACGGATATGGCATTTTTACTTTCAGTCTGATTTTCGGAGGATTGCCAGCTTCCTGCAAAAGCTTCGATCTCTTGGAGGAAATAAACCAGCCTGGTGCTTTTAGTGTGAAAAGAATTATGCGAAACCAATCAGATATCTACCATGTGAACCTGTAGATTCTGCCCAGCTTTTTCCGAAAGCCCGTGTTTTTGACGGTTGTATGCTTACCTTTGCCAGCTATAACCGGTTTTACCCAAGGGCAGTGACAATCAATAAAGAATTCAAGGTAGGCGCGCTCATCTTTTCAGCTTTAATTGTGCTGTATTTCGGCATCGATTTCCTGAAAGGAGCCGATGTATTCAACCCCGCCAGAACCTATTTTGTGCATTATAAAAATGTAGACGGACTTACCGCCTCAAACCCAGTAATGCTTGATGGTTTCCAAGTCGGTCTGGTAAAAAAAATCAGAATCGTTCAGGGTCTAGAAAGCAAGGTTCTTGTTCAACTTGAAATCAACAAAGAGATCATTATAAGCAAGCTTGGAAAAGCAATGCTTTCAAACAATGGATTTTTAGGTGGGAAAATGATTGTGCTCGATCCTGGTCAGGGCGAGCAAATTGCGGAAGGCGATACGCTTATTGGTTCTGTTATACCAGGTTTTACCAGTATGTTGGAGGACAAAGCCCAGCCCATGGTAAATCAGGTAACACATCTTGTAAAAACCGTGGATACACTTGTTGCATCTTTTCATCCAACTGCGGCTAAACTTGGCGAAACACTTGAATCTGTTCGGAAACTATCGGACGCCAGCACCAATCTTGTGCGTGACAGCCGTTCTGAAGTCCACGAAATCGCTGAGAATCTTCAAAAACTATCCGCTTCCCTGCTGGAGGCCGAAAAACAACTTCAGCAACTTTTGGCCAAAACCGACAAAATTACCGATAGCCTGAACAAGGCAGACATCGCCGGAGCCGTTCATTCTCTGCACAAAAGCGCAGACCAACTCAATCAAACACTAAGTTCAATCAACCAAGGCAAAGGCTCACTTGGCAAGCTTGTTAAAAGCGATAGTTTGTATAAAAACCTAAATGCATCTTCCGCTTCTCTCAATTCCTTGCTGATTGATGTGAAAGCGAATCCGAAGCGTTATGTTCATTTCTCCCTCTTCGGCGGGAAGGAAAAAAAACAGAAGTCAGGCGCAGCACCCAATAAGTAAATTTATGCTTGGCCTCAAACTGGAAACCGATCCCAGGTGGGCAGACATTGCCTCTAAGAGTTTAGAAGATATTCTTCTCGACCATGCCTGGTGTGAACAAAAAGCAGCTTCAAGCGGGATATCACTCATCATTATTTTTCCTGAATATCGAGAAATGGTGGATGAAGTAACTGAAATCGTGGCCGAGGAATGGAGCCATTTCGAACGCGTATTAGGCGAGTTAAAAAAAAGAGGCCTACACCTCGGAAAAGCGCGAAAGGATGAATATGTCATCCAGCTTGCCGCGATTGAAAAAAAAGGAGGTTCCAGAGACCAGCAGCTTGTAGAAAAACTTTTGCTCAGCGCTATGATTGAAGCCAGGAGCTGTGAGCGCTTTAAAATTCTGTATGAGCAATTGGAGAACCCAGCCCTGAAAAAGTTTTATTATGAATTTATGGTTTCGGAAGCGGGACACTATACTCAGTTTCTGACGCTCGCAAAAAAGTATCAGCCTGAAAATGATGTAAAAAACCGCTGGGCAGAAATTCTCGAGGCAGAATCTGCCATTTTGAAAAACCTGGAAATTCGAGGAGACAGAGTACATTGATACATTCTTAATTTTTCGTTTTTATACTGAAATCGGTTTTTTTTGTGAGGCCATTTGCAAAAAAACTCCTTGAATTTTGAATTCTATTTTTAACCAATGAAGCGCTCAATGAATAAGTTCTTTCTGACCCTTATTTCGTTTTTTCAAACCATTACGGTTTTTGCCGTCTTAACTACACCTTCCCTATTTTCTCCACAAAATGCTGCTACCAATCAAGTACCTGATGTGCTTTTGGATTGGTCGAGTGTTACCGGAGCATCGAGTTACGAATACCGAATCAGCAAGAATCCTGATTTGTCAAATGCGACTTTGTTTTCGATAGGCAATACCAGTCAGGCCTATACCAGCAACCTCAATTTCGGAACTTCCTGGTACTGGCAGGTGCGGGCTAAAAAATCCACGGCTCCTATAGATTCCTCTGCTTGGTCAACAGTTTGGAATTTTTCAACCTTGGATCAGATAATTCCACTTTCACCACTTAATGGAAGCAGCGGTAAAGATCCCGAGGTTCTGCTGGATTGGTCCGGAATTACAGGAATCTCAGCCTACGATTATCAGTGGGACACAAGTGCAACTTTCAATTCACCTGTTTCTTATTATGGTTCCATCAGTGGCTCATCTGCATATACCTTTCAGCTTCGCTTTGGAGCAAAATACTATTGGCGGGTAAGAGCAAGGCATGGAGCAGATACTACTCAATGGTCGGCTATTTGGAATTTCTCAACTCTTGACCAGTTGATACCAAT
>CANETC010000153.1 GCA_947441055.1 Cytophagaceae bacterium | reverse complement strand
TTGCATCTAGCATCAGATCCACCATGCCATCCACATTTCTGTCTGAATTGACGAGGCCAGAAACATCCAGCCCCAACCTTCTGGCTATGGAAGATCGAACTTGCTCCCGGTCCAGAAACTCTCCTTCGATTTCGGTTGATTTCAAGACATCGAGAGTCAGCATTTCAAGGTTGGCTTCATTTCGAAGTTCAAAGCCTACAGCCGCCATTTTCCCGATAAGTCTTCCTTGCCTGTTTCGCACCAGCGAAACCAAAGGCAAGAGCAGTTCACTATTCCAGTGAAAGACTGGCCATTCTTGTCTTTGATGTAAATAGGTCGGCATTCTCCGCAAATTTTGCGTCAAATGTATGGCTTATTCTCCGCACTTAAAATTTATCTCCGCATTTTTTGCGGATATTAGCGCAATTATTCTCCGCAAGTTGATCGAATAGGGTAATAAAATCCCTCAAATTTCATTTCCAAAAGTGGCTTTTAGCCTTCTCAGCATGTACAGATTGTTTCCCCATTGAATACTCAATGGTTTTTGACTGAAGGGTTCTGAAGGCAAATAAGGCGCTGGACCAAACTCGGTAGTGAAACTCAGGAATTCTTTTCCAGCCTTCTTTTGGATGTCCGCAATTTGTTTCAACCAACCAAAAAACTTTTGTTCATGCATTTGCCATTCTGGGGCAGACGGGTCGTTTACCTGTGGGCCTTGTTCAAAACCAATTCTTGCGTGTATGTGGGCGATGTGTGGAAAAATTTTCTCCAGAATTCCGCCCTGTTCTTCCAGCATACTTTCGGATACAGTACAAAAATGAGAAAGGTCGCCTGCAAGTTCAATCTCAGGAAATTTTTCCAGATAGGGCAGGAGGGAAGCAGCATGAAAGGAGAATCTGCCTCTGTGCGTTTCGTGAATGATGCGCGTTTTGGTTTTTGCAGCGCAGTTCATAACAGCTTCAATAACCCGGCAATTGTCGTCGAAACTGAAATAATCCCGGCCAATATGGGAGTTGATAAACAGTGGACCAAGAGCAGCCAGCGCTTCAATGTTCTTTTCCATGCCAACATTGTATTGGCTGACGGAATCTTTTCCCGGAAAATTCAGCTGAAGAAGAATGAGGTAAAAATCGGGTGATTCTTTTCGGATTTCGTCAAGTGCGCTCAAAAATTCGGAGCTGATTTTGTCGGGTGGCTGAAGGAAAAGTTCCATTCCTCCATATCCGGCATTGGCAATGGCTTTCACAAAATCAGCAGGAATCAAATGCTCACTTCCCCAATAGGTGTGGCTGTATCTTATTTTCATGTTGGTTTGAAATCGTAAATGTTCTTGAAGGAACTTGATTCGAAATCAGGGTATGCTTTTGAAAATCAGCAGATTCCTTTCAATTCAGATAAGTCTCTTCTTAACCAGTTTTCTGAGGGATAATTCGCGTTCTTGTTGATGGTGTGGATAGAATACGCCTGTCTGGATTTTCCGCTTGCATTGGGTTTGCTGTAATGCGGAAGCAATCCATGAAGCACAATGCAAGTGCCCTTCTTTACTTCCAGCGGAATCATGCCATTTGTTGAATAGGGCTGGTTGTCGAGCATTTGCATTTCGGTTCCGTCGCCTTCGGCCTTGCGCTTGAACCATGACCGCAAACTGGTTTGATGTCCGCCGGGCATGGCCCACATGCAGCCATTTTCGATCGTGGCATCTTCTAGCGCAAACCAGAATCCAATGCAAGTTTCGGGTTCGGTGTACAGGAAAGTTGAGTCCTGATGAATGTCTACCACGCCCCCGATTTTAGCATGTTTTAAAATTAACATGCTTTGGATAATGAGTGAATCCTCAAGTCCTAGTTCTGTTGCCAACCCGGCCATTTGTGGTGAGCGGGAGAATTGATTGAAAATCGGGTCGAGGTCGTGCAAGGCGTGGCCTACTTTGTTGAGCGAATGGAAGAGATCGGATTTTAGCTTGCCGTTTTCGTCAATCGCATCTTTCTCGAAGAAATAAGAAATTTTATCTCCCGAGTCGAGAAAGTAATCGTCACTTGTGCGGACCTGTTCATCGGTTTGAAAAATTGATGGATGTCCGCGGTAATCAAATCCGTCCACCAATTCTCTGCCCCGCTGCATGATTTCATCACAGGCGCTGTCGGTATTGAAATTTTCAAGAATCAGGTAGCCCTGCTGATTGAATTGTTCCTTTAATGTCATGGAATGAATGCTTGAAATTCAACCCCGCTGGAATTTCGGGGGTAGGATTTACTCTTTAGCTTTTTATCATTTAAGGCATTGATTAATAAATTTTTCAATGCCTTAATCTTTACAAATCCTCGGCCTTTATTGCTGCAAGTCTGGATTTGGCACCCGCCACGGTTTCTTTGTCCTTGGCATTTTCAATGATGGATTTTAATGTAGCCTGAGCCTGGAAGGTTTCTTTCTGAGCCACATAATTGTCCGCCATCAGCAGGAATCCTTTGTTGTACCATTTTGGGTAGGCTGAAAAACGGCTCTTCAGCTCAAAAAGGGCTGCCAAAGATTCGTTGTATTTCTGTTGTTTGTAAAATACTTCACCAACCAGATACTGCGCTTCTGCACCATTGATGTCCTGGGCATTGTTTACGGTGTTGAGCAATTCGTCAATGGCTTTTTCATATTCTCCTTTCCCAACAAAAACCTTGGCTGCATAAAGTGAAGCCTTGTTCGAAACATCCACGGCCAGGTTTTCTTTCTTCAGCAATTCTGAACAAAGAATCGAAACGGTATCGTAGCGGCCAAGCTGGTATTGGCATTCTATCAGACCCAAACTTGCATTGTTGATGTCTTTATTGGATCGCGCAACACCATTAAGCAAATTGAGATAACGGTTGGATGCATTGCTGAAATTGCCGGCAGAATATTCAAGTTCAGCCACCCGGAATGAGGAGCGGATAAACCAATTGCTTTTTCCTTCAGAAAGAATCTCCTTGTAAATCGCCAGCGCATCTGATTTACTGCCACCACGGTAATTCGATTCAGCCAGAAAAAACCTGGCTTCCGGCGCAAAACTTGAACTGCCATAAGACTTCAGGTATTCCTGAAAACCAACAATTGCCTTGTCGTATTTTTGGTTGTTATAAAGAGCTTTACAAGTTTCAAATTCAATGCTTTCAAGCGCATCTGATTCTGGATTGGCTTTTTTGTATTTGCCGATGTATTCGTTTAACTGGTCAACCTCGCCGGTTTGTACCAGTGCTTCCTGCAAACCAAGTATGGCCGAATTTGCTGCAGGATGGGCTGGAAAGGCATCCAAAATATGGCGGAAATCATTGGCAGCAGCCTTGTATTCTTTCAGGTTTGAGGCCGAAATTCCGCGGTTCAGGTAACAGTATGGAATCACAGGACTTCCTTCCATTGACTCGATTATGCCGCTGTAGCCTTTAATCGCTGATTGATAATTACCAGCCTCAAATTCCATCTGGGCTTTTTGGTAAACGGCCTGGTCGTAAAGTCTGGATTTGGAATATTTTTCAACCACCACCGAAAAGTTGGTTCGTGCATTTTCAAAATCCTTAAGTGACGAGTAGACGATTCCCTTTTGGTAAAAGGCATAATCCATATCGGAAGTGCGGGCATCCATTGCTTTGTCGTATGCGCGCAAAGCGCCTGTGTAATCCTTCGTTGCATAAAGGCAATCAGCCAATCGAAGTTGTGCATCCGCCAAGTCTTGTTTGTGTCCGGTTTTTTCACATTCCTGCACACATTCCCTGAAATCGCCGAGGGCTTTGGAATATTCTTTCAAATTGTGGTGCGCATAACCAATGCCGTAGAGTGATTTTTGTCGGTACGGAGTTGATGCAACACCTTCGGTGCGAAGGCAGGCTGCATATTCCTGAGCCGCTTTCTGGTATTGCCTTTCTTTGGAATAACTTTCTGCCAGCCAATAAGTTGAGGCAATCACGGTTTCTTTGTCTGCCGGATATTTCAAGGAGGTTTGGAACATTTCCACTGCCTTTGCTGGGTTTCCATCATTGAAAAGGACTGTTCCCCGCTGATAAGCAGCACGCTGGTAGGCAAGGGTCAGTCTTTCAGACTTTACCCTATTCTTTTCCATGTATTGCAGCGCTGCCTCGAAATCGCTGGTATTGAGCAAGCCTTCTCCAATCAGTTCGTTGGCCTCTTCTGTGAACTTGCTTTCCGGATAATTTGCTGTAAAGTCTTTTAGAATGTCAATTGATTCCGCATATTTCTCTAAGTCATAACTGATTTTCCCGGCGTAAAACCAGGAAACTTCCTGAATTTTTGAGTCCGCTTCAAGTTCGGAGGCAACATCAAAAGCGTTTAGCGCAAATTGTTTCTGGTCCTTTTTGAGGTAACAAACACCAAGGTAATAGGAACCAGCCTGAGCGAGAGAATCCTGTTTCCCTTTTGCCGTATCGAGCTTAGCAGCTACCTGCCTGAAACCTGAAATTGCCCGATCGGTTTGGTTGTTTTTAAAAGCGGCAAATGCCATTCTGAACTGCAAAGGCCGTGGCATGTTGCTCCGGATATTTTTGCTGTACAGGTCGAAATGCATCGCGGCTTTTTCGTAATCCCTCAGGTTAAACCAGGATTCACCTGCGATCAGGTGTAATTCCTCTGGATTGGCAATTTTCGCTGTGTCTTTAAAGCATGCTTCTGCAAATGCGGCAGCTTCGGCAAAAGACCGTTTTTTGTACAGAATGCTTGCACGCAAAACGGGAATCGACGGACGAAACTCATTGGAATTTCCCGCCTGGTCAAGGTCAGACAAGGCCTCATCAAGCTGGTTGTTCCGCAGGTTCAGGTAGGCAGAATAGTAGGCGGCTGAAGCAGAAAACGCATAATTTCCTCCCTTTGCTTTTCTGAAAGCCACAGTCGCTCTGTCGAATTGCTGAAGTTGAAATGCGGCTACACCGGTTTTATAATCGGCTTCCGCCCGGCTGTCGTAGTTGAGGTCTGAATTTTCAATTTTACTTAGGTATTCAAGGGCCGAGTCCCATTTTTTAATTCTGAAGAAGTGGTTGCCCAAATCAAACCAAACCCTGGATTGATATTGGCTGCCCGGATAGGTTTGATTAAAATCGATTAGTTTTTGTTCCGCATCAGGACGATGAAGCAATCTTGCACAATGTGCCGAGTAGAATTGGGCTGTTTGCCTGAGGTCTCCAGCTTCTGAAGCTGAATATTTCCTGAAATTCTCAGATGCAGCTTGAAAATTCCCTTTTTCATAGAGCAGGAATGCATCTTTTAATTCGGGAAAATCCGATGTTGTACTGAGTGTTTTCTGCGAATAGGCTGAAAACGACAGGAGAATTCCTGTGAGAAGGGTGAAAAATTTACTAATTGATTTTGGACTCCGCATGTAGTAGTGTCAATTTTGGACCGCTAAAAGTAGCACTTGCCACCAAAGAAAGGGTGTACAATTGCCATTTTGAAAATAACAAACGACACACACGAAAATAAATTCTAAACAGTCCGGGATTTGGCCCAAATTTTATGAACATCAATACCTTAGAACTACTTTCATGACCATCGGCTACGACGCAAAAAGGGCATTCCACAATCCTACCGGGCTTGGCAATTACAGCCGGACACTCATTTCGGCCATGTTTAAGCAGCATCCCGAGATTGAATATTATTTATTCGACACCAAAAGGCCGATGGATCTTCCCTATTTCAACCGGGCCTTGCGCGACAGTGGCGCTAAATTTCATTATGAAGGTGGCTCTGGTTCATTGGGTCGCGTAATCTCATGGGGTCGCAGGGCAGCCAAACACAATCTGGATATTTACCACGGGCTCAGCAATGAAATTCCACTCGACTGGAAATCGGGCAAATCGGCAAAAGCGGTGGTTACCATTCATGATGTTATTTTTAAGCGTTTTCCGGACGCTTACAAGTGGAGCGACCGTTTTGTATATGAAAAGAAAACGGCATTTGCCTGCAAAAAAGCAGATTTGATTTTGGTGCCAAGCAAACAAACCAGGGCAGACCTGGAAGGCTGGTTTCCAAGTTGCAAGGGTAGGGTAGAAGTCTTGTACCAAGATGCAAATCCAGCATTTCACTACAGAAAAAGGCCTGAGGCCATTGCCAAGGTTTTATACAAATATGACCTGGTTGAAAGGCCGTACATTCTCTGCGTTTCTCGTTTAGAAAAGAGAAAAAACCATTTGAAACTTTTGGAGGCTTTCAAAAAAGTAATGCCTGAAATTCAAGAAGATTTGGTTTTGGTCGGTGGTCGTGGTGATATGGGCGATGAAGTACTTAATCAGTTGGGTGATTTTGGAGGAAGACTTCGCTGGCTTGGCGCTGTGGAAACCGATGATCTTGTAAACCTGTATGATGGCGCCGTTTATACGGTTTTTCCATCTGTTTTTGAAGGCTTTGGAATTCCTGTTTTGGAGTCAATCCGCCGGGGAAAGGCTGTACTCACTTCAAAGGGTTCATGTTTTGAAGAAGTGGCGGCGGAGGCAGGCATCTATACAGATCCCAATTCTTCCGATGACATTGCGGAAGGATTGTTGCAAATGTCAGGTGATCAGGGCCTTCGTTTCAGTTTGGAAGAGGCCGCCAGACGACAAGCAACCCGTTTTGATTTGAAATCGCTCACCGAAGAGCTTTACGCACATTATAAAAGAATTGTCTGATTTAGCTTCTCAAACATGCGCGTCATAAAAGAATTCCCCTTCAACC
>CANETC010000152.1 GCA_947441055.1 Cytophagaceae bacterium | reverse complement strand
CGCCTACTAAAAGGATTTTATAGCCGATGCCAAGAAATTGGCTGGCGAGTATCGCTCCTTCTAATATTGCTTTGGGGGCAAAATCGCCACCCATTGCATCCAGTGCAATTGTCATCTTCAGGATGAACGGAAGAAAAAGTTGTTAAACTTTTTGATAATCAGCAACCACCATCTGGTTGTTGTAATAAAGGTTGCCCTCTACTACATAGGCCCTGTGCATTTGATGCGTTTCACCTGTTGTGCTGCAAAGAGCAAGTTGCTTTGCTACAGCGCCGTGGTGGGTCCTCCTTTTATCCCTTCTTGTCTTGGAAATTTTTCGTTTGGGATGTGCCATCTTACTTTAATTTTCAGTTTAAATTTTTCAAAATATCCCATCTGGGATCGTTTTCTTCATTTTCAGTTTCCCCTTCAGAATTACCTGTACCTGACGAGTAAACCAAAAGGCCTTCTTCGTCATTCTCCGTCGATTCATCGCTGAAACGAGGATGTAATTTCTTTTGTGGCAGGGATAAGGCCACAATATCATACACGAGCTGATCAAAATCTAAACTGATTCGCTCCTGGCTGATCATATCAAGTTCATCGCTGAGTTCCTTTTCCTCTTCTCCGAACTTGAAAAAATGTGTAACATTTTCTAAAATCGGATAAGTAAACTCTTCCAAACTTCTGTCACAAACCAGTACAACATTGCCTTTTATCGCAAGTTCGGCCCGGATTATGGTGTCAGATGTCTGCAATGCAACCTCAACTTCAAGTTTTGGACAAGTGAAAAAGTCTGTTGAAAAAGACTCCGAAAATCGGTCATCAAGGCTGAATTGGAAAAGGTGAGTGCCTTCCCGAAGCCCGGATATTTTTATTTCGGTGAATTTCATCGCGTGTCGTACTTTGAAATTTAGCCTGCAAAGGTAGGATTTTATCCGAAAGAGAAAAAACAGAATTGGAATGTCTTCAAAAAAGGTGCCAAAAAGCTCCTTTTCTCTTCAGATTTGACCTATTTTCTTGTAATATAAATGTTTGCCAAGGGATTTATCCCAACCTGTCTTTGAGTGAAAGTCTGTGTTGGCGGGCAGTATCAAGGGCAATGTCGTAACCTGCATCTGCATGACGGATGACGCCCATGGCAGGGTCGTTGTGAAGAACTCTTTTCAATCTTGTGTCAGCTTCAGCCGTTCCATCCGCCACAATCACCATACCAGAATGGATGGAGTAACCGATTCCAACTCCACCGCCATGGTGCAGTGAAACCCAAGATGCTCCTCCTGCAGTGTTGATTAACGCATTCAGAATTGGCCAATCTGCGATTGCATCCGATCCATCTTTCATTGCTTCTGTTTCCCGATTGGGACTTGCAACCGAACCGGTATCCAAATGGTCTCTACCAATTACAATTGGGCCTTTTACCTTTCCATCACGAACCAATTTATTAAAAGCAAGACCCGCTTTTTCTCTTTCTCCCTGTCCTAGCCAGCAAATACGGGCAGGAAGGCCTTGAAAAGCAATTCTTTCCTTGGCCATTTTTAACCAGCGCTGAAGGCCGGCATTCTCTGGAAATAATTCTGCCAGTAACTGATCCGTTACAGCAATGTCATTTGGGTCTCCGCTGAGTGCTACCCATCGGAAGGGACCTTTTCCTTCGCAAAAAAGTGGTCGGATATAAGCGGGCACAAAACCTGGAAAATCAAACGCGTGGCTCACATTGCGTTTGTCATGTGCCTGACCGCGAAGGTTGTTTCCATAGTCGAAAACAATGCAACCCATTTTCTGCAACTCCAGCATGAGAAGCACATGTTCTGCCATTGTATTTAGAGAACGGTTGCTATATTCATCAGGATTTGCATCTCTTAGCGTCTTGGCAGCTTCCACCGTCAATCCCTCTGGGAAATATCCAATCAATTCGTCATGTGCAGATGTCTGGTCGGTAAGGGAATCTGGAATTATGCCCCTTTCAACCAAACGCCTGAGTAAGTCTACAGCATTGCAAATCACACCGATTGAAATTGCGATCTGGTCTTTTTTTGCTTGTAAGGCTGTGTCTATGGCTTCATCTAAATCGAAGAATTTTTTATCCAGATAGCGTGTCTCAATTCGCTTGTCAATCCTCCATTCTTCCATTTCAGCCGCCAAACAAACGCCTTCATTCATGGTAATGGCCAGCGGCTGTGCTCCACCCATTCCTCCTAAACCTGCAGTTACATTCAAGGTTCCTTTCAGGGTTCCTCCAAAATGCTGGCGGGCTACTTCCGCATAGGTTTCATAAGTTCCTTGCACAATTCCCTGTGAACCAATGTAAATCCAGGAACCTGCCGTCATCTGGCCATACATGGTCAGTCCCATGGCTTCAAGTTTTCTGAATTCCGGCCAGTTGGCCCAATGGGGAACAAGGTGGCTATTGGCCAGAATTACCCTAGGCGCATCCGGATGGGTGGGCAGAATGCCAACCGGTTTTCCAGATTGGATAAGGAGCGTCTCATCATTTTCAAGATCTCTGAGCGCTTTGATAATCATCTCAAAAGCTTCCGGATTCCGTGCTGCTTTTCCTGTTCCGCCATAAACCACAAGATCTTGCGGGCGTTCAGCCACATCTGGATCCAGGTTGTTTAACAGCATACGAAGGGCGGCTTCCTGAATCCATCCCTTACAAGAAATTTCACTTCCGGTTGGAGTCTTTGGAATAAAGAGGGTAGAGGTAGAGGTCATGGTTTTATGTGAATTAATCGGCCTGCAAATATGCCCAAATTCAGGGAAGGTGGATGAGATTGGTCTGATTCTTTTCGAAAGTCAAACCGCAGATTGCGAATGATTGTTTTAGATTTCCACCATTTAAAACCAAAAAAATATTCCATGTCAACCTACCCGATATCAAACAAATACAGTAAAAAAGTAGCCTACTTTTCCATGGAATTTGCCATTGCACAATGCCTCAAAACCTATTCAGGAGGACTTGGATATTTGGCAGGTTCTCACATGCGTTCGGCTTTTGACCTTAAGCAGAACATGATTGGCATCGGAATCCTTTGGAAATATGGGTATTACGATCAGGTTCGGCGGGCCGACAATGGCATGGATGTTTTATTCCAGGAAAAGCACTATTCCTTTTTTGAGGATACCGGCATAATGGTGCCTGTTTATATCAACAAGCATCAGGTCTATGTGAAAGCATATTATCTGCCGCCGGATGTCTTTGGTACTTGTCCAATGTATTTTCTCAGTACTGACATACCTGAGAATGATTTTTTGGCTCGAACAATAACCCACAAATTATATGACAGCGATTCTGCGGCAAAAATTGCGCAGTGCATTGTGCTTGGAATGGGTGGAATAAAAGTAATTGAATCAGCTGCCCCCGATACTGAACTATTCCACATGAATGAAGCACATGCTTTGCCTTTGGCTTTCCACCTTTACGAAAAATACCGCAATGTGGAGGAGGTGAAAAAGCGGCTGGTTTTTACAACCCATACGCCGGAAAAGGCAGGCAACGAAGAGCACTCATTCTCTCTTCTTGAAAAAATGAGCTTTTTTGGGAACCTGAGTTTTGACGAGGCCAGACAGGTTTCTAAGGAATTTGGGAGCGATTTTAGTCATTCACTTGTTGCATTGCGGCTTTCAGGTGTGGCCAATGCGGTTTCCAAACTGCATGGTCAGGTTAGCCGTGAAATGTGGAAAGGGCATCCTGATATCTGTGAAATAAAGAGCATTACAAACGCCCAGAATCTTCGGTTTTGGGCCGACCATGATTTGCGCCATGCCCTGGATTCGGGTCATGATGTTTTGCTGCGTGACCGTAAAAAGCACCTGAAAAAACGACTCATTGAACAAGTTGCCAATCAAACCGGAAAACTGTTTGATGAAGATGCCGTCATCGTGGTTTGGGCCAGAAGATTTGCAGAATATAAGCGTGCCTCATTGCTGATGCACGACATAGCCCGATTCAACCGTTTGATTTCGCAGCAAAACCCAAAATTGCAGATAATATGGGCTGGAAAGCCTTATCCAAATGACTATGGCGCCATTTCAGTGTTCAATCATCTGGTGGAAATTACCCGCAACATGCCAAATGTGGCAGTCCTCACGCCTTATGAACTCGAACTTTCCCGCCTGCTTAAAACAGGGGCAGATGTTTGGTTGAATACACCCCGGCGACCACGGGAGGCCTCCGGTACTTCCGGTATGACAGCAGCCATGAATGGAGCAATTAATTTAAGCATTCAGGACGGCTGGGTTTGTGAATTTGCTCAGCATGGACACAATGCCTTTGTTCTACCTATTATCGACCATCAGCAACCAATTGAATATCAAGATGAACAGGATTGCCGCAATCTATTGGATATGTTAGAAAACGAGGTGCTTCCTATGTATTACAACAAGCCTGAGCAATGGTTTCTGATGATGAAAACCACCATGAGGGAGGTGGCACCAGCTTTCGATTCCGACCGGATGGCAGATGAATATTACCAGCTTTACAATGGGAAATTAAAATAGCGGATACCTGAATTCAAATCAATTTAGGTTTTCGATAATTGCTTCAGCAAATAAGAATAGAACGCTTCTTTGTCGATTTCAAAAGCCACCTTAATATTTTTTCCGCTGGCATTTTCTATAGTTTGACCCGCATTTGGTGGGCGGGTAGATACGCTTGCTTTAATTTCTTCCACCCGAAAAGCTTCAGGAATTTCAAGGTAACTGGCAGCCAGAATATCCCACATAAAATAGGTGTAATGGTATCCTGGAATTGTGTCGATGGTAAGCGCCCAAAACTGACCCGCAAGTTCAGATGCGAGGGTTTGTTTTCCTCTGGAAAGGTCCTTCAGAAACTCCATCGTTACGGGTACTTTATCTGTGGCGTCCAGTGGAATACAGGTAATTGGTAATTCCATTTCCAGTAACCTTCTGGAGCTTTCGGGATCCCAATAAACATTCCATTCTGCAGAACCATTATGCTCAAAAGTTTGCACATTCCCGCCGGTTCGGAAGGCACCGCCCATCCAGATTATGCTTTCTATTTTCTCACGGATTTCCGGGGTCTGTTCCAAAGTCTTTACCAGGTTGGTACAGGGACCTGTCATTAGAATTGTAACTGGGTGCTTTGATTCCAAAAGCTTCCGGGCCAAAAGATCGGACGCTTCTGGTGCTGACCAGGTTTCGGGCGCTTCAGGCAAACGGAGGATTGCAGGAAGACCATTGATGATGGCTGTCTTCGCCCTCCATGCAGCCGGAAAATCATTGGTTCCACTGGCATCAGACCTTCCAATTTCGATGTTTTCCTTTCCGAAGGCTTTCAGAATTTTCCATGTGCTTTCCATTGCAGGCCCGATGTAGCAATCCGCCGGGCTTACATTGATTCCGATGAGTTCATACTGGTCCATCGTAAGGATTAGAAGCTGAGCCAGAAGGTCGTCAATGGCGCCATCATGCTCCATGAAAAGGGGTTTTTTGTGCATTATTTTTCGGGAAAAAAATCGGTTTTAATAGTCTGGAACAGGGCGCGAAATTGTACAGGAATTTGTTTTCAACCAGCATAGATTTTAACCCGGAATCCGCATTAGAAATTCTATTCCGAGGGTAAATTGCTGCAAATCAGAAGCTTTGCAGCCTTATCCTCTGCATCCGTAGCGCTGCTACGAATTTCGAGTATAAGTCTCTGATTTTTTGCTCTTTCCCCTCTCATCACGAACCTCTAATGCGGAATCCGGGTTTAATAGGTTCAAGGCCAGCACTTTTTGGTTTTTGATAAAGAATTTATTAGCGGTTGTTTCAATCGATTAAATATTAAAATAAAGAAAATCAATACTTTAGACTAGGTGTTTTCCTGTTTGATTCAATTCTGTGCTTGTCCAAATATCGTTTCTTCCTGATTTTCAATTTGTCTTGTCGGATTTTTCCCTTAAAAGCACTACTTTTGCAGCCCTTTTATAAACCGGGGACGTGATCCCCACAAATTCAAAACCAAATGGTTAAAATCAGACTTGCCCGCAGAGGCAGAAAAAAAATGGCGATGTACGACCTCGTTGTCGCAAACGTCACGGCGCCACGCGATGGCCGCTTTATCGAGAAAATCGGTACCTACAATCCGAACACTGTTCCAGCAAGCATTGTCCTCAATGAGGAAAAGCGCTGAAATGGGTGATGACCGGTGCGCAGCCAACCGATACTGTTCGTGCCATCCTTTCTTACAAGGGTGTTATGTACAAGAAGCACCTACAAATAGGTGTAAACAAAGGTGCAATCTCTCAGGAGGATGCCGATGCAAAATTTGAAGCATGGAAATCTGGTAAGGAGTCAAAAATCTCCGGAAGGGTTGACAATTTGGCCAAAGCCAAAGCTGATGCTACAAAAGCCCGCATGAGTGCAGAAACAAAGGTGAATGAGTCCCGCATTGCGGCTCAGGCTGCCAAACTTGCTGCTGAAATCGCCGCTGCTGCGCCAGTTGCTGAAGTTGTAGCCGAAGCATCTGCTGCTGAAGTTGTAGTCGAAGCACCTGCTGCTGAAGTTGTTGCTGAAGCACCTGCTGCTGAAGTTGTAGCTGAAGTTGTAGCTGAAGCACCTGCTGCTGAAGTTGTTGCTGAAGCACCTGCTGCTGAAGTTGTTGCTGAAGCACCTGCTGCTGAAGTTGTAGCCGAAGCACCTGCTGCTGAAGTTGTTGCTGAAGAGCCTGCTGCTGAAGTT
>CANETC010000151.1 GCA_947441055.1 Cytophagaceae bacterium | reverse complement strand
TGCGCTTGGTACCAAGAAACAGCATGGAGCCTTCAAAATTCCCAATCCGCTTTGCATTGGTGAATTTGTGGTTCAAAACATCGATGGATTTTACAACAGAATCAAACCTTTCCCGCAAGGAAATTCCGGCATCGCTTACTTTGTTGAGCGACATCACCAGGTTTACATTGCAGGTTCCGTCCGGAAGAGGCGTTACATAGAGTCCGCCCGGCATAATGTCTTGGTGAAGGAAGAGCCCGGTTTCCTGCAGATTCCAGTCAAGGCCTTCAAAATGCCCACGGATTCCGATGGCACTTTCAGATTTGGGTATTTCCAGACCCAATTGTTTCAGCAAACTGTTGCCTGAGCCGGTGGCAATGATCAGAAGTTTCGTTCGGATAATTTCTCCGGAATCGGAGCATAGCTCAAATCCTGGATTTGTTTTTTTTAGGGAAGTCACCCGGAATCCCTGGCGAAAATCGGCAAAACCGGATGCCAAGATTTTATTGACCAGCAGCATATCCATTTCTCTTCGGGATACAGAAAAGCAGCCCGGTTCGCCTTCTTTGCCATCAAATGGCAGGAAATCTATGCTGATGGGTTTGCCATTTGGCGGGTAGGTAAGGGTATGCCAGATGGGATTGAGCAAACCCTTTTGTTTCATTTCTGTGAGAATTTCGGGGTCAATCTGGTTGAGGGCCCTGAGTACGCCTGTGGTGAGAATGTCTCCACAGGGTTTATTCCTGGGAAATACTTCGGCATCCACCACAAGGTGTGGAATGCCCTTTTTTGAAAGCGTTAAACTGGCTGCGCTTCCTGCAGGCCCTGCACCCACAATGCAAACTTCTGTTTGAATGGCTTCGGCTTTCGGGGCAGTCATTTTATTCTTTTACAGGAAGTTAAGTCCTTGTTCTTTGATTTTCTCCAGGTCGTCTTTCATCAGCACCACGGTTTTCTGGATGCCGGCATGGTTGGCTTTCGATCCGATGGTATTGATTTCACGGCCAATTTCCTGGGCAATAAATCCAAGCTTGCGACCTGCATTTTCTTCTTTTTCCATTACTTCCAGAAAATGGTCGATGTGGGAAGAAAGACGGATTTTTTCTTCGCTGATGTCCATCTTCTCCAGGTAATAAATCATTTCCTGTTCGAAGCGGTTCATGTCAAAACTTGTTTCTGAGGAAATCGAAGATAATTTTTCCTGCAAGCGTTGACGCACATTTTCATTGCGCTCCGGGTCCATCGCAATCACCTCGCTCAGGAGATTGTTGATGTTGTCGATGTATCCTTTCACTTTTCCTGCCAATGATGAACCTTCCAGTTTTCTGAAATCATCACAGGCTGCAATTGCTTTTTCACAGGCTGATTGTACAAGCTGCCATTCGAGTTCGCGGTTTTCCCTTCCGTTGGATGGTGACATCACTTCAGGCATCCGAAGAATGGATTGAAGGAGGTGGGATGAGTCGATTTCTACAGGAAATTTCCGGGTTTCTTCGAGCAAGGTGCTGAAATGGTGGTGGAGTAATTCTGAATTCAGTTGTGATGCTGAACTTGCTTTACTCATGTATTCAAGTTCAACATGAAGCAGCACCTTGCCTCTGTCGAGCACCCTGGAAACCATGTTTCGAATTTCAAATTCTTTGTCCTGAATTTGCCTTGGAAGGCGCACATTGAGGTCCAGCGTTTTGGAATTCAGGGATTTCACTTCCACCCTTACGGAAATGCCTTGTTCTTCAATGTTTACGGCTCCGAAGCCGGTCATGGATTTGGTCATGCCTTCAAAATATTTGTCTCAAAGGTGGTGTTTTTTGCCGGAAATCTATTCCAAGGCTTTCTTTTTAAGGGTATGGCAACAAAAGAAAAAGCCCTGCCATGGGCAGAGCTCTTTTCAAATCAAAGAAGGAATGCTTACTTTTTAATGATTCTGCGAATTTCGTGGATGCCGGCACCTTCCGCTGTAAGGATATACTGTCCACTGGGAAGGTTTTTACAATCCATGGAAATTTCGTGTTCATTTTGGTCGGTGAGTAAATCCATTTTTTTCACTATGCGACCACCAAGGTCAGTAATTTGGAAACTGATTTTTGAATCTTCCTCTGCTGCTGAAATGTCCAGAAGTATTACATCCTCCACCGGATTGGAATCAAAAAACGCTTCTTCCAAAAGAGATATATTGACTTTGGTTGGGTCCTCAGAGACTTGAGATTTATTCCCCATCTGCGCAAACGAAAGCCCAGTGCAAAGCATCAGACCTCCAAAAAACCACATGGGGTTTACAGAATCTTTTTTCATGGTCGTACTTGTGTTTGTTTGATGGCTGCAATTTGGTGCTGAGGAAGGCCGGTTTTCCCTGCCTTTGCTTAGGCATTCTGGAGAAAGAAATCAGCCGAAAAGCTAGATTTGATCATGAAAGTGGCCAAACAGTGAAAACAAGCCGATTTGAACTGAGAACCATTTTGCCAATTTCTTTTGTTGATTTGCACGACAGATGCTAACCACTTTTTCATCTTGTTTTAAAATGTTCAGAAATCTGAATCTGGCCATGTTTTTATGGCTTTTCTGTGCCCCAACTTTTTTTGTTCAGGCACAAGTTGAAAAGATGGCCCAAGCCTCATCTGATTTAAGGAGTGACCTTGGCATTCCCTCCAATGAAATACTCGCCCAGCAAAGCGAGCAGGATTTTCTCCAGATGCTCCATAAGGACCCAACTCTTTGGTTGAAAGGCATTAAAAACAAGGATCAAGTACCCGAACTTTTGGAGGATCTTTCCGAGTTTTCCACGCAGCAGGACCAGGTTACGAAACTGCGAATCCGGATGCTGGTCTTTTGGTTGAAATGCAATTTGGTGCAAATGGACCGTGCTTTGTTTCAGGACTTGTTAAATGAAACAATTGAGTCAGGGCAAAAAAATCTCCAAGTGAATCTCATTTTAATCAAGTCCTTGTTTTCAAATGCTGATCGTCCAAGTCTGTTAATTGAGCGATTTTCGGAATTGCACGAGGCCGCCGATATCCTGGCGAATGAGCCGGATACAAAGTTTACCAACAAGGGCCTGATTTTTTTATCCATAGGATCCTTGTTTTATCAGGTGGGAGACATGGCCAATGCATTGAAATACCTTAGGCAAGCACCTGGAAATACATCTGGCACTCATCTGAAATTGGCATTGAATACTTTGGGCTATGTGCACCGAAAACTAAAAAACCTGGATTCATCCAACTTTTATTTTGAACAGACCCTGGCGAATGCCCAAAAATCAAACGATTCAGTTTACATAGGCATTGCCAGTGGCAACCTGGGTGAAAATTTTTACCTGAAAAAGCAATACGACAAGGCCATCCCGCTTTTGGAGGCCGATGCCCGCATAGGCCTGGCCCGCAAAGATTATGGGCTGGTTTCCAATGCCCAGTTGCTGCTTTCGGAAATGTATATGCGAATGGGTGAGAAGGAACAGGCTGGGATTTTTTTAAAATTCGGACGGGAAAATGCCCTTCGTTCAAGCCAGTATCATAGGCTGCCGCTGCTTTATTCCACTTCGGCGCTTTATTTCACTTCTACGGGTCAAATTGAAATGGCCATCGCAGCGCAGGATTCACTGAAAATTGTTTCAGACAGCATAGCCAGAAAGGCGGCCTCAATCCAGACCATGAATCCAGAGTTGGTATATCAGGATAAAAGAGCAAGAGAAGAGGCATTTCGTATTAAGGCTGAAAATGATGCCCATCTTCAAAAGCGAAATGCTTTGGTTTATATTCTGTTTGCCGGCATTGTAATACTGGTCCTCGTTTTCTGGAACATTCGCCTCCGTGCCAGAATTCGTTTGCAGGGAGTAATACAAGACAAGGAAAAGTTAGAAATGAATGTGGCTGAAGCAAAAGAGGCCTTGGGTCGAATGGCTGATAATCTTGCTGAATCCAGCCGCCACATTGCAGAACTCAAAGAATCGAAAAGCGAAATGGCCGGGCAGGAATTGCGTGCAGTCGAGAAAATAACCGATACCCAGTGGGCCGATTTCCGTGTCCTTTTTGACCAGGTACATCCCGGATTTGTAAGCCGGATCAAAGAACGGTTTCCTATTCTGACGCCTTCTGAAGTCCGCTATTTGATGATGGTCAGGATGCATGTGAAAGATGCTCAAATGGCCGAAATGTTGGGCGTAGGGCAAGAGGCCATCCGTCAAAACCGCTACCGGATAAGGCGCAAAATTGCCCTTCAGGAGGGCGAAACGCTTGAGGAAATAGTCCTTTCTGTCTGAAAATCAATCCAATAAAAATGTAACAAAATGTAACAGCCTTTTTCGGGCTGGATGATTTTTATTTGCCATTGATAGTTTGGGAAACAAAGACCACACTAATAAAACCTTTTAAACAACACAAATTTATGTCGCATTTTTATGCTGGCTGTAGGGAAAGGATTTCTTCCGAAGCCAATCAAAAACCGAACCTATTATTCAGCACTGCGGTCAAGAAACAGATCGCGAGGCAGTGGTTGTTGTTGGCCTGCCTCCTGGTGGCCATCACCACAGGCAGCTCGCAGCGGGCATTGGCGCAATGTACAAACACATCCTTTTACCCCCAGCAAACGATTTCAGCACCGGCAAAGGGTACAGGCCCCTACGCCATTGCCGGCGACCAATATCAGCAGGAATACAACCAAATGACCGACGCCGTGGCAGGCAATACTTTTCAGTCAACGGCCAGCATTGCCGGCACCTGGATTACTGTCCGTGCAGGTACTGCTCCCGGACCAGTAGTGGCTCAGGGAAGCACTCCCCTAAACTGGACGGCTGCTGCAGGAGGAAGCTATTTTATTCACTACAATACCAACTCAGCATGTGGTACAGCTTCAAATGAAATGTCCACCACCATTGAGAATACCTCTGTTATTTGCGCTGCCCTTTATCAATACCCTCTGGCGGCGTTTTCAGCGCCTGCCAAAGGTGCTGGCCCCTATACCATTGTCAACGGCCAATATCAGAAGGAATACAACCAAATGACTGGCGCCGTGGCGGGCAGCACTTTTCAGTCAAAGGCCAGCATTGCCGGCACCTGGATCACTGTTCGTGCAGGTACTGCATCTGGCCTAGTAGTGGCGGAGGGAACCACTCCTCTAGACTGGACGGCTACATCCGGAGGTACCTATTTCATTCACTATCATACCAACTCAGCTTGCGGTATTGCCAATATTGAAATGGCCACCACGATAGAGTACACCGCCCCCAAACCTACCATTTCCTCTTTTACGCCTTTAATTGGCAATCCTGGTACCTTGGTGACCATCGCGGGTGCCGATCTGGATGTTGCTTCTGCTGTTACAATAGGTGGAGTGCCAGCCATTGTGGTGTCCAAAACCAGTACAAGTGCGGTGGCTATGGTGATGCCCGGTGCTACCACAGGTTCGGTTTCAGTAGGTAATGGCGCAGGTACATCAACCGCGGCCGGTTCTTTCACAGTTACCGCCACTCCTTACCCTATGGCTCAGCAAGGCAATAAGCTGGTGGGCTCGGGTAATGTAGGAGCCTCTCAGCAGGGCCAATCGATAGCAGTCAGTGCAGACGGGAACACCGCCATTGTTGGAGGTAAAGCTGATAACGGCTTTAATGGGGCTGCCTGGATTTATACCCGGTCGGGAGGGGTATGGACACAACAAGGCACTAAATTAATTGGCACGGGTAATATAGGTATCGCTCAGCAGGGTGTTTCTGTAGCGCTGAGTGCGGATGGAAATACCGCCATCGTAGGTGGAGACCGCGATAACAGTTTTGCTGGTGCCGCCTGGGTATTTACCCGCAGTGGCAGCACATGGACACAACAAGGTGCTAAACTTGTGGGCACAGGTGCTATCGGAAGTCAGCCAGCATCGCAGGGCCATTCCGTATCGTTGAGTGCAGACGGAAATACCGCCATCGTTGGTGGATTTGGTGATAACTCGTTTGCCGGAGCGACCTGGGTTTTTACCCGAAGTGGTGGTGTCTGGACACAACAGGGTACAAAATTAGTTGGCACTGGTGCAGTTGGAATCGCCCTCCAGGACCGTTCTGCGCTAAGTGCGGACGGGAATACGATCATTGTGGGTGGATCTAATGATAACAATAGTGTTGGTGCTGCCTGGATATTTACCCGCAGTGGTTCCAGCTGGACACAGCAGTCAAAACTGGTTGGTACAGGTGCAGAAGGATTAGCTAAACAGGGTCATTCTGTATCACTGAGTGCGGATGGAAATACGGCAGTTGTGGGTGGTTACACTGACAATAATTTTGCTGGTGCAGCTTGGGTTTGGACCCGAAGCAGCGGTACCTGGACACAAAGAAGTAAACTGGTAGGCTCCGGTGCGGCCGGAAGTGCTAATCAGGGCATTTCCGTAACCCTAAGTGCGGACGGGAATACTGCCATGTTGGGTGGTTATGTGGACAACAACGAAATCGGAGCTGTCTGGGTGTTTACCCGAAGTGGCGACACATGGATTCAGCAAAGAAGTAAACTGGTGGGTACACTAGCAAGTACTTCCGCCAGGCAGGGCACATCTGTATCGTTGAGCGCAGATGGAAATACGGCAATCACGGGTGGACCTTTTGACAATGGTAGTGTCGGTGCCGCCTGGGTATTCGCTGCCATACCCGATCCGGGTGTGATTGGCAATGCCCATACCGTGGTAAGGCCACAGGAAAGAAATCCAGATTACGTAACCAATGTACGCAGTGCAAGTAATATATGGGGTAATAGTTACATCTGGCAATCCAG
>CANETC010000150.1 GCA_947441055.1 Cytophagaceae bacterium | reverse complement strand
CATGATAATTTGCTTTCCAGCCTGTTGAAGGTGATTAAAGATATGGAAAAAGATTTCCTGGGTTTTCTCTTTTCCTGCCAAGAACTGGATGTCGTCCACAATGAGAACATCCATATTCATATAATGCTCAGTGAAATCACTCGCAGCATTTTTGGTCAGAGACTCAATAAACTGGTTGGTAAATTTCTCAGATGAAATATAAATTACCTTTCGGCTTGGGTCGATTTCACGGATTTTATTTCCGATGGCGTGCATGAGGTGGGTTTTCCCCAACCCAACGCCTCCATAGAGCATCAAAGGATTAAAGGAAGTTATTCCGGGTTTGGCAGCAACGGCCAAACCTGCAGAGCGGGCAAGTCTATTGCAATCACCTTCTACAAATCGATCAAAACTGTAGGTTGGAATCAAATTTGATTCATCGAAAATCCGGTCTTTTTCAAGGCGATGAAAAAAAGCAGACTTGCCAGTTTCCTTTTTTTCGAAAGATTTTGAATCATTCCTATAACCTCCGTAATTCTGCGATTCTTGATGATTTTGCGATTTCGAATGATTCGGAAGCGTCATGTGGAGCGGTCTGTGGTTTCTGTCACCACGATCCACAACGATAGAATACTCCAGACGCGCATCCTGTCCAATCACGGAAGCCAGCGCCAATTGCAATTCCTTCACGAAATGTTCTTCAAGCCACTCATAAAAATATTGAGAAGGCACTTCAATGGTTAGTTGACTTCCATTGAGGGCAAGAGGCGCAATGGGTTCGAACCAAGTGGAAAATGACTTCTCATCCACCTTTGTTCGAAGGATTTGAAGACACTGATTCCATGCAGTCCTGTGGTTCATTGCGTTGATTTTGAAAAATAAAGTTCCGGGTAGGGGGACAAACTTCAGCATGGAATCGGAACAATGAAAGCCCTGATTTCAAAAAGGGAAGAATCACATGGAAGATTTTTTGAAAATAGATTTGTCTCGAATATTTTGAAATTCATTATCAAAATGTTAACAAAAATCAGTCTTCGCAACATTGGGTACATTTTTTTAAAAACTCCATAATTTAGGAAGGTTCCTGCCCAAAGATTTTCAAATTTCAATTTGGGTGTATCAAATAAAAATGAATTGAAAAATGAAACATATATATGTTAAAATGCAGTATTTTAGTTAGTTATGCCCAAATTCATAACCAAGGCCTTTTCATCAACTATTTTCTAAACTCGGATTAATTCTTTTGAAATTGTTCCATGTCTTGTGATTTCTCATTTTGGGAAAAATAAATTTCGAAAGCCATCAGGATTTGAACCTACTCATGATGAAAAAATATGTCTTGTTTTTACCCTTCATCATTTTGACAATTTTCTGCTGAACAAATGGATTGAATTGGGACCAATTCATCTGAGATTACTGATTAAAAATTACAGCTTTGTTTTAAGGAAACTTGGATCTGATTTCCTTGCGCCATGTTTAAATTGTCATTCAGAAAAATTCTGTTCTCAATTATGTTTTTGCCCAATTTTTTGATCGGGCAAAACTGCCAGTTAGAAAAAGTTATGTTGAGCAGTGGCCTGTTGGACATTCAAAAATCCCTGCCCAAGGTTTTGGTTGACATTCGGTATTCAGGAACCAATAATTTTGTAGGCAAGGATGTGTATGGCTGTTTTTCAAAAGCTTTGGCAAGGCCTGAAGTTGTTACCAAATTGAAAAATGCATTTCAAATCCTTCAGCAGAAACATCCGGGCTTTACTTTTTTAATTTATGATGCTGCCAGGCCATCTTCTGCGCAGAAAGCTCTTTGGAATGCGATAAAATTGCCGGAATCAAAAAAGCATATTTACCTGGCAAACCCAAAAAGAGGTTCAATCCATAATTATGGTTGTGCCCTTGACATCACAATTGCCGGACCTGATGGAAAGGCCCTCGATATGGGGACTGAATTTGATTATTTTGGAGAGCTGGCCCAACCGCGATGCGAAGGCCGTCTCTTAAAATCAGGAAAGCTCAGTCAAACACAATTTGACAACAGAAGGATCCTTAGATCATGCATGGAATCTTCAGGATTTATAACGACAAGTTCTGAATGGTGGCATTTTAATTCCTGCTCACTATCAAAGGCGAAGGCGAGGTATAAGATCATTCCATGATCACCCAACTACCCCAAAAAGCTTGTAAGAAGTTCGTCAAATTCAAAATGCCAAAACACTGGTTATTCCTAAATTTTTTCGAAAAATGTGGATAACTCGGCCGACTTATCCACATTGATTGCTGATTGACCAAACTTATCCACATTCTAATTTGTGTTTTTCAAAAGGTCAAAACTTATAAGAGTCCTATTTTGATGTAATTTACCTTTCAAATTATAACCAAAATCTGGTGGTTGAAAACAAAAGTAGTTTTTATTTTGAACCAGTTTATTTTCTCAAATGACTTGCCAATTCATAAATCCCATCCAAAAATCGTGGTCCAGGGCGGCTTGCAAGGTTGTCGTCCAATGGAAAAATCTTCTTATTTTTATAGGCTTTTAAGCGCCTGAGTTCCGGATATAGCGTAAAGAAACTGCTATCCATTTTGCCAAAACTCCCCCCGAAAATTATATCCGGATCAAGCTTCAAAATATATTCCCTACCCAAAAGAGGATAGGGTTTTTCCAGCTTTTCTGCGAGTACATTTTGCCCGCCAGCTAGCCTCATTTTATCGCTCATCCAGGTTTCAGCTCCATAAGCAAAAACCGGATCAAACCAGGTAATGGAAAGCATCCGGGGCCTTTTTTCTTTTGGAAGTCGCGCATATGCTAATTCAAGTGAATCAAGCTTAGCGCGGAGACTGTCGCACATTGCCTTTGCTTCAAGCCCTGCACCTGTCCAAATGCGGATTGAGTCCATTGTATTCAGGATATCTTCCACTTTTCGGTAAGAAAACACAGCTACAGGTATCGACATTTTCCGAAGCCTCATAATGTCTTCAATGGAAGTCATTCCTTCCTCAGTAAAAATTAGGTCTGGCTTTATCTTAAGAATCGCTTCAATATCCAGCGGCATCACGCCAATCACCTGTTTTGCCTTTACCTTTTCAGTGGGGAAATCACAATGCGGTGTTACCGCTACAATGCTGGAGTCTGGTAGCAAGGAAAATAATATTTCAGTCAAGGCTGGCGATAAGCCCATAACCTTTCTGATTTTTTGGGGAAGAATTGTTTCATAAGAAGTCGCATCTTTAATAATTCTCCCTTTGGCATTTTCAGAATCTGATGGATTCTGGCAACCTTGAATTATGGCTGTCAAAATGAAAAGCAGGAGGATTTTGCTTCTTATTGATTGGAGCCAATCTAAATCCCTAATTTCGCTTTCAAATTTTAACCGCATGATTGTAGTAACGGGAGCTGCCGGGTTTATTTCCAGCTGTTTGATTGCAAAGCTAAACCGGAAAGGTTACAAGGCCATCGTTGCAGTGGATGATTTCTCAGTTAAATCAAAGGAGCCAAACCTGGCTGGGAAAGATGTAATAGCATTTGTTGACCGAAGCGAATTCTCGGATTGGTTGAGAACCAATGCCATGGAAACTGAATTTGTTTTCCACCTTGGAGCCCGAACCGATACGACTGAAACTTCCGTTGAAATTTTTGACAAGCTTAACCTCAATTATTCAAAAGAGGTTTGGGCTATCTGCACAGAATTTCAAATTCCTATGGTGTACGCGTCTTCCGCAGCAACCTATGGGTCAGGTGAATATGGGTATTCAGATGACCCGGAAACAATGTCTTCCCTTAAACCTCTCAATCCTTATGCAAAATCAAAACATGATTTTGATCTCTGGGTACTTTCGCAAAATAAAACACCTTTTTTCTGGGCAGGTCTTAAATTTTTCAATGTATATGGACCAAATGAATACCACAAAGGAAAAATGGCCTCTGTTATTTTTCACGCATTCAAACAAGTTCGGGAAAAAGGTCGGATGTCATTATTCGAATCCCACAAGGAAGGCATTGCGCATGGCCACCAACAAAGAGATTTTGTTTATGTAAAGGATGTGACCGAAGTGTGTTTTTGGCTCATGCAACACAGAAAAAATTCGGGCATTTACAATCTTGGGTCTGGAAAGGCGAGAACTTTTCAGGACTTGGCCCTTGCCACATTTCATTCTATGGGAGTAGAGCCTTCAATTGATTACATCCCCACACCTCAAGAAATTAGAAATTCATATCAGTATTTCACCGAAGCGGCCATGGGAAGATTGAAAAATGCAGGTTATCCCGGAACTTTTACTTCCCTTGAGGATGGCATTGCCGATTATGTTGGTAATTACCTTGTTACAGATAGGTATGAATAAAAAAAAGCCTTCCCAATAAGGGTAGGCCTTTTCTTTCACTTTTCAACCCAAAAATAAAACTTGTGTTTTATCAGCCACAATTATCCGATATTTTCTTTGTAACAACAAAAAATGTACGGCCAATACATTGTTTTGCGACATGAATCCTCGTTTTTTCGCTATAAATGATGAAATGGCTTTCGTTTCTTTTGTCCATTAAGTTTTTTTCAAAAATGAATCATCAACCATTTTCTGCCAATCTATGAACCGAAAAGCCAGAACCGCAGAAATTCTAAACTGGTTCCGAAATACCCAGGCAGCAGCAGAAACTGAGTTGAATTATTCCAACCCTTTTGAGCTCTTGGTTGCTGTGGTACTTTCGGCCCAGTGCACAGACAAAAGAATCAATCTGGTAACTCCAAAGCTGTTTGAAAATTTTCCCAATCCATCCGCTTTGGCTGCAGCGAGTTTTGATGAAGTTTTCTCCCTGATTAGAAGCGTTTCATACCCAAACAATAAAGCTCGCCATCTTATGGCCCTGGCTCAGAAATTAATCAGTGATTACAATTCAGAAATTCCTGAAACAGTTGAGGAACTTCAAAAATTACCCGGGGTTGGCCGAAAAACCGCAAATGTAATTGCATCTGTAATTTACAAGCAACCCACTATGGCGGTCGATACCCATGTTTTCAGGGTCAGCCGACGGCTTGGAATTGTGCCATCAACAGCAAAAACCCCTTTGGCTGTTGAACTTCAATTGTATAAAGTAATTCCAAAGGAAGATATTCCCATGGCTCACCACTGGCTGATTTTGCATGGCAGATATGTTTGCCTGGCCAGAAATCCCAAGTGCGGGGAATGCGGAATCAAAGCCTTCTGTAATACTTTTCAGAAAAACCCTCTCCAAGAAATCATCAACAAACCTTGAATCCTGCTTTGGAAAGTTCCTCCCAGAATCCGGGATAGGATTTGTTGACAACCTCCGGATGAAAAAATCTAGCTGACTGATTTCCTGATGCCAGCAAAATCGAAAGCGCCATTGCGATCCGGTGGTCATCGTAGGTTTCAAAACCAACCATCTTCTGCGGCCAGATCATTTCTGTACCAAGAAGCTGACATTCCTTCCCATTTTCTTGAATGAGAACATCAAGACCTACTTTTTTCAGTTCTGTTGCAATTGAGAAGAGGCGGTCGCTCTCTTTTATTTTTAAAGAAGCAAGACCGCTCAATTTTGCCCGCGTACCTGTTGCGGCGCAAAGGACAATAATTGTGAGCGCGAGATCCGGACAAGCGGAAAAATCGAAGCTGTATTCCATTTCGGAATTGGAGTCCGAAGTCTTGGTAATCAAAATTCCATTCTCCTTTTCTTCTGTTACTACATTCCAAAATTTTGCAAGGTCCGCAATTACTTTATCGCCCTGAAGGCTGCTTAATTTAAGACCGGGTAAGAAATAGCGGGTGTAGCTTTTCTGATTCGCAAGAATTCCATACCAATACGACGCAGCGGACCAATCTGCTTCTGGCTTAAGGATTGCTTCACTCCACTTCTGTCCTGGAATTATGATTCGGTTTCCAATCACCTGAATCTCTATGCCACAGGATTGCATCATTCCTATGGTTAAGAAAATATACGGGCTTGAGGAAATTTCACCGGTGAGTGTAATTTCCAATCCTTCGGGCAACGAAGGCGCAGCCATAATTAAGGAACTGATAAATTGGGAACTACTACTAGCGTTTATCTCAAGCTGGTTTTTGCCAGAATATTCAAATCCCTGAAATTTCATTGGAGGGAAGCCTTGTTTTTCCACATAGTCAATCCTGCAACCGAGCTCCCGCAATGCGTCAACCAGCAAAGCAATCGGCCTTAATTTCATTCTCGGGGTTCCAGTAAGCACGCAATGTTTGCCTTTGAGTGCGAGATAAGACGTCATGAACCGAAATGCTGTTCCGGAATCTCTGGCATCAAATTCATCTGCCTTCTGATTGGCGAGAAGCTTAGAAAGGAGTAAGCTGTCAGCCGCAAGAGAAATTCCATCAACCTGAACCATTCCGTTGGACCAGGCTTGCAGCATAAGCGCCCGGTTGCACTCACTTTTAGAAAGTGGCAAATTAATTTCTCCATGGATTTCAGGTAGGAGAGGACCTTGTATTTCAATAAATTCCGACATAAAAAAAATCCCCCAATCGGGGGATTCTGAAGAAAGGTCTTATTAGTTATTGAGCTCCGGGGCCACTTGCTTTTTCAGTGATTGACTCTTCTGACTTAGCCAGATTCATGTCAAACAGAAGAGAGAAACGGAGGGTTTCCGCCAAAGGATGGTTGCTTTGAACAGGCAACAAATAAGCGAAGTCTAGTCCAAAGGTCTGATATCGAATTCCAATTCCAGCAGTGAAGTATTTTCTGTTGCCCTTGTTCTCGCTTTCATGAAAATAACCACCCCGAACAGCAAACTGAT
>CANETC010000149.1 GCA_947441055.1 Cytophagaceae bacterium | reverse complement strand
ATATAAGCTTTTGCCGGTTTTGTATTCTGCTTTTTATGAATCCTCAAAAACAGGGAAACCGGTTGTAAGGCCATGGTTTTGGGAAAAGGCTGGCCACGATTTTAATGCAGCTTTTCAGCACCAGTTTTTTCTGGGGAAGGATATTCTTGTGATTCCGGCTTCTCCCCAACAACATGCGGTTCAGGCTGAACTTCCGCCGGGTGGTTGGTACAGGCTTTTCTCAGGCGAATTTCATGAAGGAAGTCGGGTTCATTGGTTATCAGCCTGGTTGGATCGATTGCCAGTGCTGGTACGGCAAGGTGCCATTTTATTGAGTCGTGATACCGGGCATTGCAGCGATGATGTTCAAGATATCGCAAATCGCGACATCCATATTTTTGCTGCCAATGAGGGACAAGCTGAATTCCTTCTGTATGAAGATGATGGAATTACGCCAAACCCCGCTTTTCAGGATATGGCTGAAATCAGGATTGTTTTTCGGCATGATACAAGGGAATTACAAATTCATCGTGATGCTGGAGAAAGACCCGTTTTATTCAGGTCGCTTTTTCTTTGGCATTTTCCTCATGGGGTTCAGGTTAAGACAGTCTCAGGAATAAAAACAGCAGAACCTTTTCATTTTGAGTGGTTGGATAAGCTTCCAAACTTTGATCCATTTGAAGAAAAGGGGCGAAGCTATTATTCCGATTGCCAGCGGATTTCTATTGAAGACCTAAGGGTCTGAAAAGCAATTCTGAAATACTACATTTGTCTTGTAAATTTTTACCCGTGAATAGATCCATTATCAGCCTCTTTGTCTTGTTTTTTGTTTCATCCGCAGTGACTGCGCAAAGCGATGAAACCCGTGTTCGATCCCATGTTTCTTTTTTGGCTGCCGACAGTCTGGAAGGACGCGCACCTGGTACGCGTGGTGAGCAATTGGCCATTCGTTACATTGAAAAACATTTCAAAGAATTCGGGCTTAAGCCATTGGGAAGCAAGGGTTTTATCCAGAATTTTGATTACACCGAAAGACCACATGCCCACAATTCTGATAGCCAGGAATCAGTGCAGCGGAGGGGTAGCAATGTGATTGGATTTCTTGACAACAAGGCTGAAAAAACCCTGGTTATCGGGGCTCACTTCGACCATTTGGGCAATGAAGACGGCAGGGGTTCTTCACTGGCCGCGGATCCGAAAGGTCAGGTACACAATGGGGCAGATGACAATGCCTCTGGGGTTGCTGGTTTGCTGGAGCTTGCCCGCATTTACTCCTCCAACAAAAAGGCCGAAAAGGTAAATTTCCTGTTTATGGCATTTTCTGCTGAGGAAGCTGGCTTGATTGGTTCAAAGCATTTTTTACAATATCCTACGATTCCTTTGGATCGCATTCCTGCGATGGTGAACATGGATATGATTGGGCGATTGCGCGATAGCAGCAATTCTTTGATTGTTGGCGGTGTCGGTACTTCTCCACTTTGGATTCCAATTTTGGAGAAGCTCAATTCGGGGTTTGCCTTGAAATATGACACAGCAGGAATGGGCCCATCTGACCATGCCAGTTTTTATTTGAAGGATAAACCTGTGTTGCATTTTTTCTCTGGGACTCACAGCGATTACCACAAGCCAAGCGATGATGTCGAGAAAATTAATTTCCCTGGGGAAGTGAAAATCATCAATTACATCGTTCGGGTGGTGGATAGTATTTCTGTCTTAAAGGAAATTCCCTTTACCAAGACCAAAAGTTCAGAGCGGAAGATGACCGCATTTAAGGTTACCCTTGGCATTATGGCCGATTATGCGTTTGGTGGACCGGGTGTGAAAGTCGATGGTGTTAGTCCTGGGAAGGCTGCAGAAAAAGCAGGCATCCTTGCCGGTGATTTGGTTTTGAAATTGGGCGAACACGAAACCACCGACATTTACAAATACATGGAAGCTCTGGGAAAATTCACGAAAGGCGAGAAGACCTTTGCTGAAATTCGCAGGGGCAAGGATGTGATCCGGAAAGAAGTGGAGTTCTAGAAATTAGAAGGTGCTCGAAATCTTTCGGAGCACTGGTAATATGGACGAGGTCCACGGCTTGATGGGCAACTAAACATTTAATGGCTAGTGCTGTTACCGCTAAGAACTTTTGAAAACTTATGCTTGAATTTCAAAAAGTAGGTTTCAAAATACTTATAGGAAAGTCCTGCAATCAGGATTGTTAAAATCAAACTTACGGGGTATATGAGCCAATTGCTTGGATAACCGATGGTGACTGCAAGATTAATTGCCATCATAATTCCAATTGGGTGATACATGTACAGCCCGTATGAAATATTTCCCAGGTAGTTGAAGTATTTATTTTCAAGAGAAATTTTTATATTTTCGTTGGCAGCGAAATTCAAGATGATGATTCCGAAAAAAACCGAGAAAAATTCAGCTTGAATGTAGGGAATATACACACCTTTAATCATAAGGAAAGAAACAAAAGCCAGACTAAAGTAGAATATTAGGTTATTCTTTATTAAGGGAAGAAATCTATCATTTCTAAAAAGTAAGATTCCGAAAACTCCACCAATTGCCATACAGTCAATGTTGAAAGTTGACCAAAACTCCCGAATGATCTTTTTATATGGCATAAAGTCGGATATTGGGTTTGCTAAAAAAAACCTAATCATTAAATAAGATACAATTATAATGATCATCAATACGATGCGATTCTTTTTTAAGTATTTAATTAATACAGGCCATACTACATAAAATTGTTCTTCGGTGCCAATCGACCAAGTGTGTGAGGCATAAGGAATAACGCCAATCATAGATAATACAATATTTGGAAGAAAAAGTGCGTATAAAATTAGCTTAGTAGCAAGATCTGAATGAACTTTATTTATGTCAAATCCATTAAGTGTGAATAATTTAATATAAGGTAGAATGAAAATGGCTAAAATAATTATCAAAAAATAAAGAGGCCATATTCGAAGGATTCTTCGCATGTAAAATTTCTTAATACTGATGTCGTCGAAGGTTTTCTCTTCAGCCAATAGCAAATATGTAATCAAGAAGCCACTCAATACAAAAAACAAAACCACACCTAATTTTCCTATTACTCCAACGAATGGAATATCTCCCAAAAGAGTATCAAGTTTCGAAATCCATTTTAATTGTTCGATATGATGGATAATGACCAAAAAAGCTGCGATAAATCTTAGCCCATTCAGGTTAGGAAAGTATATTTTTTGTTTATCCATTAGTTAATGTATTGATTTTTTGCTTGACAGTTAAATTAAATCTAAAAAAGTTGCTTGTGTCTGCCCGTAAACATAGCGGAAAATTGTCTTCGACATTTTGGACATTCAATCTGTTTTTGCCAATACCGATGCAAAGAAATGTGTGATTTTGGAGTTTAGGCGCAATATTTTTGAAAAAGGGAATTACACACAAAAAGATGTGAATAATTCTCGCCTGAGGGACAGCAGTGAAAATCGTGGTTCCGAAGGGACCACATTGTAACGGATGGCCCGACCCGACCTCGCCTTGGGCGGGGAGGGACAGGCCCAAAAAATCTCGATCCCTGCACAAATGATTGGCTTGTCTGGGATTGTTATTGCGGTAAAAGGGAAGTTTACAAACAAATTAAGTTCTTACTCAATAATATCAGTGCTTTCAAACCGTTTCAGTTCTTTATTTGTCTAAACAAAAAACAAAACTTATGAACCGTATTTCATCTGGCCTTTTTAGCATCCTATTGCTTACTTCAGTTGCTTGCCATCAGGACCGCCCTGAAAAAGAACCGGTTTGGGAAACATCTTCGAAAAGTCTGGAAGTGCTGGGCAGAGAGGTCTTGACATTTACGCTTCCTGAGAATTTCCAAAAAGAAGAACCCATTATTTCTTCCCGTCCTGCAAATGCTTCGCTTGCAGAATTGGTTCAAGATGCTTCAGGAGCATGGACGCTTCGTTACCAGTCGCTAGATGGTAAAGCTGGTTTGGATAAACTTAGCATTGAGTCTGAAGATGAAGCTGCTGAAAAAACAAAGGATCATGATTGCGGGAATGGAAACCATCCTAAGCCTTTGTTTGGGCACCATCCTAAGCCAAGGGAGATGAAAGGGCATTTTCGTTTGATGCTTGACATTACAGTAAAAGAAAATGGCGCAGGTACATTGAAATCTGCAGTCGGCGGAAACAATAAATAATTACTTCCTGATCAGGAGTGAATCTCCTGCTTTGCCAATCGGTATTTTGAGCCAGCCCATTATTTGAGGCTGGCTTTTTAATTTTTGCCAGGTGGGATTTCCGGAGAAGAATCGGTCGTATCGGATGGTTTCATGAAGGAAAATTCCTTGTACCTTGGACGAATCCAGGAAATGGGGAAAGTTCGCCAAAGCTTGATAATTCATTTCAAAACCGGTTTTTCCACATTGAATGACTTTTTTCCCTAGGTATTCCGTTGCACCGGTGGAGGCGTCGAAAATCCGGAAATCTTTTGGGAAAGGGTATTTCTCCAATTCTTGAACCAGCGTTTTATGTTTAAGGGATTCTGTGGTGACGGGTCCGAATAATTCATCTTTTTCAGGATGTGTTGTTTCGTTTGGAGTAGAAGAATCTGGAATGACCTGAAAAAAGGCCCGGCATTCCGGAAGGAAGAAAAGTAAAATGAGTGGGAGCAGCATGAGCGCAGGCCTCCATTTTTTCAATCCTTGTGAAATTGTAATGCTTCGAAAAAAAAGTCCGGTTCCAAATATAAAAAAGGGAAGGAGCGGTAGGATGTAATGGGGTCTTGGCTGAAAAAGCAGGCCTGCCAGCAAGGAAGGAATGGCAAGGCAAAACCATGGCAGGAAGCTGCTGGTGTTTTGTTCTTTTAATTTTTTAAGAAATTTTTCACCAAGCTTAAAACCTTGAAGAATTTCGGCTCCAAGCCATAAGACGCCGAATCCAGTAATGGGGGAGATGCCGTATAGTCTTTTAGGGAAAAGTGTTTCGGAAAAGTAAACCAGAGAATTGTAGAAAAGGTAGCGCAGATTGAACCATAGATGCTGAAGCATGTCGGCTGGGTTTATTAAAAACGCTTCCAGTGGATTTTTAGCAGAATCGAAATGTTGCTCAAAAATTGGTCGCCAATTGACCCAATCCCACATCAAATCCCCTGAATTTTGGCCGCTGATGTTTCGCCAATTATGCACAAAGTGCTGCCCGAATGCCACCAGGCCTCGTCCACTTTGTCCGAATGGCAAACCCCAGAGGAGTGCAAAAGCCAAGACGAGGAGCCAAGGAATCAAAGCAGCTTTGCTGATGGTTCCTTCACCTTTCCAAAGAAAAAACAGCAGCAAAAATCCGGCAGTCAATGCCCCGGCCAAAAATTCTGGGCGGCACCAAGAAATGCAAAAGCAAATTCCCGTTATCCAAATCAGTTGGGTTTTCAGCTGGTCGCGCCAAAACCAAAGACCGGCAATTCCGATGCTGCTTCCGGCCATGGCAAGATGGCCTGCTTTCGGCCAAAGCGGGAGACCGAGCTGGGAAGCGCAGGCAGACATTCCCCAAAAGATGGCAGGGACGAAGGGGATTCCTGAAATACGCAGAAGTGCATAAACGCTGATTCCAAGGATCAAGTCCCAAAACCGGTAATTGGCGTAATACAATTCAATTCCATCAGGAAAAAGGAGTCCCAGAATCTTGTAGTGAAGGCAATAAAGTGGTGAATAGTCTGGGATCCATTCGCTGATGTTTTGGAAGAATCCCTGGGTGAGGTAAAAACTCTCATCATAAAACCGGATGTCCATGTTTTGCTCCAAGCCCTTGCTTATTTTCCACACAGAGAGCGAGATCAAAACAAGGGCGACAAGCAGTTGCCAGATATTTTCTCTCTTCTTGAAAAATTTATCCCGATTCATTCCGAAATCAATTTTTAAAAGCTCAGGTTAAAGAAAGGCCGCTCAATAAGGAGAATTTGTTTCTTGAAAGAATTTGAAAAACAAATCCTCATTGCTGGGTAAGTATGGAAATTATTCCCGTTCGCTTTGTGCAAGCAAATCCACATTGCGCAGAAAGAAACGCAGCCAGGGAAGCAGCAAGCTCGCCAGCATGATGTAGCCTGGTTTGTAAAACCAAGTGACAGATGAAATTGTGCTACCCTCAAAATGGAAATCATTTTCAACCACCAGCATCCAATACATCATAAAATAATTTGCGGTGGCGGCAATTATCCAAGTCCAGTTACTGAGGATTCGGTTTGCCATGCCCCGCCTTTCCCGGTTTGCTGTCCACCAGCTTGAAAAGGGAACAAAAAGAAATTTATTGGGTATGCCGGGAACCATTTTGCCCAGAATAAAAAGGAGGATGTTCAGAACACAGAAAAAGCCTAGGAAGAAGAAGAAATATTGAGCTCTGCTAAGTGCAAAGCCAATTTCACCAAATTTTAGTAACAAAATCTGTTGCACATTTCCATAAGTAGTAAACAGGTTGTATAGAAAGCCAAGCAAGGAAATTAGCCAGGCAAAGCGCACAAAAAACTTCATTTTATTAGATCAAAGGCAGTTGTAATGGTTGTTCTGCCGGCCCAAATTAAGACCAAATTCTTTGAAACATCTTGGGGATATTGCGGTAGCCTAGACAGTACTAAAATTATGGGCTCAATGTTTCTTAAAGAAGGCAATGCTAAAATCCTCTGAAGGATTGAATTTTCCATCTGATCAACCAAAACTTGCCCTTTTGATTCAACATTGAAATTCCAAAAGCGGGTATTTGTGAACTAAAAAAGGCGAACCACAATTTGTGGTTCACCATTGGATTTTAGTCATCCTCCTCCTCTTTTTCTTTTAACATTGATTTAGCCAACATTTTACCTTCAGGGGAGTAAAGAAGGTCGTAGGACT
>CANETC010000148.1 GCA_947441055.1 Cytophagaceae bacterium | reverse complement strand
TGATGGTATTTACAAAAAAGGTCAGAAACTGCAGATTCTCTTTCGGCTTCTTTCCCGGACTCAACAAATTCTTTCCGTTGCTGGTGCTTAATGACCAATTGTTGTGCTTTCCACTTCCATTGATGCCAGAGAAAGGCTTTTCGTGCAAAAGCAAGCGAAGGTCGTGCCGCTCGCCAACCCTTTCCATTATATCCATCAACAAGGAATTCTGGTCAACGGAGAGATTTACTTCCGCAAAAGTTGGCGCGCACTCAAATTGCCCTGGCGCAACCTCATTGTGGCGGGTGCGAACAGGAATACCAAGTCTCCAGGCCGCAAATTCAAAGTCCATCATAAAAGACTGAACCCTCGGAGGAATGGACGCAAAATAATGGTCCTCCATTTGTTGGCCTCTTGCTGGCGAATGTCCGAAAACGGTGCGGTTGCCCATCAACAAATCAGGCCTGGCATTGTAAAGGGCTGAATCAACCAAAAAATACTCCTGCTCCGGTCCCAAGGTTGCAATCACACGCGCGCATTCTTTGTCAAACAATTGGACAACCTCCGTGGCGGCCTTGTCGATAAAATGCAAAGCCTTTAACAATGGCGTCTTATTGTCCAGGGCCTCGCCGGTGTAGGATACAAAAACGGTTGGAATACAAAGGGTTTTGCCTCCCTGCGTGTCCATGATAAAGGCAGGCGAAGTAGGGTCCCAGGCGGTATATCCACGGGCTTCAAAAGTATTTCTAATTCCGCCATTGGGGAAGGAAGAGGCATCGGGCTCCTGTTGAACAAGGGCCGAACCTTGAAATTTCTCAAGTACTTCATCCCCTTCAAGATCAAAAAAAGCATCATGCTTTTCTGCTGTAGAACCTGTTAATGGCTGAAACCAGTGTGTGTAATGGGTAGCGCCCAAACCGATGGACCAGTTTTTCATGGCAAGGGCTACAGAATTTGCAAGTCCTGGCTCGAGGCGCTCATTGCTTTCAATGGTTTGTATCAGTGCCTTGAAAACCTCTGGTGAAAGATGCTCCTTCATCTTCTTCTTATCGAAGACATATTCTCCAAAATAGGATGTAACCCGGTCCTTTGGAAATTCGGGACGAAGCGGCTTCCTGGAATTAACTGTTTCGAGCGCCTTAAACCTTAAAATTGCCATGATGCTGTAAATTTTATTTTTTTAGTTTTATGGGACAAAACTACATATTCCCAACCAAAATGAAATATTGACCATGTTTTTTTAGGGTACTTTTCAAGAATTTATACAAAAACCCAAGAATACCCTTTGTTTTTTCAGGCCATTTTTGAAAAAGTAAATATTTTATAAAAATCAGACATGGCTTTCAATTCCGAAGGACAGCAATTCTAATCGTAGTTTGGCAGCCGGAATTCCATCCTCACCATGGCATATCAAAAAACAAGCGTTCCCTACGAAGCCACAAACAGGTTCAGCAAACTGTTTACAGACTATGCAGCGCAAAATCCAAAATTGGCCAGTTTCCATTCAGGATGGCCGGATAAGGAATCTCTGAACTTACTTCTCGAGCGCCGGATGAAAGAATTCAGTTCAGCGCAAAGAGAAATTCTTTGCAGCGTGCTGGATTCCGGAATGAAAAGTGGCAGGGAACATGAGGCCCAATTCCAAAACCTGAGTTTGTTGAAAAACCAGAACACATTCAGTGTTTCCTGTGGACACCAACTTTCTGTGGCTGGCGGTCCTATGTACATGGCCTTCAAAATTCTCAGTACCATAAAGCTTTCTCAGGAACTTAAATCGATGTTTCCCGAAAAGGACTTCGTGCCCATTTTCTGGATGGCATCGGAAGACCACGACCTGGAAGAAATTCAGTCGTTTCGATTTTTCTCTCAGGCTTATCGTATCGAAATTAAAGGTGAAGGGGCTGTCGGTCAACTTTCTTGCGAGGGAATCGAGAATCAATTGCTCGAAATTAAAGACTTCCCGGCCGAAATGGCTTCTGCTTATCAATCCAGCAACAGCCTGGCAGAAGCAAGCAGAAACTGGCTCAACCACTATTTTGGGAAATATGGCATTCTGATTCTGGAGCCCGATAACAAAGAATTAAAAGCCTGTTTCCTTCCTGAAATGCTGGCAGAAATTGAAGGGAATCAAGTTCAGTTCGCCATTGAAAAACAAACCGCTGCACTTGAACTTTTGGGTTACGAAGCCCAGATTCATGCAAGAGACCTGAATCTTTTTTATCTCGGCGAAGGAATTAGAACCCGGCTTGTACGGGATGAAAATGGAATTTCATGCCATGACGGAAGTTTGAAATGGAGTTTGGAAGAAACCCGAAAGTACTTTCAGAACCATCCGGAACAATTGAGTCCGAATGTGTGTTTGCGACCATCGTATTCCCAAAAAGTCCTCCCCGATCTGGCTTTCATTGGCGGTCCGGCTGAAATTTCTTATTGGCTGCAGCTGAAGCCGGTCTTCGACAATGCCGGAATCCCCTTCCCCATTTTGGTTCCAAGATTTTCGGCCATGGTGGTTTCGTCGTCACGGGCTTCCAAGCTGGAGAAACTGGGCTTTAAACCCGAAGACCTTTTTACCGACGAAAGCGTACTTCGAAGAAAACTGGCTTTGGGTGAAGACGATTTCTCTCTACCTGAGCTTCAGCTTGTGTATTCGACCTTGCTCGAAAAAGCGGCCTCCACCGATTCCACCCTGGTTCCAGCATTGCAAGCAGAAATTGTTCGGATGGAAAAAATGGCCGAGGGCATGCAAAAGCGCATACGGAAAGCTGCAGAACAGAAGGAAGAACTCCGCATCAAACAACTATTAGGAATTTTGGAGTACTTTTTACCAGGCGGTGGACTTCTGGAAAGATCAGAGTCTTGGTTAAGTCAGGTTTCTCAGGACCCGCAATGGCTCGACAAGGTTCTTGAAACCATCAATCCCCTTGAAATGGCCTTCGCCATTTTGCTCCAGGGGGAATCGAAAAATCTATAAACTTTTTTTAGGACAAGACAGAAGTGCCCTTTGCCTATTTCTTTACAATCCCAACCACATTGGCCAATGGCCAGAGTTCCTGATTGGAGTCATTCTCCCAAAAGTTGGTTTCATAGCTTCCCATTAGAGCCCATTTTTGAGTAGTTGTATTCAGGTAAAGACTGCTTTCTGGTCCGCCCTCCAGATAAATTCCGCGGTTAATTTCAGGGATAAGGGTCTTGAGCTGTTGGCAGAAGGAATGCACGGTGTATGGAGATCTGCAATGCACAAAATAGACAAAGCCTTGTTTATCGGTGAGCATCACGCACATGCTCCACTTCTTTTGGTCTTTCTGCCATATTACTTTCTGATTGCAGTCGAAAAGACGAATTCCCTGAATAACGGTATTGTAGGATTTTATCAACACCTGAATGTTCTGACAAGTACGGTCGGCAATCTGAAAGGCCGACAGGGAGGAATCTTTGGGATTGAAAAAGATGCAGGCTTTGTCGGAATTTAGGGTCGGATTGTTTACATGCTCGTAATTCCGAGTAAAGCCAGTATTGGTCAGGCCCTGATAAGATTCAATGTCGTTGTAACCGTGAAACATTCCTGCGTTCACACCCGCCAGCATATTCTCTGGTTCACACCAGTCCCGAATCTTCTTTTTCTGAAAACCATTTTCAGTAGCACAGAGCAATTTAAATCGGAATTTTGAAGGGTCAATCCGGATGAGATGAATTCTGGAATCACCCAAGAATGATTTCAGCGGCATGGGAGCTTCGGCAAAGGATAAACCTTCTTCGGCTTGATGCCATACCACAGGTGCAGCATTTCCGGCAGATTGCTGATGCTCCAGCCAGAAAGAAATGATACTTAGAATGATGGAGATGAACATTTTCGCTTGGGATTAAAGGAATTCAAATCGAGGAACGGAACAGGGAAACAATTATTTTAGATGGCTTCATTTGTAAACCAAGATCAGGACCATCAATCAACTGTAAACTCAGGTCAGGATTAATCAATTAAACTGTAAACTTTTTTTAGGACGAGTCAACGAGTCAAGTCAGTCAAAGCAATAACATGTCGCTCCGCTGGAGATTTTGTCTTTGATTTTCTTTTGCACGTGACATGCGGCACAGCTGGTGCCAGGAATGCAAATTGATTTCGATTTCAAAAATTACCCCAGCGCGGTAAAATGTCAAAAGAATTAATCGAAAATAATATCAGCACCAGAGGTGCGACATGTCCCAATTGGGATTGCCGGCACCGTAATGGCGTATTGCACTAGTCTCGCTGGAGGCGGAATACGCCCCTACCAAAAATCGAAATTATTTTTTACAAAAAAAAGGCTTTCTGCACCAATTCGACCGAAAACATCCAAATCCCGTAAGGGCAGAAAATTTTCTGCCCTTGCATCAAATATGGTTGCAGATCGGCTTGAAAAAAACGCACAAAAAAACCTGCCAGGAAAACCATGGCAGGCATAAATTTATAAATCAGTGAAAGATTAATGATGGTGTCCACCCGGACCATGCACATGGCCGTGGGCAATTTCTTCATCGTTTGCATCACGCAAACTTTCAACCTTGCCTATAAAGTGAAGCGTCTTTCCTGAAAGCGGGTGGTTAAAATCCATGGTTACCGTTTCTTCGGTCACAGCTTTCACTGTTCCCTCAAATTGGTGGCCTTGACCGTCATTCATTGGAATTGTGTTTCCAACTGTAAGCATATCTGGATACTTAGCAACCTCATCTGCAAAAACAGAAAATGGAAGCTCTACGATGTCGTCGTCCGAAGAATGGCCATAGGCATCTTCCGGGTTAATCTCCATAGAAAAAGAATCGCCAAGGGCAAGTCCTTCAAGGTTTCTTTCAAATCCGGGAATCATATTTCCGGCCCCAAAAAGGAAGGTCAAAGGATTCTCTGCATCTGCCTTTTCTACGAATATCATTGGACTGTTTCCGCCCTCGTTTACTTCAAGTGAATAGCTTACGCTCACTACTTTGTTAACCTGAATCTGCATCTATGTACTTCTAAATTTCCTGCAATGTAGCACAATCAGCCGTAATAGGTCGAAAAATCCCCTGGTTAATAATTTTCACCTTCTGCACATGGCATTGAATCCACAATATGTACAGTGACTGGCTTCCTCCGTTTGTAAAACTGGCACATCCGGATTGGCAAGGTCTTCCAGTTTTTTGAGCAAGAGATTTTCAAAATTCCGGTAAAAATCAAGCTCTTCCTGCCTGCTCGTCAATTTAGCAAAAGGATCTGCAAATGCCGGCTCCGGACTTGAAAGGTAGAGCAGACAAGAGCGAACGGGCTTTCCCTTAAATTTCGGGTCTTCAGAAACAATGCGGTTGTAAACCAGCATCTGGAAATAATCCTTAAAACCCGCCATTTTGCTTTCATCAGGATTTCCATCATCATCCAGCACAAGCAGCACTTTATCCTTTTCCTTGAATCCCCCTGTTTTCAGGTCAATAACCCGGAAACAAGATTCCTCCTCAATGATGATGTCAACCCTTCCGGAAACATTCCACCATTTCCCATCACGACCCATGCTGCAATCAGGTACAGTGTATTCATTTTCCAGCCAGCGATGGGGAACATGCGATTTCATCAGGCGGAAAAACCGATTCGCCATAATTTTGCCCAAAGCCATTTCCACAGGATAGGCAGTTAATGGTCCCGGACTCCCCTTTTCAAGGCCTTGCCAAAAGGAATGCTGAATCTCGTCCCAACGCAGCGCCATCTCATCATATTCTTCTGGCTTGATGGTCTTTCGATGGCCGGCGACTTCCTCCATCAAAAACTGAATGCTTCCGTGAATCCAGTTTCCAAAATCGAGAGGACTCATTTCAATGTCTGAAAATTGGTCTGGCTCCTTTAAGCCTAAGACCTTCTGATAATGAAAGCGAAGTGGGCAAACAAGTAAAGCATGCAAACTACTTGGGCTAAATTTTTTCTCGGTTGCGATGCCTGGTTCATTGGCAAGAAATTGCCCAATGCGTTCCATATGTTCAGGCAGCTTTTCAATTCGGATTTCCGGCGCCAAACGAATGGCGGAACTAAACGACTGATTTTCTTTTTCATAGGTAAAATCTGAGCCAAATTCAATTTGATCCAAATACCGGGTTCTGCGGCTTCCATCACCTGAGGAAGTCAGAAAAATCACCTCAGTTGCACGGTGGCAAAGCCTGTAAAAACGGTACGCTTCTTCTTCTACTGCCTGGATTTTCAGAGGCAATCCGAAAGCCCGCCGGACATTGTCGGGAAGAAAACTTTGACTTTTACCCGACTGAGGAAAAAGTCCCTCATCCCCAGGGGCAATAATGACCCTGTCAAAATCCAAATTGCGGCTTTCAAACAAACCCATTGCCCGAAGCGCCGGCCCCTCCCCTCTTTCCAAAGCAATTGAATATCCGTTGAGCGCCGCGGGAAGCAATTGATGCAACACCAGAAAATCAAAATCGGCTCCGGCCATTTCCGAAGAACGGGAAAGAAGTCTGAACAATTCAATCAGTTTTTCCAGACCAGCAGCATCAAGCGCGTCCTTTGATAAGACCTCTCTTGAACCAGGAAGCCAGGTTGAAAATTGTGCCACCCATTCTTTTGCATTTTTGGCAAAAACCCAATCTGGCAGGTCCAATTCTTTAATTTCATTGATTCCCGGAGCCTGATTTTTTTCAAGGAGGTTTCTCCACTGACGATAAGCCTCGGGCAAAAGCAATGAAAAATAAGGATCTGAAAGCATGTGCCGAAAAAGCTCGGTTTGATTGTCATTGTCACGGGAAACCCATTTAACAATCCGGAAAATCCAACGGGCCAGAGCCGTATAAGCAAGGGGAAAGCCCATACTCAAATGCAGCGGAAGAGAATCATTCTGATCGGTAGTTTTTGCCAGCACCTGAACCAAAGCCGGGTTGCTCACAATCAAAACCCTTGACTCATTCATCTTTCTGGCTTCATTTTGAAGCCAAAGTCCCATTCCACTCAATCCTTCGCAAGAAACCTCCGTGACAAGCGGTTTTATTTCGGTACTGCATTTCTTTTCCCAATCCTGAATGGAGGCCTGAAATTCCGGAACTCTTCT
>CANETC010000147.1 GCA_947441055.1 Cytophagaceae bacterium | reverse complement strand
CCTTGGCCATCAGGCCGCCTGCGCAATCATCATCGTAACGGAGTAATTCCACAATGTAGGAAGCCATTTCCTTGTCTTCCATGCGGGCAATAACTTCCTCTCTGAAACGAATTGGGGTTTCGGTGAGAATATCCACCGCATCATCCGAATCCATGGCGGGAATAAATTGAACGAATTCTGTAGAATCATAAACCCGCAGGAATTTTCGTCTGGTTTCACTGTCAAGGTTGGTGATGATTTCTGCCCCAACCGGGTAGGGAAGGAGGGAAATTACATATTTACATTCCTGACTCCCAAAATCATAAAGCAACTGGGTGATGTCGGCAGGATGCAATTCGCCAATTTCAGACAAAATAAAATCTGAATCGCGTTGATTTACCGCAATGGCAAGCTGTTCAAGCTGCTCCTGGCTGGGTTCAATTCCTGACTCAAGCGGCATGGCGGTAAATTTCCGCAAAGGTCAACATTCAGGCCGAAAGGGCAAGGCTTTTCCCAGTTTTTGCTTATGTTTCAAAATTTTGTGGATGATTTAAAGGCACTCAGCTAAAATTTATGATTGCTGTTATCCGTTTGAAACCACGGTAACAGTTTGATTTAATACGGTTTGTGAGCAATGAAAGCATCCGGAAATCTATTCTTAAATCAGGTATTGATTGGGAGAAATGCCGCCCAAAAAAATCCTTACCTTTGCGGCCCGCCCGAATATTATGATTGACAAGCTTGAAGGAATCAGAGACCGCTTCCGTGAGGTAGGTGAGTGGCTTACACAGCCAGATGCCATGGCCGATATGAAAAGGTTCTCCCAAATGTCCAAGGAATACAAGGATCTGGAGAAAATCATGACCGTTTTTTCTGAGTATGAGCAGGTGCTGAGCGATATTGCAGGAGCCAAAGAAATGCTTTCCACCGAAAAAGATGAAGATTTCCGGGACATGGCAAAATCTGAACTTGCAGCACTTGAACCGCGTCAGGAAAGTCTGGAGGCAGTTTTAAAGGAAATGTTGATTCCCAAGGACCCAATGGACAGCAGGAATGTGATTCTTGAAGTTCGTGGTGGAACAGGCGGAGACGAAGCGGCCATTTTTGCCGGCGATCTTTTTCGAATGTACCAGCGCTATGCGGAGACAATGGGCTGGAAACTTGAAGTCCTAGATTTTACTGAAGGAACTTCTGGTGGTTATAAAGAGGTTTCAGCATCTGTTCAGGGTGATGATGTGTATGGAAAACTAAAATTTGAGTCCGGTGTTCACCGAGTTCAAAGGGTTCCTGCCACAGAAACACAGGGTCGGGTGCATACTTCCGCGGCCACAATTGTCGTGCTTCCAGAGGCCGAAGAAGTGGATGTAGATATAAATCCCGCCGACATAGAATTGCAAACTTCCCGTTCAGGTGGTGCCGGTGGGCAGAATGTAAACAAGGTAGAAACCAAGGTTCAATTAACACACAAACCAACTGGAATTGTGGTGGTTTGTCAGATAGAGCGCTCTCAACTTGGAAACCGTGCCCGTGCAATGGACATGCTTCGTGCCAAACTGTATCAAATGGAGTGGGAAAAGAAAAATGCTGAAGTTACCCAGGCCAGAAGGAGCATGGTTGCAAGTGGCGACCGCTCCGAAAAAATCAGAACATACAATTATCCGCAGGGAAGGGTTACCGACCATCGAATCGGCCTTACCGTGTACAACCTTCCAACCGTGATGGATGGTGATATTGGAGAATTTGTAGAGCAACTTCGGATTGCTGAGAATGCAGAAAAACTCACCGAAGGTTCTGAAGCTGGCGGTTAAATTTCATTGTATGCAGTTTGATTTACGACATTTGCGAAATCTGCTGGGGCTGATCCTGATTGGATGGCTAAGCGCCTGTAATCTGGAACATGAGCGTCTGGATTTGAACCCGACCCAGGGCCTCCGGTTTTCTGCGGATACAATTTATTTTGATACCGTTTTTACAGAACTTAAAACCATAACCTTCCGCTTGCGGGTGTACAATCCAAATGCAAATGCTGTGCGGATAAACGCTGCTTATGTGAACGGTTATAAAGGCCAATTTCCATTTTCATTTAGTTTAAAGGGTCGGAATGGACCGAACAGAGTTGATAATGTAGAACTGGAAGGTATGGATTCTGCCTATGTGCTCATGTCTGCCCGACTGGATGGGCGTAATCAGGACAACCCTTTCATCTTAAAAGACTCGCTTGTATTCGAGGTAGCCGGGCGAACAGAAAAACAGGATGTGAAGATACTCGCATATGGACAAGATGCGCTGTATCTGCGGAATCGATCTGTGAACTGCGATACTACCTGGAAAGAAGACCGTCCGATTATTTTGCTCGATACGGTTTCAGTAAAAAAGGGCTGTAAGCTCACCATAGAATCAGGCACAAAAGTTTACGGATATAATTCTGCCTTTTTAATCGTTCGGGGAGAACTGGATGTAAAAGGAAGCAAAGAAAAGCCTGTGGTTTTTCAGGGCACCAGACTAGAAAACTATTATTCGGATGTGCCAGGCCAGTGGGGTGGAATTCTGATTATGGATGGAGGACTTGGATTGGTCGATCACTGTCTTTTGAAAAATTCTTATCGCGGCATTCAGGTTGGAGAAGTTGGTTTAAAAGCTGAAAATGAATCCAATGCAGCTTTGAAAATTACCAATTCCTATATACATAACATCGTGGATTATGGAATCCTAGGTCTGAAAGGCGTTGTGGCGGCAATCAATAACCAATTTGCCGATTGTGGTGAAGGCGGGATTACCGGTTTGCAAGGAGGTGTTTACCAACTTTGGCACAATACTTTCGGATTTAGCGGGAACAATCCTTTTCGAAGGGATGGCAAGTTTCAACTTGCATTTTCAGACAATTACCCAGATGCTCGCACGCAGACATTGTATGGTGGGCAGCTTCGTGTGAAGGCTGTGAATAATCTTATTGCAGGTTCAGAAGAAGATGAAATCGCCTTTGGAGAAAAACTGGTCACTGATCTGGATTTCGACACCACATTTCTGCACAACATTATGCGAAGCAAGCAGGCCGGTTATTTTGGAAATTCTTCCAGAAACCGAGGAAACAAAAAGTTGCCTGCCAACTTCCGTTTTCTTGAGCCTTTTCAGTATGACCTTTCTGCCGATACTTTGGGCTCAACTGAAATTTACAACAGTGGAATACCGCTGAATGATGCCATTTCGCTTTTTCCTGCCCTGATTTCTGATATCGAATTGCGCAGTATATTGGCCACCGATATTCTGGGAAATCCACGCCCCGTTCAGGCTGGACAGGCACCGGATGTAGGCGCTTACAACAACCGAAAAAGAAAGAATTGATATGAAATTTATCTGGAAGGATTTTAGGGTTGCAGGTTTTCTGTTGCTCATGTCTTTTTTCCTTGGCTCCTGCGTTAGCCAATTAAAATTTAACAGGGTCAATGAAGAGGTTGCCGGCTTGAGAAACGAAAGGGAAAGTCTCATGAAGCGCAGTGAATCATTGAAAATTCAGCTTGAAAAAACGACCAAAGAGCTTGCAGATTTTAAGGATGAAAATGAGGCCCTCAAGCGTGATTCTGCACAAAGTGGCTCTATGTACCGCCGCAACCGCGAGTTGCTTGATGATGTATTCGACAAGTATGACAGGCTGAACAAAAGTTACAATACTTTATTGGCAAACTCCAGCAACGAGCAGAAAGAAACAGACAACGATCTCCTTCAAAAAGAGCGGGATATCATGAAAATGAGCAAGGATTTGGACGACATGAAGGCCCAGATTTCCAAAGCCCAGCTTGAACTCGATAAAAAGAAAGAAGAAACAGAAAGGCTCAATCAGGCAATGGGTCAGAAAGATGGAAAAATCAGGGAAATGGAAACCCAGATTGCCAGCAGAGAAAAATTGCTTTCAGACTTCAAAACCAGAATGACAACTGCCGTGATGGAATTGAATTCAGGTGATTTGGTAGTAAGCCAAAAATCGGGCAAGGTTTTCGTCAATATTCCAAATGGCAGCTTATTTGGAACTGGAGAATCAGCCTTACAAACATCCGGAAAAGAAGCCTTGAAAAAGGTCGCCCAGGTTCTTGCCCAAAATGAAGAGTTTGAAGTAAGTGTGGAAGGACATACAGACATCAGTCCTTTCCGACCAGTGGCAGCCCTTGCGCCTGCAAAACCCAAGAGCAAAGTCAAAGGCAGCAAAGGAAAATCTCCGGCGCCCAAGGCCATTCCTGCAAAGCCCAGTTCGATCAAAGACAATTGGGACTTGTCTGCCATTCGTGCAGCCAGTGTAGCCAGAGAATTATACCTGCTTGGGGTTTCTGGAGATAGAATTTCTGCAACAGGAAAAGGGGAGTTTTATCCTTTGGATAATTCAGTCAGTGAGGAAGCCAGAAAAAGAAATAGGCGTGTTGAAATCGTAATCAGCCCTAAAATGCAGGGCGTGATGGACCTTCTTTCGCCGAAAAAGTAAAAGCAATGAACGGTCAATTCAGCCATCATTTTCCCTTTGCTGATTTTTTTATCAGGAATAAGGAAAATGATTTTTTATGGATTGTTTGATTCTTGCAATCATTTTCCTACTTTTGCACTCCGATTTTTAAACGAAAAGAAGTATTCTTTTAAATGCCTACCATTCAGCAACTTGTGCGCAAAGGCCGTGAGCAGCTTGTGTTCAAATCCAAGAGTCCGGCTCTTGATTCCTGTCCTCAGCGCAGAGGAGTATGTACCCGCGTGTACACTACAACTCCAAAAAAGCCAAATTCTGCCATGCGGAAAGTGGCCCGTGTGCGTCTTACCAACGGAAAGGAAGTGAACGCCTATATCCCGGGAGAGGGACACAACCTTCAGGAGCACTCCATCGTGTTGATTCGCGGTGGTAGGGTGAAAGATCTTCCTGGTGTTCGTTACCACATCGTTCGTGGAGCTTTGGATACTGCCGGAGTAAAAGGCCGTAAGCAGTCCCGCTCTAAGTATGGTGCTAAGCGTCCGAAACCAGGTCAGGTTGCTGCACCAACAAAAGGCAAGAAGTAGAAAGTGAACGCCATAGATAAATAAAATGCGTAAGTCAAAACCAAAAAAGAGGTACTTGTTGCCTGATCCCAAGTTCAAGGACACACTGGTGACCAAATTTGTGAACAGCCTGATGTATGATGGTAAGAAATCAATCGCATACAGCATTTTTTACGATGCTTGCGATCTAGTTGCCAAGAAGACTCAGGAAGATGGAGTTGAAGTTTGGAAAAAGGCACTAAATAACATTATGCCAGGAGTGGAAGTTCGTAGCCGCCGTGTAGGTGGTGCAACCTTTCAGGTTCCATCTGAAGTTCGTCCGGCTCGTAAACTAGCCATGGGAATTAAATGGATGATTACCTACGCCCGCAGGCGCAGTGAGAAAACGATGACCGAGCGTCTTGCAGGTGAAATCGTTGCAGCTGCTAAGGGTGAAGGAGCGGCCGTTAAAAAGAAAGATGATACCCATCGTATGGCCGAAGCCAATAAAGCATTCTCCCACTTCAGATTCTAAAATAAAAAAATGGCAAGAGACCTACGGTTCACCCGGAACATCGGGATTGCGGCGCACATTGATGCCGGAAAAACCACAACTACCGAAAGGATTCTATATTATTCTGGTGTAAGCCACAAGATTGGTGAGGTGCACGATGGTGCTGCCACCATGGACTGGATGGCCCAGGAGCAGGAGAGAGGTATTACCATTACTTCTGCTGCTACCACTGTAAGTTGGAAATACCGCGAACAAAATTATCACATCAACATCATTGATACCCCAGGTCACGTTGATTTTACCGTTGAGGTAAATCGCTCACTCAGGGTTTTGGATGGTCTTGTGTTTCTTTTCTCAGCTGTAGATGGCGTTGAGCCGCAGTCAGAAACCAACTGGCGTCTTGCAAATAATTACAATGTGGCCCGTCTTGGCTTTGTTAACAAGATGGACCGTTCAGGTGCTGACTTCCTTAATGTGTGTAAGCAGGTGAAGGATATGCTTGGAAGTTATGCAGTTCCATTGCAGCTTCCAATCGGTGCCGAAGACAATTTTCAAGGTGTTGTTGATTTGGTGAATTTCCGTGGAATTCGCTGGAACGAGCACGATAAAGGAATGACTTATGAAGTTATTCCAATTCCTGAAGATATGATGGAAGAAGCAACAGAATACAGAGAGAAACTTCTCGAAGCTGTAGCTGAGTTCGATGATACCTTGATGGAAAAATATTTCGAGGATCCAAACTCGATTTCTGAAGACGAAATCCTTGCAGCACTTCGTGCAGCAACTGTAAGCATGAAGATTGTTCCAATGCTTTGCGGGTCTTCATTCAAAAATAAGGGTGTTCAAACCATGCTTGATTATGTGATGGCTTTATTGCCTTCACCTCTTGACAAGGAAAGCACCAAGGGTACAGATCCCCGGACTGATTTAGAGATTGAGCGTAAGCCATCCGTAACAGATCCGTTTTGTGCACTAGCATTTAAAATCGCAACCGATCCTTATGTAGGTCGTCTTTGCTTCATCCGCGCTTATTCAGGTGTGCTTGAATCAGGATCCTATGTTCTTAACAACCGATCAGGCAACAAAGAGAGGATTTCCCGCATTTTTCAAATGCATGCCAACAAGCAAAATCAAATTGAAAGGTTGGAAGCTGGTGACATTGGAGCTGTAGTTGGATTTAAGGATATCAAAACAGGAGATACACTTTCTTTGGAAAATGCTCCTATTATCCTTGAGTCTATGGACTTCCCAGAGCCAGTTATTGGTTATGCAATTGAGCCTAAGAAAACGGCCGATCAGGATAATTTCTCTAAAGCAATTGGAAAACTAATTGAAGAAGATCCTACCTTAAAAGTTGAATCTAACGAGGAAACTGGTCAGACCATCATTCGCGGAATGGGTGAACTTCACCTTGAGATCATCATTGACCGTATGCGCAGGGAATTCAATGTTGAAGTAAATCAGGGTGCTCCCCAGGTTGCTTACAAAGAAGCCCTTACCAAAAACACCACTCACCGTGAGGTTTACAAGAAGCAAACGGGTGGTCGTGGTAAGTTTGCCGATATCAACTTTGATTTAGGTCCTCGTGAAGATGGCAAGCCAGGTCTTG
>CANETC010000146.1 GCA_947441055.1 Cytophagaceae bacterium | reverse complement strand
TGCCATGTTGAAAGTGCCCATGATCTGGTCAATATCCAACTTGAAATCTTTTAAGATGTCTTCAGGTGCCGAAGCCTTTTTCTTTACTGGGATTTCTGGAGCAACTTCTTCAATTTGAATCTGCTCTTCGGCAGGGGCTTCAAACTCAAGGGCCGGCATGTCATTGTTTTCCAGCTGCTTTTTCATGCGTGGACGCTTTCTTCCGGAATCGCTTCCAGATGTGCTTTGAGGTTTAGTTTCAGCTTGGTTCGGTGTCCCCGCTTTTTGAGCAGCTAGGATGCCCTGAATGAGTTCTTCTTTGCCAAGTTTTCGGAAGTTGGCAATTCCTGCCTTTTCGGCAATTTCCTTTAGTTCGGAACTCAGATAGCTTTTCAGGTCTTCAGCAGTATGCATGAATGCTCGGAAATATTGATAAATAAAATGTGTTGGAAATCCCTTCAGAGGGATTGGACTATTCAGAATAAAACAGGAGCGGAAGTATCAACGCGATTGAAAATCGTTACTGCGTTCTTCCTTTCTGGTGCAATAATAAGGAATTATCCTGAAAACGAATTGGCTTACTCTTAGTTAATTTTTTTTTCTGTTGATTTTAAGCTTCTCCAGAGCAGAAAAAGACCTGCCAATACCATTGGTATGCTAAGGTTTTGGCCCATGTTCAGCGCCAGACCATCTTCAAAATCTACCTGGTTTTCTTTCAAAAACTCATAAAAAAATCGAAGGCTGAAAAGGACAATTACAAACAAGGAAAACAGCATTCCTTGAGGTAAATCTTTGTTTTTCTTCCACATCATGAACAGAAAAATGAAGAGTAGAAAGTTTGAAATGGATTCATAAACCATGGCGGGATGCCGGGGAAGTCCAAGCATCTCCATTTCTAAAACGGTCTGTCCGGCATTGTTGGTATAAATCTTAGGCTTTTGCCCTGGGATCAACCTTAAATGTTCTTCATCTCCATTCGAATTGGAAACAAATGCGGGTAAGGCAAGAGAGGCAAAAGTTTCAGCCTGTATCTCATCAATTCCGTCGGGTTTAAATGAAATTTTAAGGCTTAATTTTTTATAAGATATGTTGTCTAAAACAGTTTCACCTTCTTGTTTGGTAAAACTGAAATGTTCGATTTTCCCACTTTCAGAATCCCGAAGAAAGGTTTCAAACGGCTGCAGGAAAACCATGGACCAAGGCCGATCTGCCGGTTTTCCAATGATTTCTGAATTCATCAGGTTGCCAAAACGAACAAAAGCACCGCCAAGCGCTACCACAATTACAATCCTGTCGAGTATCCAAAGCCAACTCTGATTGGGGTGTTTCCGGGAATAAAGCCACATGGCGAAAATGATGCCGATGGTTGCTCCATGAGAAGCGAGACCTCCTTCCCACACTTTAAGAATTTCAATGGGATGAGACAAATAATAATCTGGTTGGTAAAAAAGACAATGACCGAGTCTGGCACCCAGAACTGTCCCTAAAATCATGTGATAGGTAAGCGAGTCAACATCTTTTTCTGGCTTTCCGTCGCGCTTAAAAATGTAGCTGATAACATATTGACCCAAAGCAAATGCTGCAGCAAACATAAGTCCGTACCATCGCAGCGGAACTGGGCCATCGGGCCATATTTCCGGACGGGCTTCCCAAAGAATGAATGATAATGCTGCTATCATGAGCCAGTTTCTTGTAAAATGAATTCGGGCGCAATCTACACATTACCATTCTTTCAAAAAGCAGGATTCAGACCTGGTCAAATGCATCATTGTCTTTTTCCCTGTTTCGCATAAGGTGAAAATTATATCTTTGGCCTTCTATGTTTGTTGAGCCGCTCTTTTCGGGTCCGGCCTCTGCGGAAAAGGCAAAAGGCAGCGGATGGGTTGAGGTTATTTGTGGATCCATGTTTTCGGGGAAAACAGAGGAGTTGATTCGTCGTTTGAATCGTGCCGTACTTGCGAAGCAGCAAGTTGAAATTTTCAAACCCTATCTTGATAGTCGCTACCACGAGCAAAACATTGTTTCGCACAATGACAATTTTATCCGGTCAACCCCCGTTTCTGTTGCGAGTGAAATTCTTCTTCATGTAAGTAAAGGCGAAGTGGTTGGAATAGATGAAGCCCAGTTTTTTGATGATTCCATTTTGGAAGTGGTACATACCCTTGCCGGACAAGGCACCCGGGTGATTGTAGCTGGTCTTGACATGGATTATCTCGGTAAACCATTTGGTCCAATGCCTTACCTGATGGCCATGGCAGAATTTGTGACCAAGGTTCATGCCATTTGCATGAAGTGCGGTGGTGTAGCGTCTCATTCTTACCGATTAGACGAATCGAGTGAGCAGGTTTTGCTGGGTGCTCAGTCGCAATACGAAGCCCGTTGCAGGAAGTGTTTTAGTCTCTCATCTAAAATGTAAAAACGCATGAGGTTTGTTTTTCATATTTTTCTATCAATCCTCTTAATTTCAAATGTTTGTGGGCAGATTCCGCCAGGAAACTGGCGCATGCATTTGCCATATAATAAGGCCATCGGTTTGGCAGAAATGGACAACAGCATTTTTGTTGGAACCAATTCAGGCATTTTTCGATATGGTCGTCTGGATGGAAGTCTCGAGATTCTGAATAAGGTAAATGGACTGAGCGATGTTGGCATTTCTGCTTTTGCAAAGCATCCAAGTCAGGAACTTATGTTGGTTGGTTATGTGAATGGCAATTTGGATTTGATAAAACAGGGCCAGATTTTTAATCTTCGAGACATCATTAATTCGGCAGTTTTGGGTTCCAGAAGAATTAACAGCATTCATTTTTCTGGCAATCTGGCTTTTCTAGCCTGTGATTTCGGTATTGTAGTTTACAACATTGGTAAGCGGGAAGTAAAAGAAAGCAACCTTGCAATGGGTTCGGGAGGAAATACAATTGTTGTTTCGGATTGTCTCAAATTTGCCGATACGCTTTATGCAGTAACTGCGGAGGGCTTAAAAACCTTACCAGCAAACAAGCCAATAAAAAATACCGCCAGCTGGGTAAAAATCGGGCCTGAATCAGGTGTGCCTCCCAATCCGTTGGATATTCAATCTGTTGATTCTGTTGGAGATAAGCTTGTGCTTGGTACCTGGTTCGGGCTTCAGGTAAAATCTGGTGCTCGTTTTGAACTTCGTGCACCATATGGCGGAGAAATTCGCTCTGTCCGTCAGTTTGGCGATAAAGTCCTTTTCTGCGTAAGTGACAATGTGGTAGAACTCGACAATGCCGCCATCAATACAACCCGGATTCTTGACAATGAGTATTACAAGAAAATTTCAAGGCCATCAGACGCAATTTATGATGCTGAAGGAACTTGCTGGGTTTCAGATCTCGACAATGGCCTTCTGCGAATCAGAAATAATGACACCACCCGGATTTTGCCGAATGGGCCTTATTTCTCAGAATCATTTTCCCTAAGCACTTTTTTGGATAAGGTTGTGCTGCATGCTGGAGGATATACCTATCCAACCGGAAACCAAAGCAGCAACAATACCTCAGGATTTGCTGTTTTTTCAGGAAATGACTGGAAAACATACAACCAGCAGTTCACACCCTTAATGCCAAAGGTGAAAGATGTTTGCCACAGTTTTTTTAATCCGGCCGACCAGCAGCTTTATCTGTCAACTTTTGGTTATGGCATTTTAAATCTGAAGGCGGATGATCAGTTTGGAATTTTAAACGATTCCACCACCAACGGGGGCTTGTGCAATATTTTTATTCCAGACTGTATTTTTAACGCAGATGATCCGTCTGAGGCGAATTTGGGTCGAACTTATATTCGAATTACCTCTTCTTCCGTGGATGCTGCTGGAAATTTATGGGCAACCTGTTTCAATAACAATCAAGCCTCAATCCGTTTTCGGTCATACTCAGACCAAACCTGGAATAAGGTGATTCTGCCTTCTGCCAATGATCAATTTCCAATGGAAATAATCTCGGATCAAAGTAATTTTAAGTGGGTTCGAATGGCTCCAGGAATGCTTAGCGACAATGCTGCCATTTGGGTTTTGGATGCACTAGGAAATAAAAAGGTTAAACTCACCAGCAGTCCAGGAAGTGGCGGTCTTCCATCCAACGAAATTTATGACATTAAGGAAGATAAAAACGGATACATCTGGGTGGGAACAACCAAAGGTCTTGCCGTATTTTACAATCCTTACAATGTCTTTTTTGATGGAGGAATTTCTGCTTCAACACCCATTTTTCCACCAGAGGCTGGCCGACCGGTGCTTGAAAATGATGTTGTAACCTGTATCGAAATTGATGGGGCTAACCGGAAGTGGGTTGGCACAAAAGACAATGGGGTTTGGTTGTTTAATGAAGATATCACGCAGGTAATCAAGCAATTCAATACATCCAACAGCCCCCTCGTTTCAAATTTTATCTACGACATTGTGGTCAATAAAACCACTGGAGAGGTGTTTTTTGCCACCGATAATGGTTTGGTTTCATTTCAGGGCGATGCCACCGAAAATCTGGATGCCCAGGGAAAAACCCGGGTGGATGTTTGTGATGAAAGTCGTTTGAAAGTTTTCCCCAATCCTGTTCCAAAAGCCTTTGATGGCACAATTGCCATTCAAGGACTTGCCACAAACGCGGAAGTGAAGTTTGTGACGCCTTCCGGAAAACTCGTGTATAAAACGAAAGCCAAAGGCTCCATGGCTACCTGGGATGGTTTTACTTATGATGGTATAAAAGCACCTCCAGGAATTTATCTGATATTAACTTCAACTCCAGATGGCAAGGCTACCTGTACAAGTAAAATTGCCATTTTGGATTAATAAAACCCTCTAAGAAATTACCATATTCTCATGGCCAAGTATATCTTACTGATTCTGCCAGCTTTCTTTCTCCTGGCTTGCGCGAAAAAACCAAAAACAAATCCTGCCTTAAGTTCTTCTCAGGCTTTTGTGCTTCCAGCGGATTCTGTGGTAGAAATTTTTAAGTCAAGACCGATTCCACCATGGGCTCCAAAAGTTTATTCCTATAAGGAATCAGCAGAGCGAAAATGGGATTTGATCCATACCCGGCTTGAGGTTTCTTTTAATTGGGAAAAACAACAAGTTAATGGCAAGGCAGATTTGAAAGTCGAACCTCTTTTCTATGTGCAGGATTCGCTGATTCTAGATGCCCGGGGTTTTGAAATTGCGTATGTCAATGCAAAGTTTGGCAAATCCTCTGTTCCTGTTTCCTACAAATACGACGGCCTTAAATTGCATATCGGATTTAATGGTAAGACTTTTTCTAAAGCCCAGGTTTTAGAAATCAGCATTGGCTATGTGGCAAAGCCAAATGAATTGCCCAAAGGTGGAAGTGCTGCCATTACAGACGACAAAGGTTTGTACTTCATTAACGCAGATGGAAAAAATGCCGATTTGCCGCGACAAATCTGGACACAAGGCGAAACCCGAGGATCTTCCTGTTGGTTTCCAACCATCGACGAACCCAATGAAAAATGCACCCAGGAAATGCACATTACCGTTGAGGATAAATTCAAAACCTTGTCAAACGGCTTGCTTACTTCTTCCAAAAAGGATGGAAAAGGTTTGAGAACCGATGTATGGGAAATGAAACTTCCACACTCGCCTTATCTTTTTATGATGGCGGTGGGTGATTTCGCCGTAGTATCCGACAAGCTTGAAAAACTTCCGCTCCATTATTGGGTAGAGCCAAAATATGAGCCAGTTGCGCGTAAAATCTTTGGCCGGACCCCAGCCATGATTGCGCATTTTTCCAAGCTTCTGGATTACCCTTTCCCATGGCCAAAGTACGACCAAGTGGTGGTGAGGAATTTCGTTTCAGGGGCTATGGAAAATACTTCGGCCTCGGTATTTATGGAATCGCTTCAAGGCAGCCGCAAAGAACTTGTGGACCACGATTGGGATGGGATTATCGCGCATGAGCTTTTTCATCAGTGGTTTGGAGATCTGGTTACTTTAGAAAGCTGGGCCAACCTGCCTCTGAATGAGTCATTTGCCAATTATTCTGAATACCTCTGGGATGAGCAGCGCCTTGGTGTTGACGATGCCGATTATGGTGGCCTTCGTGAAAAACAGCAGTATTTTTATGAGTCCTCAAGAAAGCGGGAGCCAATTATCCGGTTCAACCATGATAAGCCCGACGACATGTTTGACAGCCATTCCTATGCAAAGGGAGGGCGCATTCTACACATGCTTAGAAAGGAACTTGGCGACGAAGCATTCTTTTCTGCACTACAACTTTACCTGAAAAAGCATGCTTTTAAAACGGTGGAAGTGCATGATTTGCGCTTGGCTTTTGAAGAGGTAAGTGGCCGCGACCTTAATTGGTTCTTTAACCAGTGGTTTCTTAGTGCGGGCCATCCGGAGCTTGCGCTTCAATCTAAATTCATGGGAAATGAGCTTATAATTTCTGTCAATCAGACCCAGGATACCAGCTATTTTCCAGTTTATCGAATTGATTTCCCAGTGGAGATTTGGGTGAATGGGAAGTCCCGGCGGGAAGTTTTAAAACTGCGCAACTTGGAAGATACCTTCCGGTTTAAAATGGATGCTCAACCAGAATTGATTTTATGGGATGCAGATGCTTCTGTTTTGGCAAATTTGGATTTCGACCGTATGCCAAAAGAATGGATTGCCCAGTATCGTTTATCCAAAAGGGGAATTCATAGGGCTGAGGCGCTCGGTCAATTGCGAAATAGTTTTGTCGACAAGACAATGATAAAGACCATTTTAAAGGAAGTTTTAAATGACAATTTCTGGCTTTGCCGGGAATCTGCACTTGAGGCAATTCAGGAAATGGACAGCATTTTTCGGATGGAAAATCTTAAGGCCATAATCAAAATGGCGAATTCCGATCCGAGGCCGGAAGTTCGCGAGGCAGCCTTGAAAATTCTAACAGAGCTGAAATTTGATGGAAAGCAAGGAATTTTAGAAAAGGCAACTCTTGATTCTTCCTTGGCAGTTTCTTCCCTTGCCTATAAGCAGTATCTTTTGGAGGAATACCCCGATTCAGGAGAAAAGATGAAATTTCTTTCCGAGGACAAGGACAATTCATACGATGCTGTGTTGTCGGCGTATTATGAAAATCGGCCAGGAAAGCCGTCTTTCGATTGGTTTGTTTCGATTCTGAATAAGCCCGCAGACGCTGAAATCTATGAACTGGTTCGTTCATTTGGCCGTTTTATCGAGAATGAAAAAGATCAGGCAAGACAGGATGCGGGTTTTAAGCTGCTTTTCAACTTAGGTATGGATGGCACCAGGGCAGAGCAGGTAATTGCTGTTT
>CANETC010000145.1 GCA_947441055.1 Cytophagaceae bacterium | reverse complement strand
GCGAAATGAAGGAAGTCTTGATTCAACCGGAAACCTACTGTTGAACCAGCAAATAAATAAGATGGCAGCCTTTGTCTTTTTTTCAGTCCAGGCTCCACCTGAACCCGAAATTCCGGCATGACTAAAACGCCACCGCACCGAAGGACCGGGGATAAAACGAATGCCATCTGCACCTGAAAAAGAAATCCATGCGGCATCGTCTGCACACCATGCGGCAGGAAATTGAGGAAATCCCCCAACTGAATCAAAGGCAGAACGCGTAAAAATGAATTCCACAGCGGCACTTGAAAATTCCCGAAAGAACCTCATCCGACCAAATTCAAATCCGGAAATAATCTCTAGAGAAGACGCATTCCCACCAGAAACCTGGCTTTTTTCATCCATGATGGAAAGTCCAAAGCGATAAACCTGATGATTTGGAAATGATTCAATTGCACAGAAAAAAGCCGGGATACAATCGGCCTCCATTTCATCATCGTCTGAGAATAACCAAACCCAATCTTCAGTGGTTTTCTGTATGCAACGGTTCCAGTGGGCAGAAAGATTGTCCATGCCCATATTTTCGGAAAATCGATGATAGCGCCAATCCGCATTTCTTTGCAAGAAAGACGACACGATTTCGGAAATACCAGCCGGACCCGCATCATCAAATATGTACACCGAAAACCCTGTACCTGTTTGTCTTTCAACGCTCTCCAGCGCTTTCTGCAGAAAACTGGTTTTCCAGGCTGGAATGATCAAGGCAAGTTTAGCCGGGCTCATTTTCTGAAATTGAAGTCCAATTTCTCAGTGGTGCAATCCACTCTAATTCCGTGTGCGTAGCGAATGCCGGAAGGCTTGTAAACAATTTTCTACCGGAACCAAAAATGCGGTTTTCCCAGGAGCCCAATGAACAAAGCCGAAGGAAGGCATGAAAATCATCGGGAAACCCAGCGGAGGTAAATTCTTCCCAAACATGCCAGTCTGCTGCAAGCGTTTCTTTTCTAACAGCAAATGTCATGGTTGTGGAATTGCTTATTTTCCAATGACAGAGCTTGCCAAGCAGCACCCGGGATTCTTCGCCGCCTTTGGATACAAAGGGATTGGGTCCATCGATATACTTGTCGGGGTGGTCGTACACACTCACATAATCTGCACGGGTAAGTCCATCAAGAATTACTTCCGCAGCCCCTTTTATGTGCAGGTAATCGTCTTCCAGAAAATACAAGGCAGTACCGGCTTCTGATTCCTTCAATGCACGGGAAGCAACCAGCCTCCAGCTTTCTGCATTTCCGAGAGAAGAAGTTTGAAAATCAAGTCCTAATTGTTCCAGAATGCGAAGTGTAGCCTCTGTACAATGATCCGCCTGAACCACAATTGACTCTTTTCCGAAAACCTGAAGGGCATTTTCAAGACATTTCTGTTTGCTGCCGCCTTGCAGTTTTGGTTTGGGATTTCCGGCGTCTGAAATTCTGTAGATGACTTTTAATTTCATAATCCTATCTCCGGAAACGGAGGTTCGACAAATTGATATTGATATTCATGCACAAAGTCTTTGCCTGAGAACTCTGCTGAAAATTCTGCCTCTACCATTTCAACCCAGTTTCGCTCATGCGAGTGACCCCAGGATTCTACTTTTCTAAGCATTTCTGCTTTGGTTCGCACCCAAGAAAAATGGTGAATCATTGGCCGGCCATCCGCATGAAAAACCATGCGCTGCTTTGGCTCTGAAATGATTTCCCAGGCCTTATTCCGATCCTCAAAATCCATGACCATTGATTCTGTTATCAAGGATTTCCGAACAAGGGTTGCCGAATCTTCAAACTGAACCGCCTGAAACCTCGATTCCCTAAAATAATAATAATTGGCAAGTTTGAGCACATTGAATTTCGTCACTGGAAATTGCTCTAAAAAACTCTTGAATCGCTGTCCCTCAACAATTTCATCGGCATCTAAAAACAAAACATAATCCACTGCTTCCGCTACTTTTTGAAAAGCAGTCCAGCGAGCGAGGGTCACCCAATGTTGTGAAGGCTTTCCCAAAGCACTGTTATATGGCAAAAAAACAAATTCTGCAGCTGAATTTTCATCAATTGTTTTTTGAATCAATTCCAGATTTTCCGGGCGACCATCAAAAAAATGGTCAGACCATGGAACCAAAACCTGAGATGAAAAAACAGAAACTTCTTTCAAGCAAGTTTGAAGGAAGCGATAATCATTGCTGCAAAAATTCACAATGCTGCAAATCCGTGGAATTCTGTTAGAATTTGGTGCAAATAATTTACGGATACGATGAAGCACAGGCAATCAGTGTGGGCAGATATTGTATTGCAAAGAACCAAAAAAACACTGCTCGGCAAACCAAAAAGGACTGAAAAACAAAAACCCCACTTTTGGTGGGGCTTCCGTTGAAAAACAATCGCTCAATTAGTAATTTCTTCCAGCCTGAATCATGGCACAACGGAAACCAATTGTTGAAGAACTGGAATCCTGAGCCCAGAAGCGGCGTGTTCCTGGAGAACACCAATATGCCGCATCAGCCCATGAACCACCCTTGTATACACGAGGATGTTTGTTGGTACGGCCAATGTCCATATTGCTTGGATTTTCGTTGCCCCTGGTAAAGTTTCCTACCAAAGAGTTTTCTGCATCATAGGATCCTTTGATCGGATCTTTATATTCATTTCTACGAAGTGGATTGAGGTCTTCAATGTCCTGGAAAGACAGTGAACGGTAAACATCCATTACCCACTCATTCACATTTCCTGCCATGTTATACAAGTTGTAATCGTTGGGCGGATAAGAATATATCTGGTCTGTAATCATGGCTCCATCATTTAACTTGCCTGCAATACCGGCGTAATCACCTCGACCTCTTTTGAAATTACAAAGGAAATTACCCATTTCGCGGCCATAAGGATTACGAAGAGAGTGACCATCCCAAGGATAAAGTCGACGGTTTGTCTGGTTTTCATCTCCATACTGAACGCCTATAAGCGCCTGAGCAGCATATTCCCATTCAGCTTCAGTTGGTAAACGATAGTCAGGCACCACAACGCCAGACTCCAATGGAATTCTGCCACCACCGGTAGCACTGATTTCAAGATCGGCATCCTGAGCCAATTTATAGTTTACTACATTGGTTCGCCACTTGCAATAATCGGTTGCTTGCTCCCAGGAAACACCAACTACAGGGTAGTAGCGGAAACCCGGATAACGGAGGTAATGGTCGCGGTATGGATCATTGAAGGAAAGTTCCTTCACCCATACATTGGTATCAGGCATTGCCTGGGTATAAAGTTCCGGATTCTGACCTGAATCCTGACGAAGGAAGAACATATATTCCAACCAGTGAATGTTGGCGATTTCGGTTTCATCCATGAAAAAGGACATGATGGTAACCGTTCTCTCCACATTGTCACGGGAATACATAACATCCTCTTCGCCAGTACCAAGCACTGTGCGGCCGCCTTCAATATAAATCATGTTGGGCGCCGGAGGCTGACCTTTAAAGTCCTTTACGATGAAACCCTCGTCACCATCATCCCGGCCATAAACAAGGCCTGTAGCGGTACTCTGATTTCCCGGCTTTATGCTGGTAGGTTTGCCCTGACTGCAAGCAAAGGCAAAGGCAGCAATCACTGCGAAAAGAGCAGTGTTTTTCAAGGTGATTTTCATATTATTCATAAACCTGAAATTGTCAGAAAGTCAATACTTCCCAAACGCTAAAGTAGAACAGAGATTGTATCTGTTTTTAGAAATTTTTACTGAATGCCTTGTTATGTAAGGCTATCAGCTAAAATAGACACTTTATTGCCCAATACTTCCGCCACACCGGAAGAAATTCCAAACTCCATATCTTGCTGACCGGAGCGAATTCTGACCATGCCACTTTTGAGCGCACCGACCAGAGGAGCGTGATTTTCAAGGATTTCGAAGTAGCCATCCGTTCCGGGAAGCAAGACAGAACTTGCTTCGCCAGAAAAGGCTTTCTTATCGGGGGTGATCAAGTCAACCTGCATCTTATCTCCAAACAATGTAATGAAAAAACTTATTTGGCTTCCGCAAGGAGTTTTTCTCCTTTTGCAATGGCATCTTCAATGTTTCCAACCAAGTTGAAAGAAGCTTCAGGAAGATGATCAAGCTTTCCGTCAATAATCATGTTAAATCCTTTGATTGTTTCTTTGATGTCAACCAATACACCTTTGAGTCCGGTGAATTGTTCGGCCACATGGAACGGCTGGGAAAGGAATCGCTGCACACGACGGGCACGACCTACTACCAGACGATCTTCTTCAGAAAGTTCATCCATACCAAGGATGGCGATGATATCCTGAAGTTCTTTGTAACGCTGAAGAATCATTTTCACACGCTGGGCACATCCGTAATGCTCTGCTCCAAGTGTGGCTTCGTTCAAAATACGGGAGGTTGAATCCAATGGATCCACCGCTGGATAAATACCCAACTCAGCAATTTTTCTGCTCAATACAGTAGTTGCATCAAGGTGGGCAAAAGTTGTAGCTGGCGCTGGATCGGTAAGGTCATCCGCTGGTACATAAACCGCCTGTACTGAGGTAATGGAACCACGCTTTGTAGAAGTAATACGCTCTTGCATGGCACCCATTTCAGTAGCAAGGGTTGGCTGATATCCCACCGCAGATGGCATACGACCAAGAAGGGCCGATACCTCAGAACCTGCCTGGGTAAAGCGGAAAATGTTGTCAATAAAGAAAAGAATGTCACGGCCTTGTCCAGTTCCATCACCATCGCGGAAATATTCCGCAACTGTAAGACCAGAAAGTGCAACACGGGCACGGGCTCCTGGAGGCTCGTTCATCTGACCAAATACAAGTGTTGCCTGCGACTTTGCAAGTTCTGCACTATCTACCTTGGAAAGATCCCAGCCACCTTCTTCCATGCTGTGTTTGAATTCCTCACCGTACTTAATTACATTGGATTCAATCATTTCACGAAGCAGGTCATTTCCCTCACGGGTACGCTCACCTACACCCGCAAACACAGAAAGACCTTCATAAGCCTTTGCAATGTTGTTGATCAACTCCATGATCAATACTGTTTTTCCTACACCGGCACCACCAAAGAGACCGATTTTACCGCCCTTTACATAAGGCTCAAGCAAATCAATTACTTTGATACCAGTAAAAAGAACTTCAGAGGAAGTAGACAGATCCTCAAAACGAGGCGCTGACCTGTGAATAGGAAGTTTTACTTTTCCTTGTGGAGCCGGGATACCATCGATGGCTTCTCCCACCACATTAAATAGACGACCTTTGATATCTTCACCAGTCGGCATTGAGATTGGAGTTCCTAGATCCGTAACCTCCATACCGCGAAGAAGGCCTTCTGTAGAATCCAATGCGATTGTGCGAACACGATCTTCGCCGAGGTGTTGTTGACACTCCAGAATAATTTTCTGTCCGTTTTCCCTGGTAATTTCCATTGCATCCAAAATCTTTGGAAGACGACCTTTTTGAGAATCGAATGCCACATCCACTACCGGACCGATTACCTGGGTGATTTTTCCTTTATTCGCTGACATATGTATAGAGGTAGAATTTGCTCTTGTTTCGGACCGCAAAAGTAAGAGTCTTGTGGTAGAAATAAAACAGAAAGAAAAAACATAATAGACTTCTTTAGTTTTTTGAATTTCAGGTCCTTGCAGTACCACTTATTTACCCACCCTGAGTTTTTTTCATTTTTTCCTGTATTGTTGACAACTCGGAAACAAATTTTTCCTAATTTTGCCCTCCCGAAAAACAGATGCAAGCATGAAAAGGACATACCAGCCAAGCAGGCGCAAAAGAACTAACAAGCACGGTTTCAGACATCGGATGTCAACTGCCAATGGCAGGGCAGTTATTGCCCGCAGGCGTGCTCGCGGAAGAAAGAAACTCACCGTATCCGACGAAAGGAAAGGAAAATAATTCCTATCCTGACGGAAAGCCATAGTTAAGCCATCCGAAAGGATGGCTTTTTTCGTAATTCGCGAATTATTAGCAATCATTGGAAGGATTGGATTTCCCTAAATCTGAGCGTTTGTGTGGAAAGCGTCATATTGATACGCTTTTCTCTAAAGGACAACGCTTACAGGCAAATCCATTTCGTCTGGTAATGGGAATGTCGATGTTTTCTGAAAACTCAGACTCAATTGGCGTGGTTTCGATTTTGGTTTCTGTGCCGAAACGCAGCTTCAAGAAAGCCAACCAACGAAATCGAATTAAAAGGCAGGTGCGCGAAGCCTGGCGGCTCAGCAAAAAACCCTTGCTTGAAAAAATTTCCAGCCGTCCATCCGAAATCCCCACAAAAGCACTTCATATTGCTTTTCTTTACATTTCCGGAAAAGCCGAAAGTTGGGAAACCATTCTGGAGGCAATGCAGAAATCAATTAAACTGATTTCCGGAAAACTAGACTCACTATGAATATGCTACTCAAAAAAAATTGGAAACCTTTCTTCCTGATTGCTGCAATCGGGTTTATTGCCGCACAAACGCCAAACGAAAAGTACTTCGACATTGCCCGGAATCTGGACATTTTCGCCACTTTGATGAAGGAGGTAAACTCTTATTATGTGGACGACATCAATCCGAGCAAAATGGTGAAAGCAGGCATTGATGCCATGCTCAATACCCTGGACCCCTATACCAATTACATTCCGGAAGACGAAATTGAAAACTATCGTACTATGACAACCGGCATGTACGGTGGCATTGGGGCGGTAATTGGAAAAAGGAAGGATAGAAATATCGTCCTTATGCCTTATAATGGCTTTCCAGCCGACAAAGCGGGCCTAAAAATTGGGGATGAAATTCTCGAAATTGATGGCTTTGATGTTCGAAAGAAAGTTACAAACGACATCAGCAAACTTTTAAAAGGACAAGCGGGTACAAAAGTAAAATTGAGTGTTCTGAAATTGGGAAAGGACAAGGCGGAAACCATCGAATTTACCCGTGAACGAATTAAAATTGAAAATGTCCCTTATTTTGGAATGCTGGACAAAGAAACAGGCTACATTCAGCTTACCGAGTTTACTGCAGATGCATCCAAAGAAGTAAAAAAGGGAATTGAAGACCTGAAATTGAAGGGCGCCAATAAACTCATTTTTGATTTGCGCGACAATCCGGGCGGGCTTCTCAATGAGGCAGTAAATATCTCAAACCTGTTTATTCCCAAAGATAAACTGGTAGTAAATACCAAAGGAAAAGTAGCGGAGTGGGTGAAGGAATACAAAGCCTTGAATTCTCCTTTCGACACTGAGATTCCGATTGTTGTATTGATTTCACCACGCTC
>CANETC010000144.1 GCA_947441055.1 Cytophagaceae bacterium | reverse complement strand
GAGCTTTTCGCCACTTTCAGAGTCCAGAATTTCAGTGTGTATTTTGAACCGCTTTCCCGCTTGTTCTACAACTGAAAATACTGCCCGATAAGGAAAGTCTGGATACAGTGGCTTAAGAAATTCAAGAGTTTGGCTTAGGTAAATACTTTTTGGACCAGGTTTGATGGTGCCGAAAACTTTGCTAAAAACACATGCACCAAGCATCCCATGCATAATCGGTTTACGAAATGCTGTTTGCGCCGCATATTCTGGATTAATATGCAAAGGATTGTTGTCACCGGTTATGTTTGCAAAAGCATTCACCTGCTCTTGCGTAAAAATAAAATCGTGTGTCCAGGATTGCCCAATTTCAATTTGATTCTCAATTTCCGTCATGGCGTTTTTATTAGTAGGTCTCGGCAATATTGGTGAAAAATATAATGGTACCCGACACAATATTGGGTTTGCTGTTCTGGATGCTTTGGCTAAAAAAAAGGGCTTGACCTTTGAAAGTGGTCGCCTCGCGGATGTGTGTAAATTCCAGATGTCGGGAAATACCGTTTATCTGCTTAAGCCTACGACTTTCATGAACAGGTCTGGTGATACCGTTTTGCATTGGATGAGGCAATCGAATGCAACACCTGATGAGGTCCTTGTAATAACCGATGACATTGCCTTGCCGTTTGGTAAAGTTAGAATCAGGCCCAAAGGGTCCTCCGGTGGTCATAATGGTTTGGGAGATATTGAATTGAAAATTAAGTCTCAGGACTATCCACGCATGCGAATGGGCGTAGGATCTGATTTCCCAAAAGGCCAGCAGGCCGAGTATGTTCTTGGTAAATTTTCGGAGGCTGACCTTCAGGGTATGGATGACCTTCTTACTAAAGCTTCAGATGCTTGTCTCTGTTTTTGTAGCCGGGGTTTGTCGGTAACAATGAATCAGTTCAATACCTGATTTTTTTGAAATATAGAAACAGAATCCATCCGTTTTTCTGCGAGATAATAAGGCAGGATTTTGATTTGATTGTATCGGTTTTCAAAGCCTGATATTTTCTTAAAGGCATTGACTTCCTCAGGCCATAGAACCAACACATCTGGTTTAAATTTCTCAAGAATGGCTGAATCCGTACGCGGATCTGTAAGTCTGTGTGGCACTTTCCATGGAAGTGTACTTAAAAAGGTTGCCATTTTGGGATTGGCCAAACCAGGATAATCCATTATTTGAAGGCTTGGTCCAAACCAGGCATTCATACCCAAAGGTTCAAGGAGTATTTTCTTGGAATCGGGGATGCTCTTGATAAGAAATTTGCACAAGCTTTGGCTCGCATTTTTTCGTATTTCAAATGCTTCAGATGCTTCTTGAATTTTTGGGAGTTCGGCTTTTATCTGCCAAATCCCAACGATGGCCAAACCTGCAGTTGAAAGTGCCGATCGCAATCCCGAGTTTTCTTTGGATAGGTATTTTTGACAAAGTGTAAGTGACGCCTTTGCACTCAGGTACCAAAACGCCACAAATAAAGGTGGCAAATACCAGGGCCACCAGGCTGCGAGAACGCTATAAAATAAAAGGTATAATCCGGCCCAGATTAAAGTCAGACTATCAGATTTCCATGTTTTAGGGAATTGGTAGCAATAAATCAGAAACAATGCCAATGGGATGGAATGACCTGAAAACAGCAAATAACTGAATCCTTTGGCAATTTCATTTGGGCGCTCAATAAGGTGGTTTGCCTTTGCCAGCAGGCTTTGAGGAATGGCAGTGCCGTATAATCCCCATCCGGCTAAAGCCCAAAATCCCAATGAAAACCCAAGTTGAAGGATGATTCTTTTGCTTTGTCTGAAGTTCTTTTTCAGGACGGAATCAATAAAAACTGCCCAGCCTGCCAGCCAACCTTCAGGGCGGATAAAAATAAGCCAAGGTGCCAACCATTCAATTTTTCCGGGTAAAATGCATAGCGACAAAAGCATCATATACCAGGCCGTTTCCAATCCGGAATTGCCATAAATCAGATTCCTGAATTCTAAAAACCAGGGGAGTAAAAGTAACAAGGTTATTACCTGGTGCCAAGGTTGAAAATTGCCTGTTGATTGACCAGCATGGTACAGGCAAACAATCATGGACAACGCCATTAAGAATCCATTCCAAAGCTGGATTTTATCTGTCCAACCAGCTCCGAAAATCCATGCAGGTATCAGATTCAGGAAAGGGTATAACAAAGAAGTGCTTGTATAAACATCCTGATGCTGGAAAAGATTTGGCTTGCCAAACTGCCTGATATTTTCTGTGATTCTGAAAGAGATAAATGCATCATCAAACAAGAAATCAAATCGCCATCCAAGTAAGATTATGGACGCTGAAAGCAGGCTTGCAAGAAAATAGAAGAATGTTTTTTGTCCAGAAGATCCCATTCAACTAGGGTTGGTTTACCCAAAGCACACAGAAAAGCAGTAGCCACAAAATTCCAAGGAAATGCCAGAAAATGGTAGCAGTTTGATAGATGGTTGCCGTTTTCGGATTCAGGGTGTAAACAAAGGAATCTACATAACGAGCATTTTGTCTAAATCCATTCCAAAGCCAGGCCAAGGCACCAAGGCCTAGCACAATGTGGAGGAAGTGAAGCCCAGTAATCAGGTATGTGAATGCCATAGATGTATGGCTTGCCGGCGAGTTTCTGATGAACAAACTATTCCAGCCTATGCATTGCAGCATGCCGAATCCAATTGCGAGTAAAAGGGTAAGTGTAAGCCAGAAGTACACTGTCCTAAATTCTTCTTTGCGAAGGCTTATCCTTGAAAGGTGCAAGGTTACAGAACTAATGACAATACAAATGCTGCTGATGTAAAATGATGGCGGCAGCCCGATTTTTTCCCAGCCTGTACCATGAATTCTGACTGAGAATATCATAATCAGGAACAGAAAAAGCATACAGGAGCCAAGCAGTGTGAGCCAAACCATGGTTACATATGGATTTCCGCGGGCGGTGGTTAATGATTTCATGTTCGATTTTGACTCCTTCAAATATCTTGTTTTTGGCTGATATTTCGTATGAACTTATGCTATCTAAAAAATCCATTCGAGTATAAAGCGAATTTGAAAACCATACATTTGTGAAATATGTCTGCCTCGAACTCAAACTACTTTCCAGCTCTGACTGGAATTCGAGCTCTTGCGGCATATCTTGTTTTTTTTCACCACTTTTTTAATCCTGAAAAGGTCACGGAAGGCGTTTATTTGCCTGGATTCATTTTTGGGGAAATGCATATAGGGGTCACTTTCTTTTTTGTATTAAGTGGTTTTCTGATTCATAATCGATACGCACAAAAGTTTGAATCCGGATTTTCGGCATTCAAGCCGTATTTTTTCTCCAGAGTAGCGCGGATTATGCCGCTGTTTCTGGTTGTTACAGTACTGACTTTTATTGTTATTCCATTTTTTAAGGTTGTGGAGCCTCTAAAATGGATTCGGTTGTTTATACTGAATATTAGTTTGCTCAAAGGATTTTCAGATGTCACCAAATTCTCAGGCATTCGCCAATCTTGGTCACTGACTGTTGAATTTTGCTTTTACGCCATTGCCCCGGTTTTGTTTTTTCTTTTCAGAAATCAGGTAAAACGCTATCTCCTTCTGTCACTCTTTTTTTTGATTATCTGTTTTGCTGCGGCTACTTTTTTTCATGAAATGCCTTTTGGTCAATTGATTGGGGATCTTCATTTCTTTCTTGGCTATACTTTTTTAGGTAGAAGCTTTGAGTTTTTTGCCGGGTGTTTCCTTTCATCCAGGTTGAACCAATGGAAGAATCCTCTCGGTTCGATCCCGGTCTATACAATGGCAGGAAGTGCCGGAATCGTTTTTTCAATTTTCTGCCTTACTATATTGAGGAGCGGAGATGTCTTAGGCGATCATCATCCCATTGGAATTGGAATCAACAATTTTCTTCTGCCCGTATTCATAGTGGCCTTTTTCAGGGGGCTTATTTTGGAGACCAGTTTTTTTCAACGGTTCCTGTCCTCCAGGATTATGCAGTTTTTAGGTAAGTCCTCTTACGCGTTTTATTTAATTCACCTTGGAATTTTTGAAAGCTTGATTTCCTTCATCAATCTTGATAACAGGCTGGTGAGCTTCTTTCTGCTCAATTTAATTGCCATTTTTCTTTATCGTTTTGTAGAAGAGCCGGCTCAAATTCGGCTTCAAAAATGGTATTCATTTCGATTTGGTTGAAAAGCCAAAAGATTTAATCCTTGTTCAATGCTCGCACTATTCATTTTTATTCTTTCCTCATCTTCTTTGTTCATCGTTTTTCGTGGATTGGGTAAAGACAAGGATCCGCTTCAGGTGATTTTATTCAATTACCTTTTTTGCATCCTGTTTTCATTCTCTTCCAGCATATTGGAAGGAGAGACATTGATGCTTGCAGGTAAAGCAAAATGGCTTTTTCCGGCGCTTTTTTTGGGTGTTTTGTTTTTGATCAATTTTTCGTTCACTGAACAAAGTGTGAGGCGCTTAGGACTATCAGTTTCTTCCGTTGCCAATAAACTTTCTCTTGTATTACCTTTCTTTTTTACAATCCTAATTAGTAATCAGGAAATTGGTTTGCGTCCAATGGCGGGCTTGCTCCTTTGTGTCATTGCCATTTTTTTAAGCGCACAAAAAACAGGAGCAGGTTATGCCAGTGTGAAAATGAAATGGGTTTGGTTGTTGCCAGTGGTTGTTTTTTTAGGTTCAGGTTTCACTGATATCTTGACACAATCAATAAACCAGCATTTGGTTCCAGAATCTCAATCTTCCGGATTTGTGTTTGTGGTGTTTTTTGGTGCTTTTCTTGCCGCTGGCCTGCTGACTTTGATTCGGATTTTTTCGGGTAGCATGAAATTTAATTTCCGAAATGCATGGCCAGGGTTTTGGCTGGGACTTCCGAATTTCATTTCCTATAAAAGCATTTTACTGGCTTTGAATGCTTTTGAGCATAAGGGTAATGTGGTTTTTCCTGTTGCCAACCTTGGAGTAATTGTATTTACAAGCTTGGTTTCGTATTTGTATTTCCGGGATAAATTTTCAAAGATAAATCTGGCTGGAATTTTGATTTCACTTCTGGCATTGCTTTTGCTATTTCAGCCTTAAATGAATTTTCTGGCACATTTTATTCTGGCTAGCCAAATCGAAAACCCAGAGTTTCATACGGGGTCCATTCTCCCTGATATAGGTAGGAGGGCCGGTTTTCAATTGTCAAAATCGGTTTTACCGGATGCGTTTCCGGTTCAACTCGGATTGTTGATGGCGGGCATGGATTTGCATTGGTTTGCAGACAAGCATTTTCATGACTCTGCCTTTTTCTGGAATGGATACAATTTGTGGAAAGATGAAATTGGCTTTCAAATTTCGGGTGTCAATAGGAAATTCTTTTTATACCACCTTTTGTTTGAAATGTGGCTTGACCGAATTTTAATGTCATCAAATCCTGCCATTGGTGATTTGATGTATGCCAGCCTTCAACAAACCGATCCAGAACTAATCCGCCTTTTTTCTTTTGAAATGGCGGGAGACCATAAACAAAAAATTCAGGATACTTTGACCGATTTCAATCAAAGGAAATTTGTGCTGGATTATGCCAACGATTTAAAATTTTCAGGAATTGCTTCGGGTGTGTTTGCCCATGTAACCAAACAAAATCAAGATGCAGATCTTAGGGAATTGCTTTCAAAGTCACTAAGTAAAATGGATCGTTATTCAGAACTTATCCTCAAGGACTGGGAGTTATTTTCAGATAAACTCATGCAGGATTGGAATCAATCACGCAATTCCAAAAGCTGAGAGAACTTTCGTTTGCCAAGTAAGAAGTAAGTCTTCACCAGACTTCCTCTGAAAATTACTTTGTGCGGCACCGCGCTGGTTCTGGCATTTGAATTTTCTTGTCGTCTTTTTAGCCAATATCCAATCCCGGAATAAAAAGCGAAGTGCGCCCGGATAATTGCAAAGCAGTTGGCAAATTCTCCTTTGAAAAGGAATTGTATTCCTGCCAAACCATCGAGTAGAAGTCGGCTTGCAATCCGAATTGCTGCCCAGTCGCCACTGCTGTTGATGAACAACATGGCAAGTCCATTTCGGAAATTCAGGAAGGTTTTTCTCGGACTTGTTTTTGAAAGTGTTCCAGCACCAAGGTGTAAAACTTCTGAAGATGGTTCTACCCAAACTTCTTTTCCCTTGTGCCATAAACGCCAGCACAGGTCTATTTCTTCCATGTGGGCGAAAAAGCGTGTCTCCAATCCACCAGAATTGATGAACTCATCCCGGCGAATCATCATGCAGGCACCACTTGCCCAAAAAACAGGTCTCGCTTGGTTATATTGACCTTCATCCAATTCGCAACTTCCGAAAAGTCGGCCTCTGCAAAAAGGATAGCCGTAACTGTCGATAAATCCTCCTGCGGCGCCTGCATATTCGAATTGATTTGGATTTGCCCAGGAAAGAATTTTAGGTTGACAAGCTGCAATCCCTGGTTTTGAATTCATCAATTCCAGCAAGGGTCTTATCCAGAAAGCTTTTGTTTCTACATCAGAGTTTAACAGGACAACCAATGGTGTTGAAATGTTGCGAATGCCAATGTTGTAACCGCCAGTAAATCCATGGTTCCGATCCAGAATGTCAAGTTCAACCTGCGGGTGTGTTTCTCGCAACCATAAAACAGAATCATCACCGGACGCATTGTCAATTACCCGGATTCTGGCATTTCCCGAATGCACCAAAACCGAAGGCAGAAACTGCTTCAGGTGGTGAAGGCCATTCCAATTTAGGATGGCGACGGTGATGTCAGATTCCGAAAGCGCCAAGGTCAAGACCCGGGATATTGGGAAGAAGGCCTTCCGTTTTCTTTTTCATTTCTTCCTTGGAGAGCTCCTCCATTTTGGTTGCGGCATTGTTTACTGCGGCGATTACGAGATCCCGAAGCATACCAGCATCTTGGGCATTTAAAAGGGAAGGATCTATTTCAAGTCCGGTTAATTTTCGACTTCCGTTTATAGTGGCTTTTACCATTCCAGCGCCAGCATCTGCGCTCACTTCCATTTTGGCAATGGCTTCCTGGGCTTCAGCCATGCGGGTTTTTACTTCCCCCAGCTTGCCCATCATTTTCATCATGTCGAACATACTTCCCTGTGATTTATTCCACAAATGTACATTGAGCAAACCTTAAAAACGAAAAAACCCCAGCAGGTTTGCCGGGGTTCTTTTTAGCAAAAACTTGTTTATGCCTTCGGCTTTAAAATGAAATCTACATCCACACGTATCTTTTCAGCGATCTTCATCAACAACATTTTAGGAACAGCAATATTATGATCTTTCAAAGGCACTTCCATGCCTGATTTCAGTTCAGCAGTTTTATCT
>CANETC010000143.1 GCA_947441055.1 Cytophagaceae bacterium | reverse complement strand
TCGATTGCCCCTGGGTTGGTCAAGACCTTTGGCCTGTTAAAGGGCAGATGTATGAATTTTCAGGAATGCCAGATTGGGGACAGGACATTCTGAAAACTGACAAGTTTATGATTCCCCTCGAAAATGGAAATGTACTAGCAGGTTCTACTTACGAGCGCGATGTCCGTAACCACATTCTGGATGAAGTCGGACTTGAAGAAGTAACTTCTGACCTTTTGCCCCACATCAAACAAAATCTGAAGCTAGAAAAAGCCTGGGCCGGTGTAAGACCTACCACCCCAGACCGCCTCCCAATCATAAAAAAAATCGAAGACAATCTTTACTGCATCAATGGCATGGGAACCAAAGGCGTGAGCCTTGCGCCTTGGGCATCAGAGGAAATATTGCGAATTATCAGGACCGAACAGGAAGCAAAACATTGAGCCATTCGGCATCAAACTGCCCATCGTATTTTTTGTAGAACTCAATTGCAGGGGTATTCCAATCCAAAACCTGTAAGTGGATGAAAGGAATTTTCAGGCTTTTGGCGATTTGAAATTCTGCTTCAAGCAGCGCAGTTCCTGCCCCTTTGCCCCTGAATTTTTCCTTCACATACAAGTCTTCTACATAAAGTAGTTTGCCCCGCCAGGTGGAATACCGGAACCAGCTCAGGCAGAAACCTGCAACTTCTTCCCCGAAACAGGCAAGCACACAATGAAAAGCCGGCGTTTTTCCAAATCCATCTTCAACAAGCCTTTCTGCCTGAATTTCAACCTTGTCTTCGGCTTTTTCAAAGGCTGCAAGTTCTCGTATCATTTCCATAACTGCCGGCATATCGCTTTGCCCGGCCGGCCTGATTGTAAATTCCAATTCTCAAATGTCGCTAATGAGTGAAAAATAAAGTCCCCGTCCTCCCTGCCGGTTGAAAGTAAATTCAGTTCGGAAAACCAAATCGTAAAATGTAACCATATGCAATCCAAGTCCATAACCCAGGAGAAATGTATTTACCAGTGGTTTATTTTCCGGCAAAACCCAGGGATTTCGAATGCCACCGAAATCCAAAAACGGACATACATAAATATCAAGAGGAATGCGCCGAAACTGAGAAAGTGAAATCTGGTCCGTTTCCCAAACTTTACCTAAAATCTTCTTTCTAAGGCTGTTACGGAAATGAAAGCTCGAATTTCCTTCCATTACATTTCTTTCATAACCACGAACAAAACGGTTTTCATATCCTAGCGTCCTCGATCCCAGATAAGGAAGCCGCCGACTTTGACCAATTTCTCCATCAAAGCGGCTTGCGAAAAAGAACCCATTTCCCATCGGCAAGTAGGCCGAGAACGAAGCCTGGCCGGTCCAGAGTCTAAAATTATCGGTTGGTAAAATGCCTAGCTTACTGACCCTTGCCTGCATAAACCAGCCTTTGGTTGCATAAATGCGGTAATTGCGGTGATCCAGCGTGTAGGAATACCTTATTTCGGAATACCGCTGAAATGACTTTCCAAGAAAGTAATCCGGGTTTAAATTCAGCACGAAAGGCGAAACCCTTGAATAGTAATAATTTACATCCAAGCTATGGTATTGGTAAATGCTTTTCCGGGCGGTGATTTGAATACCGCTCAGGATTCTTTCCCGGCCGAATGAATTTTCGTCTTTTTGATATTGAAGGACATTGTTGGATGACCTTACTGCTACCTCCTTATTTGATAGAAGAATGGATTGAAGTTTGACTCCAAAAATCTGTTTCTTATCCAAATAAGGAATGAAATAAGAGAAATACAGCTTTTTTGTAAAACCAGTCTGAATGCCCAGCATCAGGTCTTCGTTGCGGCCCCTTACATTCTTTTGGATAATGGTCAAACCTGCATTGATTCGCCGGAAATCATGTTTTCTGTCATACCACCATTCGTTGAAATTTCGGTCCGCAAGTTCCAGCAAAGGAATTGGAATGGTGTACCACCTCTCCTGAAGGACAAAAACAACATTGGCTGAAATAATTCCCGAATCATTGGTTTTCAAGGAATCCAGATAATATCGGCAAGTATTAAAAAGCCGGGTATTAAAAAGATTATTCAGGCATTTTCGAAAAATCACTGCGGTATCTTTCATAGCCAAAGGCTGCTTGGCACTGAATGCCATCTCCCTTCGGACAATTGTTTCCTTGGTTTTATGAAGTCCTTCGAAAACCATTTTTTCCGGAATCAGCATTTCCTGTGAAAAAACTGGAATGCATTGAAAAAAAAACAGCAGAAAAAATATCCCAACAAGGGAAATCCTAAATGACCTTAGGCCAAAGAAAAAATCCCTTCGTAGATTTCGGCCGTACACCGAAAATATTTGAATATGCTTTTTGACTCCTTCCAAGATTGGATAGATGAAATAACGGCGAGCGGGCTGGCTCTTCACCAACCTGTGCTCCAATATGAAATCACGCAAAAGAACAAAAAAGAAGAGGAAATCCGGGAAGGACTCTTAAAGGCCTGGAAAGTTATGCAAGAAGCGGTCGCCACCGGGCTAAAGGAAGACATGACATCAAGATCTGGAATGGTGAATAACTCAGGGAAAAAAGTAGCGAATTCCAGCATACATGTACTTTCTCCTGAGTTTACAATGCTGGTAGCATCCGCTTTGGCGGCCAAAGAAGTGAACTCTTGTATGGGCCGAGTTGTTGCTGCTCCTACCGCTGGCGCCTCAGGAATTTTACCTGGAGTTTTAACAAGCGCACAGAAAATTCATTCACTTTCTGACGAGCAAATCATCGACGGATTGCTCGTTGCTTCAGGCATTGCATTAATTATTGAACGAAATGCTTCACTTGCTGGTGCCGTTGGTGGATGCCAGGCAGAAACTGGATCAGCTGCTTGCATGGCTTCTGGCGCACTTGTTCACATGCTTGGTGGAAGTCCGGTTCAAGTTTTCAATTCTGTTGGAATTGTAATTCAGTGCATGCTCGGCTTGATCTGCGATCCAGTTGCTGGACTTGTCGAAGTTCCATGTGTGGTTCGGAATGCTTCTGCTTCAGCCATTGCTTTTGCAGCCGCGCAAATGGCCATCTCGCATGTAGATGCTGTAATTCCTGTAGATGAATGCGTTACAGCGCTTGGAGAAGTTGGACAAAACATGGACAGCATGTATAAAGAAACAGCCCTCGGCGGACTCGCTGCAACCCCAACAGGGAAGTCCATTTCAAAACGAGTGCTTATTCAGGATATAGAAATGCTCGACCAGGATCCGAAGACTTCGTGAGTAAATTGACCTTTTGATTAAGGAGTTTTAAACTCCGATTTTCTTGCTGAACACCCGTTGATTTCCGGCCTTGTCGGTAACCTTTAACGTAAACTCCCCACGCATTGGCAATTGCGAAGGCCATGGCTCCGAATAAAGCAGATTGCGCTTTTTGTCGTACACCATTAAAATCCAATCTCCATCAATACTCGCCTCAACCTTTGCGATACCGGAAAGGTTGTCGAAAATATCAAATCGGGCTTGCATCGAGCTGCAAACGCCAGTCTTAATTACCGGCGGAGTGCTATCTTGTTGCAAGCGAAAGCGGCCCAGATATTTACTTGTAAAAAACACATTGCCAGCACGATCCTCAGAAGGAAGCGCCTTGCTGAACACTCCAGACAATGCTTCGGCACAGGCGACTTGCTTTTCGGTAACAAATCCTGCCTGACAAGGCAAACTCACCGTCATAAAATCGGCCAGAGGAATCAGGGAAGTATTTAATCGGCAAGCACCTGTTTCGTCTTTGTCAGCCTCCAGAAAAAGCGTATCAAAAAGGCAAGTTTCCTTAATGGTTAAACCCAGACCCGGCAAAGAAATGTTATGCTTTTCGCCTGAAGGCAAAAGTCCACAAAAGGAAAACTTCTTTTTACACTTCTCCCCTGCCCTTGCTGAATCTGGAAGGCCAGTTCTTAAATCATGTAAAAAAACGAGACCGCCGGCCTCCTTGTAAGCTGGCTGGAGTTCAACCTTTTTCCCACGAATAAATAGCTCAAGATTCCCGGATGGATATGCATCACCATTTGTACGAATCTGGAGGGTATTGTCCATCACATCGTGAGAAAGCCGGGTTGCAGCCTTTCCAAATACCTGAGGCTTCAATTCATTTTCCACGCCTTTCAAACCCATCCGGCAAACGCGCTTGTTGCCATCTACATCAAACAGAACAATTTCAAGTTCTCCGTTTATACCAGGGGGGATTCTGATTTTTCCATGCTGAGCCTGAGGTGTATTGCGGGTTTGATAATATCCGTCCGGGTAATAGATTTTCTGAAATTTTTCTGATGTGAGTCTGAAATTCCGATAGTTAATCAACTGATTCACATGGTTGCTTTTTAAGAATGGAAACTGGCTCAGGTTGTGGTAGTAAATCAATTTTCCATCCAAGTACATCTCAATACAAAAAACGCCTCCGTTTGAAGTTCCATTGTTTATTCTGTCGCGGGCCTTTATTTCCAATCCGATTGTGCCGCTGATTTCCGGACTTCTGGTTGCCAGAAATTCCTTCCCCGCTTCTCTTACCGGAATTTCAATTCTTTCAAATTTTCCATCCACCCGCGCTTGGGTTTCCAAGGGCACAATTGCCAACCTGTCTACAACCGGCGGAAGCTTGTCAGGCACTTCCAAAAAACCAAAGCTGAGTGGATTGTACACAATTCCGGAAGTATCCCGAATTTCAAAATGAAGGTGAGGACCGCGGCTGCTACCTGTGTTTCCGGAAATTGCAATTACATCACCTTGTTTAAACTCAAATTGACCCGGCAAAAAGCGAAGATCCACCTCAAAAGATTTTTGACCATACTGCTGCTTTTTTACAGCGGAATGAAGCGGCTCAGACAGCCTTTCAAGATGCGCGTAAAGGGTAACAAAACCGTCGGGATGGGTGAGGAAAATCGTATTTCCATAGCCTTCGCCGGCCATTATCACCCTGCTTACATAAGCATCCTTTGCGGCCAGAACCGCTACGCCGGAAGCCCAACCGGTTCGAATATCCAAACCACCATGAAAATGGTTGGACCGAATTTCGCCCATATTGCCTGTAAGAGATGCCGGCTGACCAGGTTTTATAGGAAATAAAAAGCCGCCTTTTTTTGAAGTCTTGAAAACTGGATTTCCTGTACGGCAATTCGCAATACCGACCGAAAAAACCAGAGCAAAAAACAGAAAGCGAATTTTCAATTTCATTAATTTTAAGAAATAAGGAAATCCAGGGCTTTTTTGTCTTCCAGCCAGGCCTCCAAGCTGTCGCCGGGTTTTACTGCCGAAACACCTGCAGGAGTTCCTGTAAAAACCAGATCTCCAGGCTGAAGGCTGAAATAACGGGAGATCCAGCTTATAATTTCATTAAAAGGGAAAAGCATGAAGGAAGTATTTCCAGTTTGTCGTTTCTCTCCGTTTACATGCAGATGATAATTAAGATTCGCTAAATCTGAAAATTCACTTTTAGGAAAGAATTCAGAAACTGGAGCCGAATGGTCAAATGCTTTGGAAATTTCCCAGGGAAGACCTTTCGATTTTAACTTCGTTTGAAGGTCTCTGGCTGTAAAGTCAATTCCCAAGCCAATGGCATCAAAATAATTTGGAGCATCCTTTTCGGCAATGTCTTTCCCTTCCTTGTTTATTCTCAAAACGATTTCCAGTTCATGGTGCATATCTTGAGTGAATTTTGGATACGGAACAGACTGATTTCCAACAACCAAAGCAGTTTCTGGTTTCAAAAAAACAACCGGTTCATCTGGCTTTTCGTTTGCCAGTTCCTGGATATGATCCGCATAATTGCGGCCGATGCATAGAATTTTCATGGATTTGTTTCTACAAAAGTATCCTCTGTCAAAGCATCCGGAAATCTTTTTTCATTAATTGCGTGCAACAATTTAAAAGTACAATGTCAAACCCTATAAAATTCACTCAGCACTTTTTGATTTTACTGCTTTTTGGCTTGTTAGCAGGTTGTGCATACCATGAGGCTCAAACTTGTAACGATTCTGCTAAATACACTTACACGAGTGTAGACAGTATTTTCAACAACCAAAGTTGCACTGCTTGCCACGGTTCAGGTGGCTCCTCACCATTACTTTCAGACAGCACCACGATCAGGGCTTATGTAAAAGACAAAAAAGACAGGTTTATTCAGTCAATACGATTTAAGGGGGATCATCCAATGCCAAAAGGTGGCCCTGCTATGTCTGAGGCCGACATGAAAAAAATTGAAACCTGGATTTGCCAGGGAATGAAATAATAGACAATCAATTAAAATTTTATGAAGAAGTACTTTTCGGCCCTGGCCATCGGATTATTAAGCCTTGGCAGTGCAAATGCCCAGGAAGACCTTTTAAGCATGCTGGGCAATGAACCTACAAAACCAGATCCGGTTATGGCAACCTTTAAAACAACGAGGGTTTTAAATGGCCACAGTGTGGAGCATGTTGCGAGCCGACATCTCGATTTTAGAATAAACCACCGCTTTGGTAAAATTTCAAATGGATATGAAGGGTTCTGGGGACTCGATGCAGCAAGTATCCGGCTGGCGCTGGAATACGGAATAAACGACTGGTGGATGGTTGGTGTTGGCAGAAACAATGCCGGAAACAAGGCCTGGGATTATTTATCCAAGTTTAGAATTTTGAGGCAGACTAAGACCAATTCTATGCCTGTAAGCATTTCGCTTGTTGGAACTGCAGCCGTAAATGTTGTAAAAACATCCATCACTTCAACTCTTACAGACCGCACCACTTACACCTTTCAAGCCCTGATTGCCAGAAAATTCACCGATGGTTTTTCCCTGCAGTTGAGCCCGGGATTAATGCACCGCAATCAAAAAGAAACACCTTCTCAGGCCAATGACATTTACAGCCTTGGCATGGGTGGCCGTATAAAAATCTCAAAACGCACCTCGTTCAATGCGGAGTATTTCCTGCGGTTTAAGCCTGATCTATACGCCGTTGAAAAATTGAATAATAGTTTCAGCCTTGGTTTTGATATTGAAACAGGAGGCCATGTTTTTCAACTACATGTAACAAACACCAATGGCCTGATTGAAAGAGATTTTATTGGAGGCACTTCCAACAAATGGAGCAAAGGAGACATACTTTATGGCTTTAATGTATCCAGAGTTTTCAGTTTTAAGTAATTGAAAAATAACCCAAATAATTAAAAAAACAGATGAACAAACCCTTCCTTTTTCAAGGACTAGGTTCAAATTCTCTGTTTTCGACTTTCTTTGCACCCAATTAACAGGATGAAGAAATTTCTGGGTTACTTTTTGCCGATTCTATTAGCGGCATTTTTACTTTGGTATGCTTATAAAGACAAGGACTTTGGCAAGATGCTGGTTGAATTTCAATCTGCCAGCATTCCTGCAGTTCTGGCGACTTTTCTTACCACCATTGCCGCGCACTGGTTCAGGGCACTCCGCTGGAACATGCTTTTCGAGCCTATTGGATACAAGCCCAGCAAAGGC
>CANETC010000142.1 GCA_947441055.1 Cytophagaceae bacterium | reverse complement strand
TTCGTTGATGTTTTTACCCAGAAGCCAAAGGGCTGGCCAGGTTCCTGGATTATTCGAAGCTTTGGCTCTGATATCAACCCGGCCATACTTGAAAGCAAATTTAGAATTCAAGCGGGCAGAGGTAAATTGTTTACTTACATTCTGATCTGTAAAATTTTCCCTTTTGGCTACAATGTTGAGGTCAGTCCCAGATACAAAAGAATTGGATAGACGGTTGGTATAGTGTTGCACCTCATTGTTGTACCAGCTTCCTCCGGCAGGAATCCGAGTCTGGTGATGCCACTTGCCTGAGTTTACTGGCCCCTGATAATCAAACTCGTCTGACCAAACCAGATCATTGTAAACCACATCCACCTGAGAAAAGGCGGTTGATGACACCAAAAGGAATAACGCGAACAGACTTGCTTTTCCGGTAGTAAAGTTGAATAAGTCTGAAATCATTGTAATAACTCTCATAACTTTAAAGAGCGGAAAGGTAGATTATTATAACCAAAAGCAGAATGAAGTTTTTATCATGGTATTCCCATTGGGAAATCCCTTTCTTCCGACAAGCAGGTTTACCGCGCTAAACTGCTTCAAATAAGGACCAGCCATCACAGGTGAGAGGCTACTCCACGTTTTACCCTGACAACGAAGGCCTAAGGACAAAAACGGCTTAAACTACATTGGGGCAGCTAAAAGGAATCAAGTGCGTAAAAGATAGCACATGTGCACCAGTTTTATTCTTTAACCTAAAGAAAGACAATAACCAAACCAAGCTTATTGGAGAATTATTTCAGCCGCACTTGAAATTTAGCGACCTGTTTTTCCAATCACCTGGAGATAATCCCGATTTTTTCCTATCACAAAAACCGATTGGTTTCCTGATTTGATGGGTACCATAGACTTTACATCGCCAGAAATAAACAAACCCGATTCCGTAGTGGGCAAAGTTTTAAAATTCCCATCACCCAGACCAATTAGGTACAAACCTATTCCGGCATCGTTTCTTCCGGTTTCCACTTCAGATGAAAAGTCATTGCCGGCAATTAGCAAATCGCTGATTCCATCTTGATTAAAATCATGAACTTCAATTGCATTAATGGGAAAATACTGGGCTTCGATAGGTAAAAATAATTCCTTAAAAGTTTCGTTCCCTGCATTCAAATATACCGTACTAACCAGATTGGTAGCCGAAAAGTGGGTTGCCTTTTCCAATTGCTGGGGTGTAAAAATATCCTGAACTGTAGCATCTGCATAGGAATGATAACGAAGGAATTTTTTTCTCAGGTAGGGCATTTGCTCTAAAACATTATCTCTCAAGCCTATAGGGTAGCTTTTGTCACGGACAAATAGACTAATCATGCAATCCGTGCTGCCATTGTTGTCGAAATCACTCACAACCATGGTGATGGGCTTATCTTTATTTCCACGGTATCTGGAATTTAAACCCATGTTTCCGGCAATCAGGTCTGTTTTTCCATCTTTGTTCACATCAGCAGCCACTATTTTATTCCACCAGCCCTGACTGTTATCCATTGTAAAGGCTTGATTGCGAAGTACGCCTTTGTCGTTGTAGAAAATGGAAACCGGCATCCATTCTCCTGCCACCGTCAGATCCATCCACCCATCGTTGTTGTAATCGGCCCAGACAGCTGAAGTCACCATACCAGCCGAAGTAATTGTCGAAGAAACCTGAATTTCTTGCAATGAGTCCCCTTTTACCGTGAATAGATAGCTTCTTGGAATTCGTCCGTAATGGCCCGGTACCACCCTGCCACCTACAAAAATTTCAGGATTTCCATCCTTATCTATATCCGAAATGGCTATGGTGTTGGCCGAAGTGAAAAACTTAGCAGAATATTTACTGGCTTTAAAATTTCCATTGCCATCGTTCAAATAAATCCGAATTGGGTATTTGGAAGTCTGTTTTGGAAATTCGTTCCCACCGGTTGTCACAATCAGGTCATTATCACCGTCTTTGTCAAAGTCAAGTACCGAAACAGCTCCATCTTCAAATAGCTTATCGGCTTCAAATGCAGGTTGTTTTGAGGCTGAAAAAGAGGTATCGACATTTTGGAAAAAAATCGTGGCGGATTGATCTTTTGCTCCGCCTACAAATAAATCTTCCCGTTTGTCGCCGTTGAAATCGCCAACTGCCAGGCAAGGGCCAAATTGGGAAAACCTGTGAGGCAGAAGGGGTTCCAGTTTGAAATCTATATATTCATTCTCCTTGTAAAAGTGATTAAGCCTGGTTTTGTCGGTTAGATCTTTAAAAAGGAAATTCTTTTTTTCAGATTTTTGAGCGGTTTCTAGACCTACTTCATATTCAACGGAAAATGGGTTTCCTGCCCTAACTGCATTAAAGGTTTTTTGCTTGCCGTCGGGCCAAGTTATCACCAAATGTGCTTCCGAATTTTTACCAATTCCAATTACCTGTTTCTTGTCGTGACTCGACAAATAGCCTTTCATCGGATTGACAATTGTGCTGGTTTTTTTTCCGTCGGGCGTGGTGATTTCGATTTTTGTACCAATCCCATTCAGGTTGTTTTTTGGTCCTTTAAGTAAAATCTGAATGGAATTCCCCAGCTGAGATTCCACCGAATTGTTTTTATAAATGAAGGCATAATCATTTGTGTTGTTCACCACAATTTCAAGATCTCCATCGCCATCCAAATCGCCGTAAGCCGCACCAAAACTCCAAGCAAATTCCTCTAGGCCAGACTCTTTGCTCTCTTTTCTAAATTGAAGATTGCCATAATTTTTATAATAGTGTTTCTGAATCCGAACCGTGGGTATGGCCGACAATAATTTCAGAATATCATTGGCATTCTTTGTTTTAACCAGTGCTTTGTTAATCGAGTCCATTTTAAATCGGACATAATCCAAATCGTGAATATCCCGTGGCATCCCATTGGCTATGTACACATCTTTGAGACCATCCAAGTCGAAGTCATTGATCAAAACGGCCCAGCTCCAATCGCTGAAGGCCATTCCAGTAATATAACTGAGGTCAGAATACTGGCTATTTCCATTATTGACCTGAACCACATTTTTAAGGTACTGATATCCAAATCCGTATTTAACTTGTTTATCAAACACATCGTAATTACTCGGCCGCTGCAATTGCTTCCGGCGTCGATTGTCTGTGGGCAACATATCCGTCACAATCAAATCACTGTGACCGTCATTGTTCAGATCTGCATAGTCGGTGCCCATGCTGAAGTAGGAACCATGCCTGAAATGCTTGTCAAATTCGTTTACAAACTTTCCATTTCCTTTATTCACAAAAAGGTAATCTGGCTCCAGAAAATCGTTGGCCATATATATATCCGTTTTTCCGTCACCATTAAAATCCTGAAGTAAGGCACTTAAGCCAAAAGACCTTGTCCGAAGACCTGCTTCGTAGGTTTTATCAACAAATTTCCCATTTATATTTTCATAATACCGGCTTGATTCGCCCCGAAGCGAGGTATCTTTTGCTGCCACCAACACCTTGGAATCGTTGTAGGTGAGGTGCATGCCATCTGTTTCTACAAAATTGTGTGCGTGGTTTAAAACGAAGAGGTCCAAATCTCCATCGCCGTCCAGGTCATTGAAATAACCACAATTGCCGTAGCCATCATCATCTATTCCATATTCCTTTGCCCGATTGGTAAAAGTGCCATCCTGATTATTTACATATAAAATGTTTCGTCTATTTTCAGGGTCATTGGATGCAGAACGGCACACATACATATCCATCCATCCGTCGTTGTTGATATCCACCATCACTACGCCCGTCACAAAGGATCCAGGATATCCGCCCACACCGGCTTTTTTGGTTACATCTTCAAATTTCAAATTCCCCTTGTTGAGGTAAAGTTTACATCCGTATCTATTGGATGTAAAATACAAATCAGGCAATCCATCATTGTTTACATCCCCGATAGAAACCCCGGCTCCATTGTAAAAATATAGATATTCAAGGATGTTGATCTCTTTATCATCTTTGATAATGTTGGAAAATTTAACTCCTGAAGAATCAGGAGAGACCAAAGAAAACAACTTATTCTGAGCAGAAAGGCCTAAAGAACCAAAGCAAGCAGCCAGAATAATAAGTACTTGTAAACCGCTATATCTCTTCACTTTATTGCTTTCTTAAATCGGCCCAAAATAAAATTGCCTACTTCATTTCCCTGGATGATGCCATTAGTTAAAGAAGGCATAAAATGAATTCCGCCATAAAAGCGACTCATACTGGCTTCATTGGAGGCTTCTCTTAAACTTTTAAACTTTCGTGGAGGCATGTCCAGATACATTTCGCTGGAATCGGTAAAGGCGTACGGCTGTTTAATTAAGGCAGTAAGAATGGTAGAACTGGCGCTGGAAACGACACTATGCCCGCTGGTATACTCAGGAAAAGGCGGAGTTTCGATATACGACTTCCATTGAGGTGAAATGAGGCGATTGATATAGGTTTCCGGCCGCATGGCATTGGATTTATATTTCTCAATCCAGCAACTAAGGAATCCTTCATAAATACCCAAGGCCAAATAGGTAAAAACTTCAGCTGATTGGAATTCGTCCAGGTTTCTGTTTTTTACGGCCTGGCAGGCAATTCTTACCCAATGGCCTCCGGGACTTACTTTATGAATGAAATAATTGACATGGCCATCCGATTTCAAAATGTTGGGATTGTTGTCCCAATACCAGGCGATCAATCGCTTGGCAGTGTCCAGGGCCTGTGATTGCGAATAAAGAGCAAGTGCATTTTTATAATACTCGGAGCTTTTGTCTTCACTGTATTTTACATTCGGAATGGCTTTGATGGAATTCGTACTGTCGAAAACAAAAGACCGCATTAAAGGCCAATTGGGCTCCAAAGCATTCGCATATCCAGGTCCTGTAGGAATCCAAGCACCTGCAGAATCTGCAATCACATACCGGCTAAGAGTTCGGGTGTAGTCGTAAATATCTTTTTTCATCCAAACAATTATTTCCTGTGCCACTTGCCTCCCGTATTCTTTGGAATGGCGCAAAAGCAGGGTGTCTTTTTTGTTTTTTGCGAGCCAGATTCTTGATTCTTTGGCCTCAAATTCATCAAAAATATACTCACTATATACTAGCTTTTTTGCCGTTGTGGTAAAAGCAAAAAGGGCAGAAAGAGATAAATCAACTTTGTTTTTAGGCTCGGAAATTTTTTCAAATTGATTCAATTTCCCTTCAAGAGGCTCCAGCGTTTTTCCTTTTTGAACCAGAACCGCATACGCGGCCAAATTGGGATAAACATTCACCCGGCTTGCCACAACGGGTGTAAAAAGATCTTCCATTAACACTTCAACCAATTTCTGGTTGCAGCGTACCAAATAATTTTCCTTGCCTGCATAGGAAGGGCAGCTGGCTAGAAAAAATAGAATTACAAATACAAGATTTCTTTTTTTCATGGTTTACTCAGTTCTAAACTAGAGAAATATTGAAACAAATTCCTTCATGCAAAAAACTGAAGAAACTTTTTTCACAGCCAGTAGTTGGGAAAATCATCTTAATTTCTTGTTCAATCCCGAAATTTTAAAACCAATGCCAAAACCTAAATTCCAACTGCCATTTACTTTTGCCGTTTTGGAATTGTAGTAAAATGGCACTTGAAGGACCAGGCTTTTAAACATGTATGAAACACCAATGCCCAAACCGGGTGTAACAAAGGAGTTTTTCGGAGTTCCTTGGTCTTCTTGGAACCGTAAGGACGGAAACATCCCCAACATAATTTTTGAGCTTTTATGGATTACATTCACATTGGGTCCACCAAAATTCAGGAATAAACCTTTGTCCACATACCCCCCGACAACAACACCCTCATAAAGAGCTAAATTTAATTTAGGTTCTTTAGAATCCTGAGCCTTCACAGAAATGTGTAGTAATGTCAAGAATAAGACAAGACAAGTTTTAAGGAACTGAGTATTTGAACTCTTAACCACCTTATATGCTTATAAAGAAGTTAATCTGTACATGGTGACAATAATATTTAAGCCATTCCTAATAAAGAAACTACCCCTTGAATGAAGGGGTAGTTTCTTTTCTTGTTTCTCCAATTTTAAAACTGGATGATTTTTTAAGTCTCAACTTATTCCTTTGTAAACTTAGAAACAAAGACTTTGTCCTCGTGAATTAACTTTATCAGGTATAAGCCTTTATCCAATTTGCTTGTATTAATGAAAGCAGTCTTTTGAGTTGGATTTTCGGTAATGATTTCTTGACCTTGAAGATTAAAAATAGAAATTTTGGAAAAAACTCCATTCCATCCGATTTGAATTTGATCTGATACTGGATTAGGATAAATAGATATTCCTGGTGATTTCAAATCCTCGATACCCGTAAAAGTGCCAAAAACAACTTCCCCAACATAATAGACTTTCTCTCCAGCTACTGCACCCGTTACACCAAAATTCGGGAAAATGGAAAGCTTGTTGTAAGTGTTACCATAATTAATTGGATTTGTACCGCTTGCAGGGTTGCTAAAATCAAAAGTCAGAATTTCCCATGCATTTGACTGAACGCAAACTGCAGGTGTTTCTACGGATTTTGTTGGGTTGGTTCTGTCCTCTGCTTTTAAACGGAAAATGGTTCCTGCAGCTGGAGAATAAACCATTACCTGCATTTGATTGCTGTTTGCTGAAAAAGGCATTGCTGTTTGAAAACCTCCAGCTGTGCCGAGTGTTGTACCAGCCCACTCCTCCGCGGTATTTCCCTTTACAATCTTGAGTGCCAATTTGGAAGGATTCATTGGATCTGCAACCACTGAAGAAAAAGTACCACCAAAGTCAGTTGTTGTGTAGTTTACATTTGCAGTATCCTGCCAGGTAATTGGAAGAGAAATTTGCTGAAGGCTTGGTCCGATTGGGCCGCCAGTGCATGTATCACAAGAGTTCCAACAAACGGCTTTCAAAACAACCGAAGAAGTTATAGTCAGTTTACGGTTGTTGAAGGATGGTGGTGTAAAAATGGTACATGGAGTTCCTGTTGGAAGGGCCTCCTGCTGTCCCCAATTGTCGGCAGAAAATTTATATTCGATATTGCCTGCAGGCAGAGGAATCACAGCTTCCCAAATGCTGTCACCATTGGCATCGGTCATTTGGTTGCAATTTCCGCACCAGTTGTTAAAGGTACCATTCACTTCTGGTGTGGTGAAAGGAAAACTTTGACCCTTCAGATTTAATTTGAAAGTAACATCAAAGGTTTGCGAAAAAGCTGAAAAGGAACTTAATGCAAAAAAGAAAAATAGGAGTTTTTTCATAGAAGTAAAACTTAAGTTTTTAATAAATGATGAGAGCCAATTCTGGATAGTTTTCTAATCAAAATTGATTAAACTATTTCAAAGGAAAATTAAAAATTCCAGAATGCAAATCCTGAAATGAATGAAATACAAATTAAAAATACTCCAGCCAGGTTATTGATGATCTCATTTTCCCGGAGGGCTTTCATTGCGCGATGCATGTAATTCATCAC
>CANETC010000141.1 GCA_947441055.1 Cytophagaceae bacterium | reverse complement strand
GCAGCGTGGTACAGAAATAAGGTCACCGAATTCTGGCAGCTTAGGTTGGTCGCCTCGGGCTGGGCAATCCTGAAAAGATTGGAGGTAAATGCCAGCGTATAGATTTTGTTGTCTGCCGAAGGATTTACTACCGGATTGATGGCAACGGGTGCAAACATAAGCGAAAACTGGCCTTCAGGGGTATTGCAAAAAGGACCGACAATATCAACCTTAAATGTTCCTAAAGGCAGAATCGTGCCCGGAAGTGCCGGATTGGAATAAAAAACAGTAAATGTACGCTCACCCAATGCTGCAGCACTGGTTACGCTAACATTCACACGAACTTCCGTAGTGCATGCACTCACTGCTTTATTGACAGAAGTTTTTGTAATGGTAATTCCGGTTCCGCTTGAAACAACAGAGGTGCACAGATTTGTATTTTCACCAAAAATTCTCAAAGCATAGGTCCCTCCCGCAGGGAGCAGAGGCTTTTGTGGCGGCGTATAGTTCACATCATTCACCGTAACACGGCAAATTGCTGCTTCTGAGTTCTCTGAGAAAAAACAAAGGAATGCGAACGAAGCGAAGAAAGAAAAAGCTGCTGGCGTTAGATTTTTAAAGAATTGTTTCATAGTTGGGTTTTGATTCTGTTCGGCAAATAATAAAATTCTAATCATTCAACAAAACACTTTGAAACAACCTAAAAAATTAAAAGTGGCTGGTCAAAATGTCCGCTTTACTAATTCCGCAAGAAGAAAAGCTCGATTCGTTATCTGAAAAATGCAGCTTAGCCCTAGCCTACGGTAAGAATTAAAGCCATCAAGAATTTATCATTTTTAAAACAACTATAAAATTCCTTTTCATCGCTTCAGCAAAATACCCGAACTCCCCGTTTTTGAAGAGGAAAGCACAACCGAATAACGCTTGTCGCCGGTCAAAATCTGAAGATCTGCCGTATTGGGTGGAATCTGACCTTCACTTTCTGAGTGCAGAATAAAAGATGCCTCTTTTCTGTCTTTTCCCATGATCAGAAAAAACCGTAGCGGGTGCTTTGTAACCTGAATATTCCGCCCAATCCAATCGCGGTCGTAGTAAAGCGAAACCATATCGCCATCTTCCTCCTGGTCGTCACGCAGTTCCAAAAATATGGTATCACTATCACTAGTAACTGGAATTTCCTTGGTGTACACAACTGGCCGACCTGCGAGTTCCCGTGGCCTAATGTTTTTGTGCAGATATTTCAACTCAAAATTGAATTCATTCTGATTGGGCTCTGCCACAAATTGAAGCACATTTCGTTTTAAGGTCCAAACACCCTTGCGGTTGCAGCGATAAGACACAGCCCGCATTCCTTCAGGAAAAATCCAGGCCCGGGAGTAGTTTTTAAAATTGCCCGGATGGGTCCAGTCGTAACGCTTTCCATATGGATTATCCACCCTGGCTGTATCGAAAGGAATGATGAGGGTATCCCCATTTCTACGAACCACAGCCGACCAGTTGAAAGCCGACAAAATATTCTCTCCTCCGGGCGGATAAAAAGAAATCAGGCCATTGTTTTTTGCATCCAGCGAATCCTTAATTGGCCTTGGAAATTCATACAAATAGCTGAGGGTGTCGTCATTGGCTTTCCAGAAGGCATCACTTTCAAACGAGGTTTTCTTGCTGGTTTGCAATTCATAACCGGTGAGTCCATCCGGGTTTATGAACTTCACTTTCTGGTGGTAATCGTATTTGCCAAAAAATTCTTTCACCTGCCGGACAACCTCCATAGACGGCGGACGACCTGGATATTTTGCCTGTGCTTCTGCCAGATTCGGCTGAAGAATAACCAGCAGCAGAACTGCAACCAAAAGTCTCATTTGTTTAGGAAATTTTTCCACAAGGAAACAAGATTTCGATACAATCAAAAGCCTACATCCGCTCCGGCATCACAATGCCCAGGATTTTTCCACAAGCACGGATTGCTTCGCCTGTGTGGTTGGAAAGGGCAACCCTGAATTGAACCAGCTGCGGCGTTTCTGCCTGAAAAATTGATTCGTGGGCAAAAAAGCTATTGTAAAGCCTACTCGTTTCGTACATGTAATTGGCAAGTACGGCTGGGCTATAATTTTCAGCCGCTTCGGCAAGATGCGCCCTGAAACGAAGCAAGTGCATAAGTAAATCTTTCTCAGTCTTGCTTAAGCTGGCTGGCATATGGTTGAATTTCTCCCCGATTCCGGATTGGCTGGCCTTGCGGCAAATGGAAGAAATCCTGGCATGCGTGTATTGAATGGCTGTAGCCGTGTTGCCATTTAATTCAATCGACTCTTGCGGATTGAAAAGCATGCGCTTTTTGGGATCCACCTTCAGCAGGAAATAACGAATGGCACCAATGCCCAGAACTTCATACAATGTTTCGAGTTCATCTGCTTGAAAATCTGCGATTTTACCGAGTTCAGCAGTCTTTTCCCTAGCGGTTCCAACCACCTCTTTCATGAGGTCGTCGGCATCCACCACAGTTCCATCCCGACTTTTCATTTTACCACTCGGCAAATCCACCATGCCATAGCTTAAGTGGTGAAGTCCAAATGCATAAGGCCTTTCAAGTTTTCTAAGAATGTGAAAAAGCACCTCGAAGTGATAATCCTGCTCATTTCCAACGACATACACGGAGCGTTCCATCCCAAAATCCTGGTATTTGAGGTCAGCAGTGCCCATGTCCTGGGTGATGTACACCGAAGTGCCATCAGCGCGAAGAACAAGTTTATGGTCGAGTCCCTCCCCGCTCAAGTCGATCCAGACTGAGCCATCCTCTTTTTTGTAGAATACTCCTTTTTGAAGTCCTTCCTGAACAATGTCTTTGCCAAGGATATAGGTATCCGATTCGTAATAATATTTATCAAAATGAATACCCATCCGGCGGTAAGAGGCTTCAAAACCTTCATACACCCAGGAATTCATGATTTTCCACAAGGCCTTTACTTCCGGATCTCCATTTTCCCAATCAAGGAGCATCTGACGGGCTTCCAGTAAAATTGAGGCCTTTTCAGCCGCTTCAGCTTCCGGCATTCCACTGGCAACGAGAGCCTCCGTTTCTTCCTTAAACATTGTGTTGTACAACACATAATAGTTGCCCACGAAATGGTCGCCTTTGATGCCGGCACCGGCAGGTGTTTCTCCATTTGCCTTGCGCTTGTAGGCCACCATGGACTTACAAATATGGATTCCACGGTCGTTGATCAGATTGGCTCTGATTACTTCAAATCCTGCATATTCCATGAGTTCCGACAATGCAGCACCCAGAAAAATATTTCGCACATGGCCCAAATGGAGGGGTTTGTTGGTGTTGGGAGAAGAAAACTCCACCAACACTTTCTGACCATTTCTAGCCATTGGGCCAAAGCCTTCAGATTGGGTCAGATTCCACAATTCAGAGAGCCAGGCACGGTCGTTAATGGAAAGATTCAGGAAACCTTTCACCACATTGAATCCGGAAATTTCCGAGCAATGCTCCGAAAGGTAAGTACCGATTTCCTGACCTACCTGCTCCGGACTTTTTCCCATAATTTTTGTCAAGGGAAAGCAGACAAGGGTAATATCGCCTTTAAATTCAGGTTTTGTGGGCGAAATGGTGAGTTCGGGCAGGGTGCTTCCTGGAGTTCCAAGGGATCGGATTGCATTTCCAATCTGTTTCCGGATGCTGTTTTCAAGGCCTTGCATAGGTTGCGGATTTTTTTGAAGGCGCAAATATAGGCCAAAGCCCGTCGGGTCGCTTTGTGCTTGCGTCAGATTTGTATTGGCAATTAACTTTTGGCGCCAGTTTTAAATAATCTCAATTACAAAATTATGATTTGAATTGGGGCTGGGTTTTTACTGTAAATCCATTGATTTAATTTGTTCAGTTGGGTATACACCTAAAAAGTGGAAACATTTTTAGAGGAGCCAATTGACATTACTCAAAAAAATCAAACACGATGAAGGAAAAAGGAGTGGGAATTCCATTTACCCATTCTTTGGATTATTGACTGATTTTCATTTCATTTGTCTCAAACCAATTTTATTCCAGATGGCGAAAAAATTTATTTCCACCCTGTCAATTGTTTTTGCATTAGCCCTTGGCTTGAAAGTCCAGGCTCAAGAACTAACTGGCAAAGCCGCTACTAACCGCATTGCCGGAACTTCTCGGATTGTTTTAAAAGAAAACAACGAGCCTTCTTTCGTCAACTTTGAAAGCGGGCAAGGACCAAAAGTTTCAGAATTCGGTCTATGGCTTAAAAAGAATCTGGGATATTCTTCCGCTTTTGGACTTTCTCCAATTGGTTTGGAAAAAGACAAACTCGGTTTTGAACATCTTCGTTATCTACAAACCTATAATGGATATCCCATCAACCACAGCATGCTTATTGTGCATGCCAAAGGCAGTGAGGTAATTTCCTTTAACGGCGACCTTGCTCCTAAGCAAATTGCGCCTGCCAAGCAGAATATTTCTTTTTCCCAATCAATTGAAGCCGCCAAAAAACATGTGGGTGCTTCAGTGTATAAATGGGAACTTCCGTCACAGGAACAATTTATCCGCAACGAGCAACACGATGAAAAGGCCACCTTCGTACCAAGCCAAGAAATTTTATGGACCAAAGGAAAAGGCAAGGGTGGTGATTTAGAGCTTGCATATCGCCTGAACATTTACGCACATGAGCCAATGTCCAGACAGTATGTATTTGTAAGCACTGCAAGTGGAGAAGTACTTGGCACTGAAAATCTAATCCATCACGCAGATGTGAATGGAACAGCCATTACTGGTTTTTCGGGCACTCAAACCATCACAACCGATTTTACTGGCACCAATTACAGACTTCGTGAAACATCAAGGGGTTTGGGTGTTGAAACCTACAATCTCCAAAAAACCACAACTTATGCCAATACCGATTTTGTGGATGATGACAATACCTGGAACAATGTAAATGCCAATCTGGATCAATATGCGACCGATGCACATTTGGGAACAGAAAAAACCTACGATTACTTTTTCACAAAATTCAACAGAAATTCCATTGACAACTTAGGATTCAAACTTTTAAGTTATGTGCACTACAGCACCAATTATGTAAATGCTTTCTGGGATGGAAACAGAATGACTTATGGAGACGGAAATGCAAGCTACAGGCCACTTACTTCAATTGATGTTGCAGCCCATGAAGTTACCCATGGACTTACCTCCAAAACTGCCAACTTGGTTTATTCATACGAATCGGGTGCAATGAATGAAGGGTTTTCTGACATCTTCGGTACCGCAATCGAATTTTACAACGGTGTGAATGCCGATTGGCTTATTGGTGAAGATTTCGGATCGCCATTCAGAAGTATGTCGAACCCCAATTTATACAACCAGCCGGACACCTATCTGGGCACAGCTTGGTATGCAGGAGCGGGTGATAATGGGGGTGTTCACTACAACAGTGGTGTTCTTAATTATTGGTTTTACCTTCTTTCTGTAGGAGGAAGCGGCACAAACGACAAGGGTAATGCTTTCAATGTTAGTGCGATCGGAATTGACAAAGCAGCTGCCATTGCCTACCGAATGCTTACTGTTTATTTAACCAGCAATTCTCAATATGCCAATGCTAGAGTAGCCGCAATTCAGTCTGCAACAGACCTTTATGGAACTTGCTCTGTTGAAGCAACCCAAACAACGAATGCGATGTATGCCGTTGGAATTGGAAGTTCTGGAGCCAGTGCTCCTACCATTGCTGCAGCTGGTCCTCTTGCTTTTTGTAACGGAGGTTCAGTAGCGCTCACAGCCAGTGCAGGAGCCAGTTCATACCAGTGGAATCGCGATGGAAGTCCAATTTCTGGCGCAACCGCAGCCACTTACAATGCGAATACATCCGGAAATTATACAGTAACAGGAACGCTGTGCAGTCTGCCACTCACGTCCACTGCGACGACTGTTGCAGTTTCCACCGCAACAGCAAGCATTAGTCCAACCGGAAGTGTTTCAAATTGTACCGGAAGTGCAATTCCTTTAACAGCCACCACATCAGCCGGTTACAGCATCCAATGGAATAAGGATGGAAGTCCAATTTCCGGTGCCAATGCTTCGACCTACAGCGCAACAAGTTCTGGTAATTACACCGTTACTATTAGCGGAACTACCGTGCCTGCTTCATCATTCTCTACTTCAACAGCAGCGGCCATTCCTGATAATTCCTGTACGGGTGCTAGCAGCCCAATTACTGTTTCAGGTTTAGGCACCAGCATTCAAAGTTCAGGTGTTTCAATTAAAATCAACATGACCCACCCATGGGTTGGCGATTTAAAATTCTTTCTTGAGGCGCCAAATGGAGATTTGCTTGCATTAGCCAATTCCAATGGAAGCAGTGGAGACAACTTCACCAACACCATTTTCAGCGATGCTGCCACGACCAATATTTCTGCTGGAGTCGCACCATTTACAGGAACTTTTAAACCTATAGGTGTCAATTTCACTGTTTGTACATTTACTACAACCAAAACAACCTTTGCTTCTCTGGGAGGTGGAACCATTAACCCAAATGGAACCTGGAAACTTCGAGTATATGACCAGGGAGCTTCAGATTTGGGAACCATCAACAACTGGCAAATTGATTTCCCTGCCTATTCCAACCCAAGTCCAAATTGTGGTCCGGTTACATCCGCTGCAACCAGCGTAAACATTGGCAGTGCGATTACCCCAACCATAAGCGCTTCAGGGCCTACAACTTTTTGTGAAGGAGGTTCTGTAACTCTTACTTCTTCCGCCGCAACAGGCAATGTATGGAGCAATGGTGCAACAACTCAATCAATTGTTGTAAGCACCAGCGGTTCCTATTCAGTTACAGCCAGTCAGGGGACTTGTTCAGCAAGTTCAAGCGCTACAGGCGTTACAGTGAATCCAAGCCCAAGCTTGTTTACAATCAGCGGTGGTGGGGCATATTGTTCAAGCCCGGGCACAGGTTCTGTTGTAAACCTCTCCGGATCACAGAGCGGAGTTAGTTATGATTTCCGTTTTACTGCAACAGGTTCGGCAGCCATTGTGGCCGGAACAGGTTCATCCATTTCAGCTCCAATTACCGGAAACGGAACCATTTTTGTTGTGGCTACAAATAATGGAACAAGCTGCAGCCGAAATATGAATGGCTCTGCTTCTGTTTTTTCTCAGGCCGCAACTACATGGTACATCGATAGCGATGGTGATGGTTTTGGAAATGCTTCAACCTCAACCCAAGCCTGTAGCCAGCCAGCAGGTTATGTTAGTTCCAGCACCGATTGCAATGATGACAACAATGCGGTTAACCCTGCCGCTACCGAAATTTGTGGCAATGGAATCGACGACAATTGCAACGGAATAATAGATGAAAATTGCACTGAATACACCTGGTATCAGGATCTTGATGCTGACGGTTACGGAAATCTGACCGTAAGTACTACCACTTTTGTTAACTCTGCTCCTGCCGGTTATGTAAGCAACAGCACCGATTGCAACGATGGCAATAATGCAGTAAATCCTACCGCAACTGAGGTCTGCAATGGAATCGATGACAATTGCGATGGCAGCATCGACAACGGTCTTCCAGCCCTGCCAACCAT
>CANETC010000140.1 GCA_947441055.1 Cytophagaceae bacterium | reverse complement strand
TAAGCATTGCCATGGGAAATGGCAATCTCGATGTCAGTACCTTTCAAATGAATAATCGGGTAGCGTAAATCTTCCTCAGATGTCTTAGAACGAAGAAGGTCTAAAAGACCATTTTTTGAATGATAAACCCTTTTATTGAAATGAAGACTTAGGCCTGCATTCAGGTAGGCATAGTTCCATATCAGGTTGTCCAAAAATTCTGGAATGAAATGGAAGTTCCTGAAAATGCCCGGATCGGGTTCGAAGGCCATAAAAGTGCCATTCTTTTCAGTGGTTGCTTCTTCAGGGCGGTCTAAAGCAAGTATGCCTTGCTTGAATTCTGCTACTTTGGTTTTTCCATCACGAATAGATTGAACCTTAAAATATTCTGAAAGCGCATTTACGGCCTTGGTACCAACTCCATTTAAACCCACCGATTTTTGAAAGGCGGAAGAGTCGTATTTTCCACCCGTATTGATCTTGGAAACACAATCAATTACCTTACCAAGTGGAATGCCTCTTCCATAATCCCTTACTTCAACCCGATGGTCTTGGACAAGGATATCAATTTGGCGGCCGAATCCCATCATGTGTTCATCGATGGAATTGTCCACAATTTCCTTTACCAGAACATAAATTCCATCATCCATCGCAGACCCATCCCCCAGTTTGCCAATGTACATACCGGGCCTGAGTCGGATGTGTTCCCTCCAATCCAGCGACCGAATACTATCGTCCTCGTATCTGACTTCCTTTTCCATGCCCCAAACTACGGAATTTTTTGCCTGCGACTAAAAAGACCTAAATCGTTTCTGTTTCAAAATTTCGGAATAACTGCTGGTATTTTTTGAATAACAAATCTCTCCGTTGTGGATTCTTGGATTTAGCATTTCAATTAATTTTTCATTTCATTCAAATAATTCATTAATATCATGGTAAAAAGGTCATACTGGCTTAACATTGTACTTTCTTAATTTGAATTCGTTAACATGATTCTACGCCACATTCTGGGCCATTGCATTCTTTTAGCAGGACTTTCCATTCAGGGTTCTGCAGCTGTTCTCAAAGGCACTATAAAGCCTGCAAGTCAGGACAAGCAAATCTATCTTTATGTTTTTCATGGTGACCAGCTGAAGGTCATAGATTCCACCCGCTCAGAAAAAGGCAAGTTTCAATTTAAATCAATCGATTCTGGTTTTCCGATTGGCATGTATCGTGTCGGTACAGGAATTTCAAATTCCTCCACCCTGGTACTTGGAAAAGAAAATATCAACATTGAGACCGATGGAAAAGACTGGGAAAGCGCAAATCTTTCTGGTTCTGACGACATCGAGCTCTTTTTGAAATACCGCAGCTTAAACAAGCAGACGAATGTTGAAATGCGGATTATTGATGAAAAATACCGCAACCTTTTGCCTTTGGCTCAAAAGGAAAGAGTGAAGTTTGAGGCTGAAGTGGCAAAACTTAAAACCAGACTTGATTCAATTATTGGAAATCAGCAAGTTAAGTTTGTTGACTGGACGAAAAAAGGTAAGCCTGAATATTTTACCAAGGTTCTGAAAATGCTTATAAATGAGTCGGTTGACTCGCCTGAGCAATTTATTACAGAAAGCCAGATAAATGACCCTGAATTGCTTCGCTCGGATGTATGGGAATCCAAGGTTAATTCCTTCATGCAGAAATTTGGAGGCAATGAAATTGAGAAGTGGGTGATGCTAGGTAATAACCTCATTGCCATGGCAAAGCCAGGTTCTGAAGCAAGAGATGTGATATTGCGGGTTGTGGCAAAGGCATTTCAGCCACTTGAACAAAATGGTTCTAATGCGGCTTACCTCACCGCAAAACAATATGCACTTGAATTTCCAGGCGCTGCTTCTACAGAATTTTTGAAAGGATTTAATCCTGGTCCGCCTTCTGAGGGCGAGATGGCTCCGGAAATTGAACTTGCCGATAGAGATGGGAAATTGGTAAAACTCAGTAGTCTGCGAGGAAAGGTTGTTTTAATCGATTTCTGGGCATCCTGGTGTGGCCCATGCAGGCACGAAAATCCTACAGTTGTGAAGGCTTACAAGCGATTTGAACCAAAAGGATTCACGGTTTTTAGTGTTTCCCTTGATCAATCTAAAGACAAGTGGCTGGCTGCCATAACCAAGGACGGACTTATCTGGAACAACCATGTGTCGGACCTGAAGGGTTGGCAATCAGCTGGCTCTGCAGCCTATAAAGTAAACAGCATCCCTGCTACTTTTTTGGTAGACAAGGAAGGCAGAATCATTGCAAAAAATCTTCGGGGTCCTGCTCTGGAGGAAAAATTACAGGAACTTCTCGGAACATAAACAAATTCAAATGGCTATCAGAAACGGAATTAAGGCGCTAATTGTCGATGATGATCCTGACATTCTCGAGCTTCTGCAATACAACCTCATCAAGGAAGGCTATGAGGTGAGAACTGCTGAAAATGGGAAACGAGCCATAGAAATGGCAAGGGCGTTTCAGCCGCAATTGATCCTGCTTGATATTATGATGCCTGTGATGGATGGCGTTGAAGCTTGTCGTCAACTTCGGGAAATTCCAGCCATCAAAAATTGCAACATTGTATTTCTTACTTCCCGTTTGGAGGAGTTTTCTGAAGTGGCTGCCTTTGAAGCCGGAGCAGATGATTTTATCAATAAGCCAATCAAACCTCGGGCTTTGATGAGTCGTTTGCAGGCTTTATTTCGTCGAAATAAAGGACCGCAGGAAGATTTGGAACCTTTGAATACTGGAAGGCTTGTAATTGATCGGTCTAGTTACAGCGTGCAGCTGGATGGAAACACACTGAATCTGCCAAAAAAGGAATTTGAATTGCTCTTGTTCCTCGCGCAAAATCCAAACAAGGTTTTTACCAGAGATGAACTGCTGAATAATATCTGGGGATCCGATGTGTATGTGCTTTCACGCACTGTAGATGTGCACATTCGAAAGGTCAGAGAAAAAATTGGGGAAGGTTTCATCTCCACAACCAAGGGAGTTGGCTATAAATTTGAGTTAAAGGATTAGGAGAATATCCTCATGCTTTTTCAACCCAGAATTATTGCCATTGTTTTGGCGCTGTTGATTTCAATTTCTACAGCAGCTTTTATCAATTTATATCCCAACACTCCAAATCAGTCGGTCTTTCTGGCATTTCTGGTTTCATTTGCAAGTTCCTTTTTACTCATCTATTTTACAATTGAGTTCCTTATTTTCAGGGAGTTACTTAAAATAAACTTGCTTTTTGGAAAGATTAAGAAAAAGGAATTCAACCTTCCAGCTGAGCTATCTGGATTGCATTTGAATCCCCTGAAAAAGCTCAATCTTGAGATATCTGCCTTTGCCGGAATCAAACAGAAGGAAATTGAGGAGCTTCGGAAAATTGAAGAATACCGGAAGGAATTTATTGCAGATTTAAGTCATGAGTTGAAAACACCGGTTTTTGCAGCGCAGGGTTTCATTCATACCCTTTTGGATGGTGCCAGTGAGGATAAGGAAGTGAGTAAAAAATTTCTGATCAAAGCTGCCAACAGCCTTGACAGACTGGATGAACTTATTCAGGACTTGTTGGTTCTTTCAGAAATTGAGACTGGGTCGGCCAAAATGGTTAAGACGGGTGCTGATTTGGCACATTTGGTCCAGGATGCGTTTGAGCAACTTGAGAAAAAAGCCTCCAGAAAGAATATTCAGCTGAAGCTCAAAAAGGAAGGAAAAGATTTTTTTGCCGATGCCGATCCAGTCAGAATTGCACAGGTTATCCGCAATCTTGTGGACAATGCAGTTAAATACGGCGCAGAAGGTGGTTGGGTGAAAGTTCTCCTCGATAGCAAAAAGGATTTCATCGACGTATCTGTGGAAGACAATGGACCGGGCATTCCGGAAGACCATCAGCCAAGAATTTTTGATCGTTTTTATCGGATAGAAAAAAGCCGATCAAAAGAAATGGGTGGATCAGGCCTCGGCCTTGCCATTGTAAAGAGAATTCTGCAGGCCCATAAAACAGAGATTAAATTGAGCAGTGGCTCAGAAAAAGGAAGCATGTTTAGTTTCCGCATAAAGCAAAAACACAAGGATTAATTATTAGTCCCTAAGCTGGCCGGAAGCCGATGCTCGCTTGGCCGGAACCTGAAGGGAAATTAAGGCTGCGAGAATTACCCAGCTTGTAATAGCAATAAAATCACCATAACGAAGCTCAACTGGATAATCTTTTACCAGCGTTGTGCTCATTCCAAGTGGAACAATTCCGTAGCGAATTTGAACCAGGCAAAGACTTGTAGCCATTATTAGTCCAGGTATTAAGCCAAGAAGGGTTAACAACAGGCCATTTGTCCGAACGATTGAGGCAAACATGGACTTTTCCATCCCCAATGCGGAGAGGATCGTAAAATCCTTCTGTTTATTCAAGACCATCATCGAACTACTGACAAAAAGATTGAAAGTTGAAATCAGAATGATAAAGCCCAAGGCCAGAAAAACAAACAGCTTTTCAATTTCCATTACCTTAAAAAGATCTTCATGGAGTTGATATTCGTTTTTTATTAACACAACCGGGCCCAGAATTTTTGCAATGCTCTTTCTTACTTCCTCCGGATCTGCATCCGCTGCAATAAAAATATCCAGAAAGCTCACTCCACTCTTTCGGTCTAAAAGTCTCCTGCCTGTTTCCAAACTGGTAAAGACTCTGTTTTCATCCATTCCAACTGAACCCATGGGTTTTAAGGCAACAGAATTGAATACCTTTCCGGACCCTGGTTTCAAAATTTTACTCCTTTTTGGATAGGATAGTTTAAGCAGCGTAAAGGCATCGTTGAAGGAAACCTGCAAGGATTGCCTTATACCTTCAGAAATTACAGCAGTCGAAAGTTCGGCTTCACGGACTTCAAAATTTCCAGCTTGTATTGCAGTGTCAATTCGGCAAATCTTAAAATACCCCGAATCTGCAGCAAACACCTCGACTACCATTTGTCCATCTCCATACTGAAGTGAAGCTTTGTCTGAAATGACTGAATATGCTCCAGCGATTCCTGGTGAAGCTCTTAGTTCCCTAAATTGCTGTTCGCTTGGAAAAAATGTACTGCCTTTGTTGGGCAAGACCCGGAAATCCGGATCCTGATAATGGTAAACTTTCTTTAATAAACTTTCGAAGCCGTTAAAGGCCGAGAGTACAATAAGCATCGCCATACTCCCCAAAAAAACTCCAAAAACAGACAGTACAGATAGAATTTGCACAGTTGATGCCTTTCGAAGAGCAATCAGATACCGCAAAGAAATCCTGAATACCAGCATAAGTTTGAAGATGCAAAGCAATCAAAAAAAAGCCTGCAGTGTTGCTTAAAGGCCTGCTGAGATAAATTTTCCTTAGACTTGGGTTAAGGACAGCGGCTTTCAGCACTTTTTTTGTTTGGTTTGAAGCGTGATTGCATTTCTTCGAAACAACATTCCAAACCTCCTCACTTGTCTGAACCTTTGTTGCGGATTGGTGGGATTGGTTCTACTTTCAGAAAAAGGTGCTGATGCCCTGCCGGATCTTTGTATGCTGCTAATTGTGGCAGGAATTGCCGATTTTCTGGATGGATTTGCAGCCAGACTACTTGGCTCTGCTTCCGCCATCGGCAAAGACCTCGATTCTCTGGCAGATGCCGTTACTTTCGGAGTCTTGCCTTCATTGGCTGGCTATTTACTACTCAGTTCAATGGGAGCAGGAATCTGGTCTTGGATGGCACTTTCTACCGCAGTTTTCTCGGTAATTCGCCTCGCCCGATTCAACAATGACCCAAGACAATCAGAATCCTTTATTGGAGTTCCGACTCCAGCCAATGCTTTTTTCCTCATATTTCTTTATGCAGGCATTTTTTCCGGGCATGGGGTAATTTCTGGCTTTGAATTTGAGTTCCCTTTGTTGGCTGCTATCATAGCGTCAACTTCTTGGCTGCTTGTTTCTCCGTTTAAAATTATTGCACTTAAATTTAAGGGAACAGGCTGGAACGAAAATAAAGACAAATTCATTCTGGCCGCCCTTGGCTTTTTATTAATTGCCACTTTGGGAAAAGAGTCTGTCCCTCTCCTATTCTTGCTTTATCTTGCTGTTTCGCTTGTTTCCGAATTCATCAAAAGGAATAAAAACCTATGAATTTCTTTTGAAGGATTCGCTAAAATCAATCCGGATTTCAAAACAAAAGCTCTGTCTTAAAATGATAATTTTCAATATTTCGTAACTCTTAAGCTTTTTTTTGGTTAGATTGAAATAAAATTTCTGGACAGCCGTTTTTTCTCCATGCGTTCAATTTCCCATCGTTTATTTTTCTTTTCTTTTTCTGCTTTGGTTTGCATTAGCGCACATGGGCAGAAAATACAACATTCCATTAGCGTTAAACCAGAATGGATGCCATTGGTTAAAACCATGCTGAAATCTGGTGAAGCCAGCAGTCTTCAATGTAATTCCTGCGGGGTGGATGCAGGAAACAGCAGCATCCCAATTTGGTCTGAATTTGTTCCCGGTATTCAGGCTTCAAGCGCTGAAATTAAAAATGGCAACTGGGAGGAAATTCCTTTTTGGGAGCTAGTGGCTTTGGACACTTCCTATATCAAATCCAATCCGGAAGGAATTCGAATAATTCCTTCTGAACAAAAGAAAAAAAGTGGTTCCAGAATTGAAGCTCGCTTAATTCGGTTACAAGGAAAAGTATGGCAAAAACTCACTGGAGGTACAATTCTGATTCAAGGTGAAAAGCTGATTCAATCAAAACCAAGTGTTCCTGTAGAAATTACTGCCAATGAAAACAGTGTATTTCAAACTGGAACCTGGATAAAGATTGGCATTGTAAAAACCGGGGTTTACCAGATTCGCAATTCTGATTTGCAGTCTTTCGGATTAGACCTTGAGGGAAAAAGTTCTGCCCGAATCCGCATGTTTGGCTCTGGTGGCAAGCAGCTCTCTGAGGCAAACAGGGATTTTCGTTTTGAAGACATTCGTGAAATTCCTATTCAGGTAGAAGACGGTGGTGACGGGGTTTTTCAGGGTGGCGACCGCATTTTATTCTATGGAGAAGATCCAAACCAGTGGAGCCTGAATAAAAATGCCAAGGCCTATGAGTTTAAAAACAACATCTATTCCGACAGTAGTTATTACTTTTTAACCTTATCTACAGAAGATGGCCTTCGGGTAACAAGCGAAAATTCTGTCTCAGATCCAGAATTTACAATTTCCTCTTATCCGGAACGATGGATTTATGCCCCTGAAACGGTCAATGCGCTTTCTCTTGGTCGTGTTTGGTATGCAGATGTCCTGGATTTTTCAACCAGTAAGGACATTATTTTTCAAACGGATGCTCTTTGTACAGATTCTGTTTTTCGATTCCGATTTGGATTAATGGCAAGAAGCGGAATCAAATACCCTTTCAAATTAAAGGTAAATGGAACCGCTTTGAACGACACTTCCCCCGAGCAGGTAAACCTCAATTCTACTTTTGGATATTATGGAAGGGATGTGAACGCCCTCCGCTATTTTAAGCCTAGTTCCGAATCAGGAAATTTAGATGTCAACATTCAATACCAGAAATCTGGAAACCCTGAGTCAATCGGTTACATCAATTTTGTTGAAGCAACTGGATGGAGAAAACTGGTTTGGAAGCCAAAGGGATTT
>CANETC010000139.1 GCA_947441055.1 Cytophagaceae bacterium | reverse complement strand
TGCCTGTTTCTAAAAATGAAATACCCCTGCTCCGTCGGAAAATTGGCGTGGTTTTTCAGGATTTTCAATTGCTGAGCGACCGAAGTGTTTTTGACAACCTGGCTTTTGTATTAAAAGCAACCGGCTGGAAAGACAAAGCCCTCATTCGAAACAGAATCTCTGAAGTTTTGATGCAAGTAGGAATTGAATTTACATCAGGCAAGCTTCCACATCAAATCTCCGGAGGAGAGCAACAAAGGGTATCAATTGCGAGGGCAATCCTCAACGATCCTGCCCTCATTATTGCAGATGAGCCTACTGGAAACCTCGATCCGGAAACCGGTCAAGGCATAATGGAACTTTTTAAAAGGATCAATCAGAATGGAACCGCCATTTTGCTTGCCACCCACAATCCAAGCTGGCCCGAAAAATATCCGGCTCCTGCCCTGATTTGCAGGGATGGCCGCTTAAAATTGATGCACCCTCCGGCCTGAGTTTATTATTAAGTCTTAACAAGGCTTAACCTTCCCTTTCCAACCTGAATTGACTATCTTGCATTAGGCCGCGCAAGAAGCCTGTTCTCATGGAATCAATTTCCCGCTCTCTCATTTTCCAGACTTTACGAAGGCATTGCATTGGTTTTCTTTCCATGGCCTTTTTGCTTTCTGCATCAAAACCCACAAAACAATTTAAAACAGCCTTCATGCCCGGTGAAGAAATCCGATACCGGGTTCATTATAGCATATTCAATGCCGGCGAGGCACTGATGCGGGTGACCAACCAGCATTATCGGGTAAACAACCGAATCTGCTACAGAGCCGAAGTAATTGGAAATTCATCTGGAGCTTTCGACCGGATCGTCAGAATTCGGGATGTCTGGGGCTCTTATTTTGATACCATTGGTTTCCAGCCCCAGAAATCGTTTCGCAGCATACAGGAAAACCGCTACCGCAAGAAGGAAGAAGTCTATTTTGATTATGGAAAGAATTTAGCCAAAATCCAATCCGAAAACAGCAACCATGAGGAAATTCCAATTCAGGCAAATGTGCAGGATATGGTAAGTGGTTATTACTTTCTACGGCTTCAGAAATACGATCATTTGCGAAAAAATGACACCATTCGATTGACAGGCATTTTTGAAAACAAGACCTACAATTTTAAAATTGTATACCTCGGTAAAGAAAAAATAAAGACCAAATTTGGCAAAACAGACTCATTTGTCATCAGTCCGATAATGCCTGATAACAAGCTGTTTAGTGGCCGAAATCCGATTAAAATGTGGATATCAGACGACCAGAACCGGATACCGCTTAAGATTGAAGCTGAGTTGGTTCTTGGCTCCTTAGACCTCGATATCTCAGATTACGTAAACCTGAAATACCCCATTGTTTTTGATTGATTAGCAGTAAACAGATTCTGCTTCTCTTTTGATCAGGTTGGCAAGGTTGGCAGCCGATTCCGGATGCCGTCTGAACCAAAGTTCTGGCTCAATCAATTCCAGCTCAGAAATACAGGGCCGGCCTTCCTTATCCCAAACAATATCTACTCTGGCATACATTGGAATATGCCCACAAACCGACATGGCATGTTCTGCCAGATTTATCTCTTCTTGATTGGGCTCATAATCATGCAAGGTTCCTCCAAAATCATCCTGAACCCGAAAATCACCTGGTTTTACTTTTTTCAAAACCGCATGGCTATACTTACCACCAAACATCATCAAGGAGATTTCCCCATTTTCAGCCACGGATGGAAGAAACTCCTGGAGAATCATGTTCTCTGTTTGGAGCAACTTTAGAAAAACAGGTCCTAATTCCGCAATCCCATCACTTTTAAAATAATATGTATTCCAAGCAGCCCCAGAAACAGCAGGTTTCAGAACCCATTCTTTCCAAGCACTTGCTTTGCATATTTTTTCAAGGGTGGTATCAGAACCTTTGGAGATATAAATGCCTTGCGGAATATCGATTCCGTGATAGGCCAAATCCCACAGATATGACTTGTCAATGTTCCAGGTAATCAGGTCTGGATGGTTGAGGAAATTGGTTTTCTCCCGAGTTTCTGCAAACCAATTCATAAACTCATCAATTCGCTCAAAATAGTCCCAGGTGGTCCGAAAAATGGCAAATTTTACAGTTGTCCAATCGAAATCCGGATGATCCCAAGAAATCCGGCAACACTTCAAACCTTCGGCCTCAAGAGAGGTGAGCAGTAAGTCGTCGTCTGCAAAAATATTTTCTACATACCGATTTCCGGGTTCGCGGTTTACATAGCGGGAATCTGTAAGTAGCGCTACGTCAAATGGCCTTTGATCCGACATAAATTTATTGCTGAGATTCAGGGTAACTAACTTCTACAGGAAAACGCTTGCCACTTGCCATCAGGCGCTCGTATGCCTGTCTTGAAATCCGGATAATGATTTTCTCATTGCTGCCAGTCTCGGGCAATTTGCCAATTACTTTAACGAAAACAGACTGGCCATTCACTTCATTCTTAACCTGCAAAATAGAACCAATTGCAGCGTTCTTATGCAGACAAAGATGTTTTTTACTGTTTAAATCGCCCTCAATTGCTTCTGCAAAACCAGTTTCTACAATTCGGGTATAACCCATTGTATTGCTTATTTCCCTGATTCCGGCCGAAGCGCGTTCTTCTGGTTTTGCCGGGATTTCATTCACCTTTTGAGATGCCTGAATCGAGACAGATTCGGTTGTCTGAGAAGGTGACTCTACTTTGGTAAGCTTTTGCTCGGGCTCTTTTTTAACGAGCTCCTCGGTTTTAACTTTTGGCTGGACTTTTACTTCAGCAGGTTTTGCAAGCTCTTCTGCGTTTTTAGCCGCTGGAACTTTCAATATCTGACCAAGATTAACCCGGTCATTCTTTAGGCCATTGATTTCCTTGATGATGGCCACTGTGGTTCCCTCCTTTTGGGCAATGGATGAAAGTGTTTCACCTTTCACAACCAAATGGGTTCCTGCTGCAGATGACTCAGTTATTTTCTCAACTTTTTCCTGAACAATAGGAGCAGATTTTGCTGGCTCCATTTCGATTGAACCGGAAATCCTGAGTTCCTGACCAGCTTTCAAATCGCTGGCGCGCATGTTGTTCCACTTCTCCAGATCGGCAATGCTGACCTTATACTTTTTGGCAATTCGGGAAAGTGATTCACCCGAAACCACTTTGTGCAATTTATCACCCCCAACAACTTGCTTTGACACATTTCCGGCATCTGCCGATACAGAAGGTAACTGAAGTATGGCACCCGCTTTCAAACCTTTTTCTGCTTCAGGATTGAGGCGAATAAGTTCATCAACGCTCGTCTTGTACTTTCTGGCTATCAATGAAAGTGATTCACCAGACTTAACTTTGTGGGTATTGTCCTGAGCAAAAATTTCACTTCCTGTGGACAGGTAAAAAAGAACACCAAGGATAAAAATAACAGGTAATTTCATGGGTTTCTCTGATTGTAAATGCAGAAACAAGGCCGATTGGAAAAGCCGTTTCATCTGCAATAATACAGAACAATCAATAGAAATAAATATTGAATCCGGAATTGAAAAAAACTCGGTTTCCGAAGAGTTGCCTACGAATCGAATCTATCCACGCGGACAACCCCATCCACCTTGGAAAGCTTACTAATAAGTTGTTCAAGGTGCTCAGTACTGTTTACAAACAGCATGATTTTTCCCTCAAAAATGGTGTCATCTGTATCGATAGAAATCGACCGCATATTCACGCGAAGGTCATTGGAAATTATCCTGGTCACATCCTGAACAAGTCCAATTCTGTCGGTACCAGTAATTCGGAGTCCGGCCAGAAAAGCGAGTTCCTTTTGACTTGTCCATTTTACCTTGATGATTCTGTAGCCATAATTACTCATCAGTTCTACCGCGTTCGGGCAAGTGGTCCTATGAATCTTAATTCCTTCATTTACAGTTACAAAACCAAATACATCATCACCCGGAATCGGATTACAGCATTGTGCAAGCGTGTAATCTATCTTATCCATGTTTTCCCCAATCAGCAGCTGGTCGGCAGCCTCCACTCCCCTAACCTTGCGGATTTCTTTCTCAAAAGATTTGGCATCGTGGATGACAGGCGCAGGCATGGTGTCCCGTTTCTTTTTCTCCTCCCTGAATTTGCGGATTTCTCCCGGATCTATTGATCCTTGACCCACCATGAAGAAAAAATCCAGATTCGATTTGCAATCAAAATATGCCCGCAACTCTCCCATCACATCATCGCTGAGTTGGATCCGGAGCAGGCGAAGCGTCCTCTCCACAATTTCCTTCCCTTCTGAGGCCACAACTTTTTTCTGATCGCGAAGGCTGTCCTTTATTTTTGAAATAGCCTTGCTGGTTACCACAAAGCGCAACCAATCCAGACTTGGCTTTTGCTTGCTGCTGGTAAGGATTTCAATCTGATCCCCATTATTAAGCTTGTGGGAAATGGGGACCAACTTATTGTTGACTTTTGCGCCCAAACAATTCTGGCCCACCTTTGTATGAATATCAAACGCAAAATCCAGTGCCGTGGCGCCTGCAGGAAGAATTCGTAAATCACCTTTTGGAGTGAACAGATACACTTCCTCAGAAAAAAGGTTGTTGCGGAAATCATTCACAAAGTCAATGGCAGAACCATCTTGATTTTCAAGCATTTCCCGAACTTTTGAAATCCAGGCTTCGATTCCGGTTTCGCGGTTTCCAATGGTGTCTTTGTTCGAATCCTTATATTTCCAATGCGCGGCAAAACCCTTTTCAGCAATTTCATCCATGCGTTGTGTGCGGATTTGCACCTCCACCCATTGGCCTGTTTTACTCATAACTGTCACATGCAATGACTCATAGCCGTTACTTTTAGGCGTGCTCACCCAGTCACGAAGGCGGTCTGGATTTGGTTTGTAAAAATCAGTGACAATTGAATAAACCTTCCAGCAGGCCGATTTTTCTTCATCTGGCGGAGTTTCAAGAATGATGCGGATGGCAAACAGGTCGTAAATTTCCTCGAAGCTGACCTTTTGCTTCTTCATTTTATTCCAGATGGAATGAATGCTTTTTGGCCGGCCCTTGATGGTATAATCAAAACCAGAACCATTGAGCGCATCATCAATCGGCTCTACAAATTCCTTTATAAATTTATTCCTCGAAGCTTTTGTCTGTTGAATTTTACTAGCAATCTCCCGGTAAATTTCAGGTTCCGTATATTTCAAATAGAGGTCTTCCAATTCGGTTTTAATGCTGTACAAACCCAATCTGTGGGCGAGTGGAGCATATAAATAAATCGTCTCAGAACTAATTTTCAACTGGGTATTGCGCGGCATGCTCTGGAGCGTACGCATGTTGTGAAGGCGGTCGGCAATCTTGATGAGAATTACCCGAACATCTTCCGAAAGCGTCAGGAGCGTTTTTCTGAAATTTTCCGCCTGCTGGCTTGTTCCCTGCTGAAAAACACCTGAAATTTTGGTAAGTCCATCGATGATTTTGGCTACTTTAATGCCGAAGAGCTTTTCAATGTCCTTCAGTTCCATGTCTGTATCCTCTACCACATCGTGGAGAAGTGCCGCAATTACAGCGGTAGGTCCAAGGCCAATTTCATCCACGCAAATTTGAGCAACTGCAATCGGATGGAAAATGTAAGGCTCGCCTGATTTCCGTCGCATTTCCTTGTGTGCTTCGAGTGCAGTATTAAAAGCGAGGCGAACTTGCTTGTGATCGTTGTCCTTCATTAAAGGCCGTACCGACTTCATCAACTTCCTGTAACGGCCTACGATTTCCTTGTTTTCTGCCTGCAGATCGATTGAAACTTCCATTTTCCAGTTAATAGCTTACTTTTTTATGTCTGCAAATTAAGCCCTCGTAATTGCCAAGACCATGATTCAAATCCTTATGAAAACCACGGTGTAATGAATCCATCAAATTCAACGGCTTAAAAAGGCCATTGTTTTGTGGATTTAAAAAAATAAGCCCGGTTTAGAGGTTGGCATTTGACTTAAATTTGACCGGTTCAAACACAGCCGAAATGCAAAACCGACTATCCGAGAGCACCTCGCCCTACCTTCTTCAGCACGCACATAATCCGGTAGACTGGTTTCCATGGGGACCTGAAGCCTTGGAAAAAGCGAAATCCGAGAACAAACTAATTCTCCTTTCTGTGGGATATTCTGCCTGTCATTGGTGCCATGTGATGGAAAAAAATTGTTTTGAGGATGAAGAAATAGCGGCGGTTATGAACGCGAATTTTGTCAACATCAAAGTTGACCGTGAGGAAAGGCCAGATGTGGATAACTTATACATGGATGCTTTGCACCTCATGGGCATGCAGGGAGGCTGGCCAATGAATGTCTTCTTGACTCCAGACCAGTTGCCATTTTACGGAGGCACTTATTTTCCACCCGCACAATGGATAAACATACTCAGCCAAATCGCGAAAGCACACGAAGAAAAACCTCAAGAACTTCAGGAAATTGGGGAAAGAAATAAAATCGGATTGGCTTTGGCCGAAAATCAGCGGATTTACCGCTCAGACTCGATCCCTGAATTTTCCATTGTCTTGGAATCCGGCCTTCAGGCAATGAAATCTGCTTTTGATTCTGTCTGGGGTGGTTTCGGACGGGAGCCAAAGTTTCCAATGCCTTGCATTTACCGGTTCTTGCTTCATCACCAGGCCGTTTCTGGGAATAAGGATTCCTTGAATATGGCCATCTTTAGTTTAGAGAAAATTGCATTGGGTGGTATTCACGATGTTCTGGCTGGAGGCTTTGCCCGCTATTCGGTAGACAAAGAATGGCGAGTGCCCCATTTCGAAAAAATGCTTTACGACAATGCCCAGCTTTGCAGCCTATTTTCTCTCGCCTTCCGGGAAAGTGAAATGGAAATTTTTCAATCTGCGGCGGAGGGCATTATCAATTTTGTTAATACAGAATTAAGCCATCCTTCAGGGGCCTTTTTCTCCGCACTAGACGCAGATACAGAAGGAGAAGAAGGATTGTTTTATGTGTGGAAACAAGAGGAAGTAAAACAGATTTTGGGAGAGGATTTTGAAATCTTCAACCAATTCTATCCAATTACAGAAAGCGGAAATTTCGAACATGGTTATTCTGTATTGTGCGCACCTATTTCCGAAGCAGAATTCCTGAGCAATAAAAACCCGGATGAAGCCCAGAAAATTAGAGAACTGCTTTCCAATTGTCGCCAAAAACTCCTGGCTATTCGGAACAAAAGAACACGACCAGGATTGGACGACAAGGTAATTTGCAGTTGGAATGCTCTGATGATTTCAGGTTTTTGCGATGCCTACAGGGTTTTCGGCAAAGACGAATACCTGCAAAGGGCAATGGAATGTGCTAAGTTTATACAAAAGGAAATGATGGATGAAGAATCCGGGCTTTTCCGAATCTGGAAAAACGGCCAGAAACACACCCCTGCTTTTCTGGATGACTATGCCGCTCTCATTCATGCTTTTACTGATTTATATGAATGCAGTTTTGAGGAGGAATGGCTACTGATGGCGGAGAAATTGGCGAGGCACACCCTTGCCCATTTTCAGGATCCGGAAGACGGCTTATTTTTCTATAATTCAGACCTTGGAGAAAAACTGGCCGTCCGAAAAAAAGAAATAAGCGACAATGTAATTCCGTCTTCCAATTCTTTGATTGCCAATGCACTTAATAGATTAGGCAGATTACTTCATGA
>CANETC010000138.1 GCA_947441055.1 Cytophagaceae bacterium | reverse complement strand
TGTGCAGGCTACCCACAGCGTAGACAAGCAATCGGTCTTCGACCTGATTCTTTCAAGTGGTGCAACCGGGGTTACCATTGTATTCATTTTGCTCTCCCTTTCAATCGTTTCCATTTCCATTTTTATCGAGCGCTTTCTTTCTGTTGGGAAGGCAATGTCGTATGATGTTGGTTTTGTAAACGGACTTAAATCCAGTTTAACGGCTGGGAATGTTTCGGAAGCCAGGCGTCTTTGCCAGACTGTTAATACACCCATCAGCCGAATGCTGGATAAGGGCATCTCCCGCCTTGGCAGCGAGCCAGCTCTAATTGAGGGCGCAATGGAAGCAACCGGTAAGCTCGAAATTACCCGTCTCGAAAAAAACCTGGGCTACCTTAGTCTGATCGCCAAACTCGCCCCAATGTTTGGTTTTGTTGGTACAATCATGGGGGTAATCAAAATATTCTACGACATCGCTATGACAGACAATCTTTCGATTGGCGTTATTTCAGGCGGACTTTATCAGAAAATGATCACCTCTGCTGCCGGATTAATGGTGGGTATTATTGCCTTCCTAGGGTACTATCTGGTAAACATGCGGATTGAAAAGGTTGTTGAGCGCATGGAGCAAGCAACCCTTGATTTCATGGATTTGCTTTTTGAGCCAGCCAAGTAAAAATTATACAACATGAATCTCAGGAGAAGGCAAAGGGAAGCTGCAGAAGTAAGCACTGAGTCGCTAAACGACATCATGTTCTTTCTCCTGTTGTTCTTTCTAATCGTTTCTACCTTGGTGAATCCCAATGTCATCAAGCTTTTTTTGCCCGCTGCAAAACAAAGTCCGCAGATGGCAAAGCAGCCTATCTCTTTATCCATTACTGCCGATAAGCAATATTATATCAACAAGGTTCCTGTGGCCTTTGATCAATTGGAATCGGAGTTAAAGATTCAGCTTGCAAAGCTTGATCAGCCAACCGTAGTACTTCGGTTAGATAAAAGCCTCACCATTCAAGACCTAGCCGATGTGATGAGCATTGGTGAAGAGCTTCAGGTGAAAATGGTTCTGGCCTCAGAGAACACGAAAAAGTAAAATTTTTGTTAACCTATACTGGTTAATCAGAGTTTGTTCCTGTAAATTTTTTGCATTGCAAAGGCATGAGGCAGGCTGATGCATGAAATGAACATAAAGAAGATTCCCCAAGGGTTTATTGTCAAAACCGTTTTATTCATCGGCCATAAAATAAAGAAAGCAGCCATCAACAGCCATGCCGCCAGATTGAATGGAAGGGCTTGCAACCAAACTTGTTTATGGCTGTAATTCAGGTGTCTGCATATTTGAACCCAGCTTGTGCAGCTATGCTGACCAATAAAGTACAATCCAAAGGCAAACATCAAAGGCAAAAAGCTGGTAAGGCTTAGCCAGATTATGGTGATGGCAAAGGAGAAGTTTTGTTTGTAAATAGCATACAAAAGCCAAGGCATCAGTGCCATCCAATGGCATTGGATAGGCAATTTTAATGAGCTCATATAACTCAAAATGCTATTGGTTTCGGTTGTATGCGTTCCTAGAATAAATATAATTACAGAAGCACCCCAAAGGGTGGCGGTGTGCCTGCGCAGGCCCCATAATTGTCCGTCTGCCTGTCCGAAGTGCCAGATGGAGTAAGCAAGAAAAAGAATAAGTGCAAGATTCGGAGTTAAGTACCAAACAAGGGCCATTGAAAATGCTTGCAGGAGATACCGAAGGATAAAACCAGAAATGTTTTTGTTTTCCCATTTACCACTTTCCAGCAAATGGTCTACAGCTCCATGCGGTATGCCTACCAGTAGCATACCTGAAAAAAACAAAGTGTATCCAGCATACATCTGCCAATTGGAGACGAATCCTATTGCCAATAATAACACTGTCAACATCGCCAGAATTAATGGTCTGACCCATTTAATTCCATTTAACTGACGGATAAGGGAAATAATAAATGGTTTATAAGGAAGTCTGCTGAAAATAACGCACTCTGCCTTCAGGCTTGACTTTTCATCAAGAAACCGAAGAATTTCGCCTAGTTTGGAACTTCCGAATAACTTTAGAAAGATAGGTTTTCCCAATTCTGGGTTATGTTTCAAAATTCGCAATAGAAGGGCATCATAAAAGGCAAACCTACCTCGGGTTGTTTTGGAATGTTCATTATTAAGTGCATCTAATCCTTTTTCGTTTGAATTAGTCAGGCAATCACTTATCGCAACCGCATGGCGATGCATATTTTTAAAAGCATATCCGGTACTGGGTTTTACCGAATAGTTTCTGCTGCCAAGCAGGCTAATTCCGGGTAAATTCTGGTTGATGATTTCGGCATTACTCATGGGAATACAGCCTCTTTCCACTGAATTCACTGTGAATTGCCCAAATCGGTCATTTATATAAACCTTAATTTGTTCTATGCTTTCCTCTTCCCGGATCACATCTGAGCTGAAACGAGTCAATTCAACCAATGCCGTTTTAGCTGAAAATGGAAGTAGGTATACAAATTGTGTTCCACCATTCTGACTTATATTAAAGTCCATGAAGTGGATTGATTTTTCATCAAAAACAGGGTTTTCCGTTTCTATGACCAATCCAACAAAACTCTGGTGGATATGAATTTCATTCCGTTCGGCTTGCCGGAAAACTGGGGGTCTGGAATCAAAAATTCTGCGGGCACTAAGTTGATGGTCACCTACGCAAACGAAGGTTCCTCCTTCATCAGAATGTATTGAATCAACAGGAATGCGTAAATGCTGACACTTATTTTTCTGGATGATTTCACAGGCTTGCTTGTAAAGAAGCTTGCCTGGAATGTGATAATACTGGTAAGGATTTATTGAGCAATTTTCTTGATTCCCGGTTTTGGCTTCAGACCAGGAATGAGAAATCAATGAATGAAGGTTTTCGACAATCGGGTCTTCTTCTGCTGCCCAGAAGCAGAAAGTTTTGTCACTATTTTCCGGACTACCTGGATCAAGGATGAGAACATTGGAATCGTTCAAAAGATTTCGGCGATCCATTTCTAGAAGCAGTAAAGAGGCACTTGCTCCGAACCCTGCAAAAACATAATCAAAATGGGTTTTGCTTAGTTCTCTGACTAAATCAGCTTTTTCATTGATTTGCTTGTCGCCCATTTTGTTGTTCCAAGGATGAAAAAAAAAAGGGGGAACGACAAAAGCCTTTCCCCCAAATGAACACAATTTATAATTGATTTAACTTAATCTTCGGATCTGGACAAGCTGTAGATTACCAGACCGAAGCCAATTTTATTGATGGCATCCGCAATGTTGTACACGATATCCATAGAATGCGCAGCTGCAGCTGGGTCGGCTACCAATTGAATTCCAAAAAGGCCTCCTGGAGTTCCGAGGATATAACCCAATGGGTAGATAGCCCAACCTACCAAAACAAACCAGGCCAGAACACGAGTTGCTTTGGCAACTTGAGGACCTGCAGTTTGAGCAAGAGAAGCTACTTCTCCAAACCATACTAAATAAGCGATGTAAAAATATGCGGCACCGGAAATTACACCCCACATAACACTGCTGTCACGATCGATGGTTTCTCCGAAATAACCTGTTACCAACATAACAAGGGAAGCAAAAATCAATTTCCACAGAAGAGAAATTTTAGCGCCAGCTTTTTTCGTAATGAGATAGAATTCAACGCACATCAAAGGAACAGTAAGGATCCAGTCTACATAACGGAAAAAAGTTGGGGAATCGCCTGTTTCAAGGTTGTAACCTCTCATGTAATAATAGTGAACCGCGGCAATGAATGTAATCAAGCCGGAAACAAGAACTGATGTCCTCCATTTTGGTGAAGTGTTGTTCAGTTCGAAAAAGAAAAATACTGAAGATGCCATCATGGCCATCGTTCCGATAAAAAAGGTGAATGCGACATAATTATCGCTGGCAATTTTTAAATGCTCCATTTCTTAAAATTATTTGTGACCTACTCTTGTGGATTTTCGGATTCTCCGCGTTTTTTTACTTGATTACTGCCTTCAATTTTATACCAAACCAAGACAACAACTTTTTGTTTTGTGTTTTTTAAAAAAAGTTAAACAAAGTTTTAAAAAATGCGCGTTGCTATCTTTATTCTTATCCTTTTTTCTAATAATATTTATGGCCAAATCTTACAATCCGGGCCAATGAATGGTTTTTCCGACCATCGCGAGGCTGCACTTTGGGTTCAAACAAAAGTCCCCGCCAAAGTAGGATTTCGGTTTCGTGAAATTGGCTCTTCATCCAAAATGCGAGAAACGGAATCTATTCTCACGGAAAAGAAATCCGGATTTACTGCAACCATCATCGCGGATTCCCTCTTGCCTGGAAGGCGTTACGAATATGAATTGCTTATCAATGGAAAGCTTGAAAAAGTAGACCGGAAACTTGAATTTCAAACTCCAGCTCTTTGGATGCATCGGACAGATCCTCCCAATTTTGATGTGGCTGTTGGCTCTTGTACCTATGTAAACGAGCCACTTTGGGATAGGCCGGGAAAGGGATATGGAGATAGCATGCAGATTTTTAAAACCATCGCAGATTCCAAGCCGGATTTAATGCTTTGGATAGGGGATAATACTTATACACGGGAAGGCGATTGGAATAGCAGGGGCGGATTCAACCACAGATATACGCATACGCGCTCTCTGCCCGAAATGCAGGCGCTTCTTTCGGTTGCCCAAAATTATGCCACCTGGGATGACCACGAATTTGGTCCAAATGATTCTGACAGAAGCTTCTGGAATAAAGACATCTCTGCTGAAACTTTTCGCAACTTCTGGCCAATGCCTTCCCAGCCACTTGGAAAAGGCCCGGTTACCAGTACTTTTTCCTGGGGAGATTGTCAGTTTTTTATGTTGGATGATCGCTGGTTTAGGGCACCCAACAACAGCAAAGACAGCAGCAGGGCATATCTTGGAGAGGAACAGATTCAGTGGTTGCTTGATGCACTTACTTATTCCCGGGCGAATTTTAAAATAGTGGCTTGCGGTGGACAAGTAATCAATGATGCCCGTGTTTATGAAAATTATTCCGTTTATCCGGTTGAGCGTAGATCGCTTCTGGAAAGAATTTCAGCAGCAAAAATCTCCGGGGTGGTTTTTCTTTCCGGAGACAGGCACCATGCGGAACTTTCCCGATTGGAAAGACCTGGAAATTATCCTCTGTATGATTTAACAACCAGTCCGTTAACCTCGGGTGTTCACAACCCAGGCAATGAAGCCAACACGCTGCGTGTGCCCGGAACCCTTTTTAATGGGCATAATTTTGCAACGCTGCGTTTTAGTGGTCCTGCCAAAGATCGGGTTATGACAATTTCCCTGAAAGATAACCGGGGAAATACTGCCTGGGAAAAGCAAATAAAGGCATCAGAGCTTAAATAATCTTTCTGGAATGCCGAACGAAAAGCCTTATGATCTGGTGGTGGTTGGGGCTGGTGCCGCTGGCTTCTTTGCTTCTGCTGAAACTTTAAGGCTTTGCCCTGACGCGAGGGTTTTGATGCTTGAAAAAACCTCGCAGGTATTGGCCAAAGTTCGAATTTCTGGCGGTGGCCGTTGCAATGTGACGCACAACTGCTTCGACAATTCCCGCTTACAAACGCATTACCCCAGAGGAAACTCCTGGCTTTCAGGCGTTTTCAAGCGGTTTTCTGTGAAAGATACCCTTTCTTGGTTTTCTGGATTCGGGGTAAAAATTGTGCCAGAATCCGATGGCCGAATGTTTCCTACGAGTAACCGAAGCGAAAGCATTGTGCAAGCACTGCAAGAGTCGGTTCGAAGCAACAATTTTCGCATTCGTGCCAATTGCCTTGTGAAGGCAATCAAACCTGAAAACGAAGGGGGCTTTGAGCTCTTGATAAAGGACTCAGAATCCATTTTTGCGGCCAATGTTTTGGTGGCTACTGGCGGTAGTCCCGGCCCAGCCGGATTTTCATTTCTTTCGCCACTACATCTTCCATTGGTATCACCTGTTCCCTCGCTTTTCACCTTCAATGTTGCCAAGCACGATTGGGCTTCTTTGATGGGACTTGCGGTGGAAAAGGCTGCAGTTTCTTTGCCAGCATTTGGACTTTCATTTCAGGGCCCGGTGCTGGTTACCCATTGGGGATTTTCTGGTCCTGCTGTATTAAAATTATCTGCGGCAGCCGCCCGACTTTTACACGACTGCGGGTATATTTTTGAGTTTCAGATTGATTTTCTACCTGACCTTTCCCGGCAGGAGATTGAGCAAGTGCTTTTATCACACATTGCATCAAACCCCAAACAGAAGCCATCCAATGCCCATATTTTTGAAATTCCCAAAAGGCTTTGGGACCAGCTTTGTCTGGAGTCAGGCTTGGCTAATCACCACAATTGGGCGGAAGCGGGAAAGAAAAAGCTGTCATTGATCGTAGAACTTCTGAAAAGCAAAAGGTTCCATGCAAGTGGAAAAACAACCTTCAAAGATGAGTTTGTAACGGCTGGAGGTGTTTCTTTGGAAGCCATTGATTCTAGAACCTGTCAGTCCAAGTCCCACCCGGGAATCTTTTTGGCGGGCGAAGTTTTGGATGTAGACGGGTTTACCGGGGGCTTCAATTTTCAGGCAGCGTGGAGCACAGGTTATGTGGCCGCACTTGCCATTTCAGAGCGAATTTCAAAAAAGAATCAATGAAGCAATTGGAGTTTTGCGATCGCTTGCTCCAAGGTCATGGTTTCCTGTTGTCCGCTTGCCAGCATTTTCAGGGTTAGGGTTCCTGCCTTTATTTCATCTTCACCCAGAACAATCACGGCCGGAATTTTCCGGGTGTCGGCGTAGGAAAACTGCTTTTTTAGTTTGGCTGTTTCGGGGTAAAGTTCGCAGGAAATTCCAGCCTCTCTAAGTCGAGAGAGCAATTCGAGGTAGCGGGCAATGTGGTTTTCATCAAACATCACAAGCAACACTTTTGCCGATGCTGTTTCAAGATCCTGCACTTTTCCTATTTCCGAGAGCAGGTCGTAAATCCGGTCAATTCCAAAGGAGAATCCCACTCCGGGAATTCCATCCACACCAAAAACGGAGGTGAGTTCATCGTAACGGCCACCACCACAAATGCTGCCTACTTTTACACCTTGCGGCACCAATTCAAAAATCGGACCCGTGTAATACGACAAGCCTCGGGCGAGGGAGAGATCGAAGCGCAGTTTTTCCAACACAGAAGGAAATCCTTTCAAGTATTCGACAATGTTGCCTAGTTCGGAAAAACCGTTTGCAGCATCCGGTTCGGATTGCATAGCACTTGCGAGCTCGGTAATTTCTGGCCCTGTGACAGATAGGAGGCCCGTTCGGAGTTGGTTTAATTTTTGTGTAAAGGCTTCCGAAAAACCACGATTGTGCATTTCAGTTTCTACAACTGGCCATTCCACTTTATCGAGTTTATCCAGACTTACACTCATTTCTGCTTCCCTTCCCGGCGCTCCGCAAAAGGCCGCAAGGCCGGATAAAATTTTTCGGTGGTTAATTTTGATGATGTAATCTGTAATTCCCAGACGATCCATTACCATGGTCATCATCTGGATAATTTCTGTCTCGCAAACCAAGGAACGGGTTCCAACCACATCGGCATCGCATTGCCAGAATTCCCTGTATCGGCCAAAGGAAGGGCGGTCGGCTCTCCAAACGGGCTGCATTTGGTAGCGTCGAAAGGGGAAACTCAGGTTATGCCTGTTCATCACCACATAACGGGCAAGTGGAACAGTGAGGTCATATCGAAGGGCTTTTTCGGAAATTTTCCGTGTAAGTGGTTTGTATCCCGATTCGAAATCG
>CANETC010000137.1 GCA_947441055.1 Cytophagaceae bacterium | reverse complement strand
GTTGATATTTTTCACAAGGTTGTGGCCGAAAAGAAGTTTACCTCTTTTTTAAAGCCGGATTCTGCACTTCCCATGATGTACATGCCGGATGCCATTCGGGCAACGCTTGAACTTATGGATGCTCCCTCAGAAAAGCTCAGCATTCGCTCGGCCTATAATTTAACTGCAATGAGTTTTACACCAGCTCAGCTTGCAGATGAGATTAGAAAGCAGTTTGGAGATTTTGAAATGAACTATGCGCCCGATTTCAGGCAGGCAATTGCAGATTCATGGCCAGCCAGCATAGATGATTCTGCTGCTCGGAATGACTGGGGCTGGAGTCCGGCTTTTGGACTTTCAGAAATGGTGGCCGATATGTTGTTGAACATCAGCAAAGGGCAACCAGCCTAATTGAATCGGAAGTGTAATTTTGCTAATCAGCTTTTTTGCCATCAGGGTATAAAAGTTCAAATTCTACCCTGCGGTTAACCTGTCGGTCTTGTTCTGTTTTTTCTTCCGGCACAATTGGCTTGGTATCGCCATACCCAATGGCTTCAACCCGTGAATCATCCACAAAGCCACTTTTAGTCAGGTAGGTTCGGATGGCATCGGCTCTATCTTGACTCAATTTCATGTTGGCGGCCGGATTTCCGTGTTTGTCGGTATGACCCGAAATACGGAGTCTGAATTCGGGATGATCCACCAGAAAATTCATCACATTGTTCAGGTCGCCATGCATTGCACCAAGAATTTCTGAAGAATTGTCCTCGAACTCAATCTTGGTAAATCGAATCTTCTGTTTCTTAAAACTATTTGCTGTGGTGTTGATGGTGGTGTCTCCTTTCATGAAGAACATGCGTTCAATTCTGAAAAATTCCTCACCCTGAATTATGAGCAAATAGTTGTTGTCCTTTATCAAGTTGAAATCAAAGGTTCCGTCGTCGCGGATGTTCTTCGGGAAAACTTCAATTCCATTGTCAAGGTCAATTACAGAAACGATACCCTTCATTACATTGCCTGCAGAATCTTTCAAAGAACCGGAGAACATGCTGGTTGCCAGTGGTTGGGCTTCCATTGGCAAAGGAAAAGAATACAGGTCGAGGTTCTTTAAATCACTCTCCTCAGACCTGGCATAGTATAAATTTTTGCTTTGCTTGTCGATGGAGAAATAGTATTCGGAACCTTTACCGTTTACAAGTGGACCAACATTAAGTGGTTCAATCCATTGCCCGTTTTTTGTGTAGGTTTTGTAAATATCGAAGTCTCCGAAATTCATCAATTGCCCATTGGAACTAAAATACAAAACATGATAACTCGGATGCATGAAGGGCGAAACCTCATTGTTTTTCGTGTTGATTACCGGACCTAAATTATATGCTCTGGACCATGCGCCATTATTTAGCCGGGTTGTGTAGTACAAATCGCTGAGTCCAAAACCACCGTTTCGGTTGCTTGAAAAATACAAAGTGTCTTCTGTAAATGAAAGGGCTGGCTGGCTATCCCAAGCCACAGAGTTAATCCCGGCTCCAAGATTTTTAATATCGCTCCATGTGCCTGCTGCTGTCAGCTTTGCCATGTAAAGGTCACAATCGCCATAACTTCCTGGTGCATTGCAGCGAACAAAAAACAGCGTTTTTCCATCCTTGGAGAGGATAGCAGAACCTTCGTTGTATTGGGTATTGATGTCTTTCATCGGAACGGCTTCATCCCAATATCCCTCAATTCCCTGACTTAAATAAAGATCTTCGTTGGCTGTCGGATTCAACTGCATAACGGCATCCTTGCGCTTGGTTCTTCGGCTGGTAAAAATGAGGGTATCCTCGTTGTGGGCGACCGTTGGACCATAATCCGGGAACTTGCCATTTACTTCCGGGCCCATGCTGAGTAAAACTCCGGTGGGAGGGCGAAGGGTATCAATGTTTCGTCGGAATTCTACCAGGCGATAATAAAAATCAAGTGGAATATAAACCTCTCGGTCGTCCCGCTCCATGGCGCGGTAATAGTGCATCACTGTGTCGCCAAGTACATTATTGCGGTGGTGTTTCAATACCAGTTTGTACATGGCTTTGGCTTTTTCTTTTTCGCCCTGGGTTTCATAGAGCTGTGCCATTCGCCAAAGCATCTTGGTGTCTTTGTAAAAGTTCTGCACACCGAAATTCATTATATAATCTTCCAGCAGGGGCATGACCTTGGCAAGTTTTTTTTGCCTTTCGAGTTTCTGAATTTTTTTTAAAGTTTTCGAGTCAGTGAAATATGGTTTTTTGTTCAGGTTGGGGAATTCAAAAGTGATTCCTGCAAAAAATTTAGAGGAACCAACTTTGGCTTTTAAGTCAGTAAGGCGGTATTTTTCATCATCACCCTTATCCTGACCTAAAGCCGAAAAAATGCTGATATACAGCAAAACAAGTATTGAGATGCCGGGAAACAATTTAAGACTAAGTCTTCCGGAGTGCATGAATGTTGGTTATAGTTGGTTTTGGCAATAACAAATAAAGGCAATCTCTAAACAAGAAATAGTATCAAATCGGCTCATGATATTACCTGGAATTGAAAGAGTCTTTATTTCCACTGCAATGGTTTGGTGTTTACAAAATTCTGAATTGCAAAAATGTCAGCAATCGCCGAAATGGCACAAGTATTGTTTCTAAATTGCGAGCCGCAATAAACCACCGGTCACACCAGTGAATATCATCCTTACTGAAAAAGAAATGCTGGATCACAGCGAAGACTCATTTCCAATCTTTTCTACCGAAGAGGAGGAGGGAATAAAAAAGGAAGATTTTCCGGAGGTTCTGCCTGTTCTACCGGTAAAAAATACGGTCTTGTTTCCTGGGGTTGTAATGCCGATTACTGTGGGCAGGCAGCGTTCTGTAAAGCTGGTAAAAAAGGCATACAAAGGTGATAGAATCCTCGGAGTGATGACACAAACCAATGAGTCTGAGGAGCCGGGATTTGACGATTTGCATAAAGTTGGTGTTGTGGCGGTTATCCTAAAGATGATTGTAATGCCAGATGGTAGTTCCACAATCATCATTCAGGGAAGGAAAAAGTTTGAATTTATTGAGGCGGTTCAGCAGGATCCATATTTGTCGGCCAAGGTTCATTACCTCAACGACCAATTTCCTGCCAAGAACAAAAAGGAGGTAAAGGCCATTGTTCAGGCCCTGAGGGAAAATTCCAGGAAGATTTTACAAATGAATCCTGACATTCCCAGAGACGCTCAAATTGCCATCGACAACATAGAGAGTCCTAATTTTCTAACCCATTTTCTGGCATCCAATTTAAATGGCAGCACCATTGAGGAAAAACAGGATTTGCTTCAGAATCTGGATGGAATGGACAGGGCGCAAAAAGTACTGGCTTATCTTCTTCGGGAAGTGCAGATGCTGGAACTTAAGCACGAGATTCAAAGCAAGGCGCATCTTGATATGGACGCTCAGCAAAGGGATTATTTCCTTCGGCAGCAAATAAAAGTTCTTCAGGATGAACTCGGTATGGAAAATACCGAAAAGGATATTGAAAAACTGCGCTTTCGCGGGGCCGCAAAAAACTGGCCTGAAGATGTAGCCAAGCATTTCAATAAAGAACTCGATAAACTCAGCCGAATCAATCCGATGAGTGCCGAGTATCCGGTACAAATGAATTTTGTGGAGTTTTTGGTCGACCTTCCATGGAACGAATACACCAAGGACAATTTCAACCTGAAGCGGGCCAGAAAAATTTTGGATGCCGATCATTATGGCCTTGAAAAGGTGAAGGATCGGATACTTGAATATCTGGCAGTCCTTAAAATGAAAAACAATATGAAGGCCCCAATCCTTTGCCTTTATGGTCCTCCCGGCGTTGGAAAAACATCACTTGGTCGTTCTATTGCAAAATGTCTGGGCCGTAAGTATGTGCGACTTTCTCTCGGAGGATTGCACGATGAAGCTGAAATCCGTGGCCACCGGAAAACCTATATCGGGGCTATGCCGGGTAAGATCATTCAGCAAATTAAGAAAGTGGAATCTGGAAATCCGGTTTTTGTGCTGGATGAAATTGATAAAATAGGCCGCGATTTCCGTGGAGATCCCTCGTCCGCTCTTCTGGAAGTGCTTGATCCTGAGCAAAATTCTGCATTTGCGGATAATTATCTGGAAGTTGATTATGATCTTTCGAAGATATTGTTCCTGGCAACTTCCAATTCCTTGGATACCATTCAACCCGCCTTGCGCGATAGAATGGAAATCATTGAAATTAATGGTTATACCATAGAGGAGAAGGTGCAAATCGCAAGAAAACACCTAGTTCCAAAGCAATTGCTTGAACATGGCCTTTCATCTGACCAGATTGCATTTGATTTAAAATCCATTGAAAAACTGATAGACGGATATACCCGCGAGAGTGGTGTCCGTTCGCTTGAAAGGAAAATAGGAGAGGTGGTGCGCAAGATTGTAAAGAAAATTGCAATGGAAGAAGCCGCCCCTGACAAAATTACCGCCGACCTTGTTGAGACCCTGATTGGTGTTCCTTTGTTTGAAAAGGAAACTTATTCTGAGGAGAATACAGCAGGAGTAGTTACCGGACTTGCCTGGACCTCAGTGGGTGGAGAGATTCTATTTATCGAATCTGTGTTGAGTAAGGGAAAAGGAAGAATGACGCTTTCAGGACAACTTGGCAGTGTGATGAAGGAGTCGGCCAGCGCCGCGCTTACATACCTGAAAGCACATGCCCCGGAATATGGAATTGACCATAGGGTTTTCGATAATTTCGACCTTCATGTGCATGTGCCTGCTGGCGCAGTTCCAAAAGATGGCCCATCGGCCGGAATAACCATGCTTACCTCACTTGCTTCTGTTTTTACGCAACGCAGGATTAGGCCTCGAATGGCAATGACCGGTGAAATTACGCTTCGGGGAAAGGTGTTGCCGGTTGGTGGAATTCAAGAAAAAGTTCTTGCAGCCAAGCGGGCAGGTATTAAAACCATCCTTATGAGTTCTATGAATCGAAAGGATGTAGATGAAATGCAATCTCAATACACAAAAGGCCTTGATTTTCACTTTGTCTCAACCGCAGAGGAAGTGCTTCAAGTGGCTTTGTTACCAGAAAAGGTTCGTAAACCTTTTGATATCTCAATCGACAGCCAGAAGGAAAAACGGAAAATTCAGTCTGCCTGATAACTTTGGTTTGCCTCAATAGATGTTTCGGTGATGATGGTTTCTAACGCAGAGGAAAACTACCTGAAGGAAATATTTGCGCTTTCAAGGGGAGCGTCAGGTAAAATTCCGAACCTTCAAATTGCGCAGAATCTTGGGCTTAATCCACCAACTGTTACCGAGATGCTTCGGAAACTGGCGGACAAAGGTCTAATCGATTATTCCCGAAGCGGTGGCGCCACACTTACTTCTGATGGCGAAGTTCTGGCTCTTCAGGTAATTCGAAAACATCGACTTTGGGAAACTTTTCTGGTGAACACCCTTGGTTTTACATGGGATGAAGTTCATGAAGTTGCCGAGCAGCTCGAACACATTCGTTCGGAGAAATTACTGGACCAGCTTGACAGATTTTTAGGCTTTCCTGAATTCGATCCCCATGGGGATCCGATCCCCAACTCAATTGGCATATTGCCTGTGAACAATTCAATTCCTCTTTCTGCTTGTAAGAAAGGAGAATTTCGTCGGTTTGTGGCCGTTTCCGATCACAGTCAGGCTTTTCTGCAATATCTTGATAAGCACGAGCTTAAAATAAAAGATACGCTGGAAGTGCTCGAAATTTCCGGATTTGACGGATCGATGAGCATTCAATTAAAAAATAATAAAAAGGTCCAGCTTTCTGCGGCCGTTTGTGGAAATATTCTGGTTGTTTAACTAATAAACGAGGCATTCCAAGGCAATTTGCCTTCCAGCTCTTTCATTTATCAGAGCTAGGATTCTGGTTCTGGACATAAAAAGTTCTTGGCGCAATGGGGCATTGTCGACCCTAATTTTTAAGATTCGATTTTCCAGAACTATGCTTTTTGTGTGTCGCGCCACAACCGGACCTAGTAAATCTTCCCAGGCAGTTTTAATATCGGCTTGAAGGAATTTGTCTTCCAGATGGTTTTGCTTAAGCCATTTTTGAATAACAGTTGAAATTGGGTCTGGTTCAGGTTTACGGATGGTTCTGGCTGGAATGAACATGATTGAAATTTAGAACCTTTTTTTTGTATTCTTGCGTCAAACAAATTCAGAATGAAAAAAATAATTTTTACACTCTCGTTGCTTATTGCCACCGGTGTTTCTTCCATGGCTCAGACCAAGTATATGTACCACCAAATGACTGCAGTTGAGTCTGTGGTTCCAGGCGGTTTGGGTCGTTCTCGCTTGATTTCCAGCAACAAAGATGGAAGTATGGAAGAAGTTAAGTTGGAGAATTTTTTCAGTTTGGTCGGGATCAACTTTGGGAATATCAAAGACAATGACAAAACAATTGCAGCCAAAATTGAAGAAAAGGTCGATGATGGCTGGGAATTAATGTCTGTTACACCAGGTGTTTATTCTGCTGATAAGAGTACCGGAATTTTTATCACCCGCTACCTTTTCAGAAAGCCTAAAAATTAATAATCATACCATTAGAAGAGTCCGCAGGCAATGCTTCGCGGACTTTTTTTGTGCCAAATTCAGTCTCGGCCTCGACTGAACTTGAGTATTCAAATTTTTCAGTGAATGAATTTTGACAAAAAATGCCGGATTGGTGGAACGCCAGAAGTTCCGGCCAAGGAATCTTTCTGGTAGCTTAAACCGATTCTTTTTGCTGTGGTGCTGATATAGTTTAAGTCTACTTTTTTCGCTGGTTGAAAATCGGATTTAGAATTTCCTTTTGTTGTAACCCTGGAAATTTTCCGATTCAAAATCCTTGCTTTTTGAAAAGGTGCCGTGGTGTGGTTCATTCCCACATTTCCTTTTTCTTCGTTCCAAAGGTTGGATTCTGTATCACCTTTGGCCTGCATTTCTGATAGGCTGTCGGATTTTGTCATCCTTATTTCGGCAGCAAAAATTGTATTTACTCTCGAAGGTCTTGCGAGCATTACCACCATGGCATTTCTTTTTGCTGTGATAATTTCCCGAAGGGAATCCTGAAAAATTTCAATGGTGTCGCCTTCCAGGTAAAGAGAGTCGTTTTGCAGGTGGCAATTTCTGTAAAGGAAAATCTGCCGGATCTTGCCATTTTTCGTCACAAAAAGACTATCGGCATACCCATTAAATTCTCCCCGGATATGAGTTCTTGGGAAAAAGTGGTATTGGTCTATTCCCTTTGATTTTTCATTTTTTAATTCTGGCGCATACATCCGAATTTCTTTGCCTTGCTTATCGCGGATGCTGGTAATTGTGCTGCCTTGCATTTCCATTCCATCCTTTTTGATGCTGGCTTTGTTTCCGGTTGACTTTATAGAACTGTCGGTTGCAATAACTTCTACATTCCCCTTCAGCTCGTAATCTTCACCGGTTCGGCTGATGTCGCTGGCTTTTAGAATAATGTCATTTCTTTTTATTTCTGAGCCTTCAATCCGGCTAATCTTATTGGCTTTGAGGTCAATTTCAATATATCGACCACTTAGTTCATCCGTTTTTTTCTTGAAAATGATTTTTGCATTCCGACTCATCTTCACCAATTGGTTTTCCTTGTCGAGCATAATGGTGTCAGCAAGTCCTTTGATGGTGTCATTTTCCCATCCTGCGTGGCCCATCAGTTGGATGTTTCCGGATCTCGGTAAAATCGTGCCCCTGTCGGCGTGAAAATTAATTCCTTTGGCATTCCCGTGAACCGGTGCTTCAGAATTGAGCTGCCGATCATTCAGGTTGTAAAGAAAGGATTCGGAAAAGATG
>CANETC010000136.1 GCA_947441055.1 Cytophagaceae bacterium | reverse complement strand
TATCACTTTCGATTTTGCTGGCTTCCGTAACTTTAAAATCTTCAAAATCACTTTTTAAGGCCTCCTGAATGGGAACCGGTAGAGCAGAAACTTCTATTTCCGTTTCGGTTTTCAGCCATTTTCCAGACTTGTCGAAATTTACTGAAACCTCATTGCCATTCAATTTAAACTCTGCTTCGTATTCATCTTGATTTTCAATTTCCCAGGTGATTTTTTTGACATTAGGAAATTTTGACATGAATGAAGTTTTCACTGAATGTGGAACTTTTTCAGCAGAAATTTTTTGGGCGTAAACCGCATTGCTCATCAGGATAGCAATCGACACAAGGGTATTAATTTTTTTCATCACACAAATAATTTTTAGGTTTTTCGAGGGCGGGATTGTTAAAACTTAAGACCGGCTTTCGGACTTTGAGAGTTCAAATAAGCCAAGGCTGATAAATTTTTTATTGATAAAAAGTCTGGATAAAGGTAATTCATGTGTTGAATCCTTTCAGGTTTTAGACTGGATGGCAAATTTCCATAAGGTTTTTAATGCCTTTCAGATATTCCTTGCAATTGAAAATCTGTCAACCAAGATTTGCAGAATGAATTTTCGCCTACACTTTCAATTTGGTTTTTTCTTCATTTGTCTGTTTTCAATTGCGGGGTTTTGGGGCTGCGGTTCTCCTGTTGATGAAAAGGAGTTTTTAGGGAAGTTTTCAGAATTGAGCAATAGGAGAATTCAGTTTCGCCTAAACATGAAGGCTTTGGGTGACAGTACACGCAGGCAAAAGAAATTTGCTACAAAGGCAATTGAACAAGCTTTTGCCGACACAATAATTGAAAAAAAGCTGGACCCATCTTATGCTCTTTGGAGTGATTCTCTCCGTCGGAATCTTCTCGTAGCCAAATCGTTTTTCGAAACGCAGTATTCTGCCAATAAGCCGCTTATCTCTCGTTGGGAGAAATCTGAAATGCAGCTCGATGGAATGGTTCAGCGCATTAAATCAGGAGATCTGAGCGAACGACAAGGTCTCGATTCGATGAATCTTGTCCTTAAAAACCTGGATTCTTTGATTGTAAAAACAGATACGCTGCTAAAAATATCAAACCGGCACTATTGGGAATTCAGGCGTAATCTGGATGATTATCGCTTTAACGCTAAAAACCTGAGGCGTTTGTATGAAGCTAATTCGAGGAATTCAAGCAAATAAATTGCTTATTTTTTCTCCAATATGCGGCGCCAGGTATCCGTTCTGCCAAAAAGCGAAATTCCAACAAAGCCCCGTACATCCAAGGTATTTTCATTGGCAAGGGTCATTTTGCAACTGTAATCATTGCTTTTTTCTGGGTCAAAAATTTTTCCATTTGACCAGAGATTTCCTCCTTCAAAAATGAAATCCCTTAGGTTTTGAAGGCCCAGCAAAGGTGTTTTTTTTCGTGCAGGGTCGGGGTTGTTTTTATCAATTTTAGGCTTTCCGTCGTCGTAGTTGGGCTCTTTTAGCCAGACTATTTTTCCATGGTAATGCCCGTCATTGCCTTTAAAAATCTGAATCCGGCCTTTCCCGGAACTAGTTTGCCAGATGCCAATTATGGCATCAGCACCTTTGCTGGCCTTTGCAAAACTTGTGAAAGGCATTAATGCACAGATGAGAATGATTGAAAGCAGTTTCATGGGATTGTGGCTTGATTTTAATTGGTTCAACAAAATTATTTTCGCAGAATTCTAAGAATGGATTTTCGACCTGAAAATAAAAAAAGCCCGGGTTACGGGCTTGGGTTTAAAACTTAAGGTGAGATTAGGATTTCGGCGTAAGTGCATCCACAATATGTTGCGAGATGCCAACTGAGGAGAATCCACCATCATGCATCAGGTTTTGCATGGTTACATGGCGGGTTAAATCCGAGAATAAACTCACGCAATAATCGGCACAAGCTTCTGCAGGTGCGTTTCCTAAGGGACTCATTTTGTCAGCATAGGTAAAGAATGCGTCAAAGCCATCAATTCCCTGTCCTGCTGTGGTCATGGTTGGTGACTGGGAGATTGTGTTAACCCGGATTCTTTTCTTTTGGCCAAGTACTTGTCCGAAGCTGCGGGCAATAGACTCAAGTGTAGCTTTTGCCTGTGCCATATCGGTATAATCCGGGAAAACCCGCTGGGCTGCGATGTAGCTAAGCGCCACAACAGAACCGCCTTCATTTAAGGAATCTGTTTTGTCGGCCACATGCAGCATTTTATGCAGTGAAAGCGCAGAAATGTCCAGAGTTTTCAGAAACCAATCGTAATTGAGGTCTTCGTAGGGTTTGCTCTTTCGGATGTTTGGGCTCATTCCGATGGAATGAAGGATGAAATCAATTTTTCCACCGAGAATCTCGGTTGATTTTTCAAATAGGTTGGTAAGCTCCTCAACTGATGTGGCGTCTGCAGGCACAATTTCGGCCTGACAAGCAGCAGCCAGCTCATTGATTTTGCCCATACGCATGGCCAATGGGGCATTGGTGAGCACAAATCGGCCACCTTCTTCAAATACTTTTTCGGCCACTTTCCAAGCGATGGAATTTGGGTCAAGTGCACCCGTAATGATGCCTCTTTTTCCCTTTAGCAAGTTATACGCCATATTGAATTTCTTGAAATGAATGATTGAACGGGCAAATCTGTGTTTTTTAGGCCAAGCAGCCAAGAATTAACTTTGAATTATTACTCAACCCTTGTAATACGAATGAAAAATTTAAGGCAAGAGTTGGCAGGAATTTTATTTTGATTGACATTTCCATAGGCCAGTCCGGAAGGGCAATACAAATAACCTTCCTCTAAGTTTGAAAATTTCAACAGACCTTCTTCCCATGCTTTGATGGTAATACCATTGCCTGGATAAAATGAAAATGCGGTGGCAGAATTGAGGTTAGAATCAAAAAGGCTGTCTGTTAGTAATCGGCCTTCGTAGCGTACGAATATTTTTTTACCAATGGTGATTCTCTTTTTTGCAGGATTTACAACCATGGAATCTGGTCCGGCCAAAATAGAGTCGGGCACTGATTTTGTAATCCTATAATAAAGGCCGCTTGATGTTTTAATCACACTGTCTTTAAGTCCTTTTTCTGCAAACCAGGTTTGAAGTTTAACTTCATCTTCAGCCGCCTGTTTTACTGGGTCGAAAACAGTACTAGTGCTGCTGGGATCGGTGCATCCTGAAAAAAAGAGAGCGCCCAATACAAAGGGAATCCAAAAAAGCAGTTTCATATCTTGCAAAGGAACAAAAAGCCCAATCAATTTTCGGGACTTATATCGAAAAAACAGAGATGTTTGTTGTGCTTGAAAATCGAAAAAGGAAGTTTGACGAAATACATTTAAAGAATGAGGCCGATTGGTATTCTGCTTGTTTCTATTTTTATTTTATTCGGTGCGGCATCTTGTAGCCGCAAATCCTCCAGTTCGGGTAAAAAACAGGGTTGGTTTTCTCGGATTTTTAAAGGCAGGTCCAAGAGATCACTCATGTATTCCAAGGAGATTAAGTCTGTGATAGAGGCAGCGAGATCCTATATTGGAACACCTCATCGTGATGGAGGGACCAATAAGTTTGGAATTGATTGTTCCGCTTTGATTCAGAATTCCTTTCAGGCGGCAGGCTTTACCATGCCAAGAACTTCCAGGCAACAGAGTGAAACTGGTAGACCTGTAAACAAGAGCGATTTGCAACCTGGTGATCTGGTTTTTTTCGCGGATAGAAAGATTGGCAATGGCATTACCCATGTCGGCTTGGTAACTGAAATTTTATCGGGCGGGGATGTGAAGTTTATTCATACTTCATCCAAGCTGGGCGTTACTGAAAATTTGCTTTCAACTTCGTATTTTGCAAAGACCTATGCAAAAGCCATGCGCCCTTTTTGAATTTCATAAAGTACTGATAATCATTTTTTTGTTGTCGCTTGGTTTGATAGCCAACGGACAATCTAAAAGAGAAAAGGGAGAAATGCGAAATGGCAGGAGGGAAGGTTTATGGGAGTACTTCTACCCAGATGGCCGAATTATGGCAAGGGAAAATTATTTGAATGGAGAGCAAAACGGCCTTTCAACCGGATATTTTCCTGACGGTACAATTTCTCAGCTTGAAAACTGGAAAAACGATTTGCAACATGACAGTTCCTGGTATTTTCATCCAAATGGAAAACTCTTCCGAAAAGGGCGTTACGAATCGGGCGTTTATCAAGGGCTTTGGTTTTCTTTTTATTCAAATGGAAAATTGGAACAATCCGGTAATTATTTGAATGGAATGCCAGAGGGCTTGTTTCAAAATTGGTATGAAAACGGTGGATTGAAGGAAGAAGGTTATTATCGGGATGGTAAAAAAGACGGCCAATTTATATTTTACAGACCCCAAAAAACGCGTATTCAATTGGTGGCCAATTATTTCATGGATAAGCCTTGCGGTACCTGGATTTATTTCAACCGCAGGGGAAAGAAGGGCAAAGCAGAACCTGCTCCTATTTTTAATTAATTATTCGATGAATGCCTTTTTCAGAAGGAAATTTGGCTGTTTCTTTGTGTTCGCCAATCAAAATTTCTTCGATTAATGAAAGCCAAATTATTACTCATCTGCCTGATTTTTTCGGGTCTCCAAACAGTTTTTGCTGGAAACGGTGTTCCAGAATCCCCATCAGCTACCAAAACATGGGACAAAACCCTGATGCTTAGGGTAAAGCCGGAATACAGAAGCTTGCTTAGTAAAAGCAGTTTTAACCATCCTGCAGCACAGACTCTGTTTTCAGGCCTTGGTTTACAGCGTTTCTTTTCGAGATTTCCCAATCGTCAGATGCCGAGAAATCAATTTCATTTTACAGGAGAGAGAATTCCTGATATGACTCTGATTTATCAGCTTCATTATTCGGCCAATGTGCCGGTTCAGGAGGCAATTCGCCGCGCAATGAATACAGGTTTGTTTGAATATGCAGAGCCAAAATACATCAGGCAGATTTCATACACGCCAAATGATCCTTTTCAAGGTCAGCAATACCATCTCGATAGCATTCAGGTTTTACAAGCATGGGATATTACAAAAGGTGATACCAATGTGGTTGTAGGAATTTCGGATTCAGGTGTTCAGATTGACCACCCAGATTTGGCCCCTCAAATAAAAATTGATCCAACAGATCCTCTCAATGGCATCGATGACAATGGCGATGGAAAAGTTGACAATTTCCGTGGCTGGGATTTTTGTGGAGCCACATTCGATCCGAATTATGAAGGCGACAACGATCCAAACATCACCCAGGGTGGAGCTAGTCATGGAACCCATGTAGCGGGTATTTCAGCTGCAAAAACAGACAATAATAGTGGCGTGGCTGGGGTAGCTTTTAAATGCAAAATCATGCCTTTGAAGTGTTCTCCTGATAATGGAGGCGGAAGTATTTTATTTGGATATGAGTCAATTGAATACGGTGCTTCTCACGGTGCTGATATTATCAATTGTAGTTGGGGAGGCGCTGGTGGATATTCCACTTTTGAGCAGGAAGTAATTACCGATGCCACCCTTACTTTTGGAACTTTGGTGGTGGCTGCTGCAGGAAATGACAATTCTCCTGCACTTTTCTTTCCGGCTTATTACGACCACGTACTGGCTGTTTCTGCACTTGGAACCGGAAACCGCAGGGCCAGTTTCACCAATTACAATTATAAGGTTAATGTGGGTGCGCCTGGGGTTAATATCTACAGCACATATTTCCAAAATGCATATCAAAATAACAGCGGAACTTCCATGGCGTCACCCGTTGTGGCTGGGGTTGCTGCGCTTGTAAAATCCCGTTACCCGGATTTCTCACCTGACCAGATTGCCAAGAAAATCCGAGTTACATCCGACAACATTTATACCATCCCTGGAAATACCGGAGCTAACTTTTTTGGAAAGTATGGCCGCGGAATTGTAAACGCTTATCGTGCAGTTACAGAAGACGCTCCGGGAATTAAAAACATAGTAGTCCGTGTTCGGGACAATGATGGGAACAACCTTTTTCAGCCTGGCGACAGTCTGGAAATCACAGCAGATTTCATCAATTATCTTGAAACTTCAAGTGCTGATATGAAAGTTACTTTTTCAATTGTTACTGGTACATCAAGTACTTATGTTACTGCTGATGCCAATTCCACCGAAACAATTTTGGGTGTGATGAATACCAATGAAATTAAAAACAACAACGGTAAGCCGTTCAAAATTTTCTTAAAGCCAACACTACCGAATGACCGCACAATCGACATTCGAATGTATTATACCGATGGTGCCTACTATGATTATGACCACCATTCTATTATTCTTAATCCTACCTACATCAATGTAGAAAAGAACAACATCAGCACCACTTTTACCAGCAAAGGCAGGATTGGTTTTAATGATGATAATTCTACGGAAGGTCTCGGGTTTAAACACAAAGGTCGTCAGACTTTGTATGAGCTTGGATTGATCACAGGAACCTCTGCAACTAAAATTGCAAATACATGTCGCTCAACTACTACTGGTGGAGCTCAGGGTCACGACAATGATTATAAGAATGTCTCTTTCATTAAAGAAATGAGCATGCCAATGGCAGGTGTTTACCAGTATAACAACACCATGACGGATGCGAATGCAGGTGCAGCAGCTTCGAACATCACGATCCTTCAACAAAGCTTTGCCAAAACCACTCCTGGAGACAGCAACTATGTAATTGTGCGCTATTTGATTAAAAACAACAGCACAACTGCGGTTCTCAATAATTTCTTCGTTGGACTCTATGGTGATTTTGATATTTCAGCCAGTGGGCAACAGGACAAAGCAGGATGGAGCGCAGCAAACAAGCTTGGGTTTTCCTATAATTCCAATCCTGATGGACTTTATTCCGGTATTGCTGTTCTTGGTAATGGAACACCAAATTATTATGCCATCGACAACGATGCCACTGCAATTGATTCTTTCGGTGTTTATGATGGATACACGGATGCGGAAAAATTTGCTTCGATTTCTTCCGGAATTTATAGACGGAATGCGGGAGTATCAGGTCCTAAGGATGTTTCGATTGCAGTTGGTCAAGGTCCGTTTTCGATTGCGCCCGGTGATACCATTGATGTCGGCTTTGCCATCGTTGCAGGCGAGAATTTGAATGATATTCTTAATGCTGCAGATACAGCTTCTGAAGAGTGGCCAATAATTACAGAGACCAAAAAGCGAATTACTGCGGCTTCAGGTAATCTTTCGATGTATCCAAATCCTGCTGGAAAGGAGATTTTCTTGAAGGGCCAGGGATTGAAAGGAGGATATAAAATCTTCGATACCAAAGGTCAGGAGCAAACAGTGGTGGTTGAATCATTTGGACAAAATCTGATGCGTTTCGATCTTCATGCTTTAATGCCTGGAATGTACGTTCTGGTTACCGAGGATGGCAAGTCCTTGCGCTTTGTGCGGGAATAAGACTTTCAAAATTTTAACAAAAAGCCGGGCTTTCGAAAGAAGGTCCGGCTTTTTTGTTGGAAGTAATCCTCAACATTCTTTTCATGGAGGCCTGAGTATAAAGGTCATTATGCGGTCGGCATTTCAGATCTTTTTGTCTGCACCACGGATTAAATGGATGAATGGATTTCGCGGATTTTTTCTCCTACTTTTTGTCTCTTTTGCCCTTGTTGGTGTTGTCACCAACAAGTCAATGGCTTAGTATTTCGTTGGTGAAAAACACCAACGAAGGCGGCCTTTTTTGTTTGCATCACGGATTGATCGGATGGATGGATTTCGCGGATTTTTCTCCTACTTTTTGTCCCTTTTGCACTTGTTGGTGTTGTCACCAACAAGTCAATGGCTTAGTATTTCGTTGGTGAAAAACACCAACGAAGGCGGCCTTTTTTGTTTGCATCACG
>CANETC010000135.1 GCA_947441055.1 Cytophagaceae bacterium | reverse complement strand
TGCTAGCATGGGCAGCGACGATTCCCTAATAGTGAAAATCAGCACCAATTGTGGACTCAGCTGGCAGAATCTTCGTGTTTATACCGCTGCCGATGCTTTGACAAATCAATTTGTAAACCAGGCAGTATCGCTTGCTGCGTATGCAGGTCAGGTAGTGAAAATTGCTTTTTATGCCGCCGATGGCAATGTGGATGATTCCAACGATTACGACATCCATCTGGACGATGTGCGCCTTCGGGTTCTTTCTCCAAACGACATGGAAATGGCAGAGCTAATCATCCCAAGTGGAAATTGTGGCGTACCAGCTACTTTTCCCGTTAAAGTGCGGGTTGTTAACAGCGGAAGCCTTTCGATTTCGAGTTTGCCTTTGAGTTATCAGGTTCAAGGCCAGACGATTGTTTCTCAGAATTTTTCAATTTCACTTGCCCCAGCCGCGGATACCATTCTTGAATTTTCTACCCCGGTTGCGCTTTCTACCCAAGGCAATTTTTTCATCTCTGCTTGGGGCAATTTGCCGGGCGATGCCAATTCAATCGATGATTCAGTACTCGCTGTTCCTTTCAGCCGTGCTGGTGAATCTTTTCCACTTCAAAATTTCACCGGGTTTAATGGTTCCAATCTGGCCAATGGCTGGGCGGAAGCTTCGGGTTTTAATGCATCCACTGCTGGAGCTGGCTGGAATCCTTCTGCCAGTGTTCAAACAACCGGACTCGGCTCAGAAACAGCAAAAATCAATCTCTATACCAATTTTAAACAAGACTGGATCATCAGCCCAGCCATTGGTTTATCCACAGGAAAGGCACTGCGTTTTAAAATCGCTCTAACAAACTGGAACGGAATGGAAATCGATTCCATGGGATCTGATGATTCGCTTGCTGTTAAAATTTCAACCGATTGTGGCCAAAGCTGGCAAATGCTGAAATTGTATTCATCTGCAGACAACCTTTCAAATCAGTTGATTACACAGACCATTCCGCTGACGGCATATATAGGCCAAACCATCCGGATAGGTTTTTATGCGAGCGAAGGAACCGTTGATGATGCAAGTGATTACGACATGCACATCGACGACATTGAACTCATCAGCCTCAATCCGGCGGATGTCGGTGTTACTTCCTTGATTCTTCCTTCTCTGGATTGCGGACTTCCTCCAAGCCTTCCGGTGAAGGTGAATATTGGCAATCTTGGTACGCAGCCACAAACAGGCTTCGGCATTTCTTACTCCATCAATTCTGGCACCCCGGTTTCTGAAACTTTTTCAGGAACACTTGCCGTGGGTCAGGAGCAGGTTTTTCAGTTTGCCACTCCAGCCGATTTTTCTGCGGCAGGTTCTTATGTGATCAAAGCCTGGACGAGTCTTTCCGGAGACCAGGACATCAGCAACGATACCAGCACTTCGGCTGTACTCAGTACAACTCCGGAGCTGCTTACCGGAATTAATTTTACTGGTTTTGATGGCACAAACCTCAGCACTTTGTTCCCGGGCTGGTCAGAAAAATCCGGGCAGATTCCAAGTGGTTCTGTTTCCACATGGCAGGCGTCCAACGGATCTCAGACCACGGCATTGGGCAGTGCAACCGCAAGGGTCGGATTGTCTGGAATTTCAAAACGGGAATGGATTTTGAGTCCGGGTTTCAAACCGGCGGCACAATCCGAAGTGCGCTTCCGACTTGCTGTAACCGACAGGAATTTTTCGGTGTCGGATTTTATGGGCAGCGATGATTCCCTCGTTGTAAAAATTACCACCGATTGTGGGCAAAACTGGACATTCCTTCGTGCTTTTACAGCACAGAACAATCTATCCAATGTGCTCACAAATTACACCGCTGATTTAAGTGCCTTTGCCGGACAGACTTGTCAACTTGGTTTCTTTGCTACGGACGGCAACATCGACAACCTGGAGGACTTCGAAATTCACCTCGATGATCTGAAAACCGGTCCGCTTACAACCGAAGTTCAAAATCTCATTTCTATGGCTTCAGCAATTTCTCTGGTGCCAAATCCGGCGATTGCCCAGGTTTCAATTCGTGGTCTTGCAGAAAATTCAGCCCTTCCAAGGTTTTTCTCTGCCAGTGGAAAAGAGTTTTTCCCGGCCAGAATTTCCGGATCAGGATTCAACTTCGACATCAGCAATTTACAGTCAGGTTATTACCTGGTTCGTTGCGGAAACTCGGTTGCTCCTTTGTTGGTGCATTGAGAAATAGTGCCAGCAGATTTCTTTGTTTCGAAGACTTGAGATCATCGACCAGCCGCCAGTTTTAGCCTATGAATCACGAGATTTTGACAGCAAAACTGGCGACTTGTTCTCCTGCCGAATCGATGTGATCCAAGGAGTTTTTCCCTTTTGTAAAAAAGCTTTTCCAAAAGAGCCCTGCTTTGATTATCTATGCGCTCTTATTGGGGTTTTTCGCACCCTTTAAGAAGCCAATTTTCAATTCGTTCTGTAAAGAAATGCACCGAAACAATTTAAAGAGCCGGTTTTTCCGCGTGCTCAGCCTACTCACAATCCTTGGATTATCAGGATTTACAGCCACTGCCCAGGAATTTTTCAATGAGAATTTCAATGGGGTAACTTCTCCCAATCTGCCAACGGGATGGGATGTAACCAATACCAGTACAAATCTTGTCGGTACTGCATTTGCCAGCCAGACTGCGCCTTACACTTATAGTGGTACCAATTTCACAATGAATGGCGGTGGATTTGTAATGAGTAATGGCGACATTGGTGGTTCCGGTTCTGTTCAAAATACAAGCTTGACGAGTCCCGCTTTCAATACTGCCAGTGCCAGTTTACTTTATTTTGAGTTTTCTCAATTTTACCGAGATTACAGCGCCACCCCAACGGATTCTGCCGTTGTTGAGGTTTTTAATGGTACAAACTGGGTAAAAATTCAGAGTCTGGATGTTAGCACAGGCACAGGTACTGCACCGGTGCTAACCAAAATTGAAATCACCCAATACAAAAATGCAGCAATGAAGCTGCGTTTCCGTTCCATGGGTGCATGGCCTTGGTTCTGGGCATTCGACAATGTGCGCGTTTTTTCTCCTGTGCCAAATGATGTTGGTGTTACAGCCATCCAGTCGCCATTTGGCGATTGTGGACTTAGCAGTACCTCGCAGGTAAAGGTTCAGATTTCCAATTTTGGTTCTGCCGCACAAACCAGCATTCCAGTTAAGTTTAAAATAAATTCCGGAGCCGTAGTTACCGAAACCTTCACAGGAAACCTCCTTCCCGGAACTTCTGCTGATTACACATTTACCGCGGTTCAAAACCTCAGCGCACCTGGCGATTACTTCACTTCTGCATGGACAGCCCTCAGTGGTGACAACATTTCCAGCAACGACTCAACCAAAAATGTAAAAGCTGTTAAGGGCAACGCATCTTTTGGAACCATCGATTTTTCCGCCTTCGACGGTGTCAATCTGGAAACAGTGCATCCAGGTTGGAAAGAGCAAACCGGTATCCCACCTACAGGAACCACTTCCAACTGGAGGGCATCCGCAACTGTACAGGAACAACAATTTGGCACAAGAACAGCTGCCATAAATTTATATACCACAGGTCGTCAAGACTGGATTGTTTCTCCTTCAATTGTACCTCAGCAATCATCCGGACTCGTATTTCGTGCTGGGGTTACCAACTGGCTCGGCATTGAACCGGATCAAATGGGTTCAGATGATACACTCAAAGTGATGGTGAGTACCAATTGTGGCCAGACTTGGTCTACAATTAAAAAGTTTGGAAGAGCTTCCGGACTTAGGGAAAAGCTTACCACATATTCTCTTCCATTAACCAACTATGCAGGTCAGGAAATCCGATTGGCTTTTTTTGCAACAGATGGTGCGGTGGATGATCCAGAAGATTACGATGTGCACATCGACAGCATTCGCATTGCAAACCTTCCTCCGGTTGACCTTGGTGTAAGCAGCATTGTTTCTCCAATTTCAGGTTGCGCTGTTCAAAATACATCTGTGAAATTGGATATCACCAATTATGGAACTGCAGCCCAGAGCAATTTCCAAGTTTGCCTTTCTATAAATGGTGCAGCGCCGATTTGCCAGGCCTATTCAGGTACACTTCTGGTAGAACAAACCAACACATTTACTTTCAACAACATCCCAGCTTTGAGCGTATCTGGAGATTACCAGCTTCGTGCTTGGGTAAAAGCAACTGGTGATGCCGATAATGCCAACGATACTACAGGGTTCTATTCGTTTCAGAATCTTCCAACCGTGAGCACTTTCCCATATTTTGAAAGCTTCGAAACCGGAAACGGCGGTTGGCTTCCAAAAGGAACTTTCTCCAGCTGGGCTTTAGGAACTCCAGCCAAAGTGAACATCCAAGGCGCTGCCAATGGTAGCAAAGCCTATGTAACGGGTGGCCTTGGAACAGAAACCTACAATGCAAACGAAAAGAGTTATGTAGAAAGTCCTTGTATGAATTTCTCCACCATCCAAAATCCGGTTTTCGAAATGAAGGCCTGGTGGGTATCTGAGTTTTCAGAGGATGGTGCTTTCCTTCAGTCCAGTATTGATGGAGGACTTACCTGGAAAACGGTTGGTCTTTTCAATGATGTAACCAATTGGTATTCCGACAACACGGTTGCTGGTATTGTTGGACTTTTGGAAACAGGCGTTCCTTCCAACAGGCAAAGTGCCTGGTCCGGCGGACTCAATGATAATTTTGGCAGTGAAGGCTGGGTGCTTGTTCGCAATGATTTGCGCAACCTTGGCGGTCAGGCCAGTGTGAAACTTCGTATTGCTTTCGGGGCAAACGGTTTGAATTCTGGTGATGGTTTTGCATTCGATGCCATTCGTATCTCAGAGAAAAAAGACATCGACCTTGCTTTTGAAACGCTTGAAAGGCCTCAAACCATTGGTTGTGGACTTACAGATACCACCCGCTTCCGCATCCGTGTGAAAAATGTAGGAAAAGATACAGTACGCAATCCTGTTTTCTCCTACAGAATTGTGGGAAGACCTACAGTAAACCAATCTGTTACGGCTAAGATTCCGCCATCCAATTCCTTCTCTTACAGTTTCCCGAATTCAGAATCCATGTCTGAAATCACCACCTATACAATCCAGGCCTGGACAAAGGCTGCGAATGATGGGTTCAGCGGAAACGACTCCATGCGAATCGCCAGCGTTACGAAACGCGGTGCTTTCACGGATACCCTTAAATTTACTGGATTTCTTGGTAACAATCTTCCGATTATTTACCCTGGCTGGTCTGCCTCTACAGGAAATCCTCTTCCCAATACCACCACTACGCAGTGGAAACCCAGCCAGGACAACCAGACCCTTTATTATGGCCGCAAAGTTGCCCGCCTGAATATGTTTGGCAATGTTCGTCAGGACTGGATTCTTGCCCCAGCTTACAAAATTCAACAGAATGCTTTCCTCAATTTTGATGTTGCCATCACAGAATCCTTTGATACCATCAACGACCCTCAGGGAGGCATAACCGGTACGGATGACCGCCTCAGGGTTATGGTAACCACCGATTGCGGAAGCTCCTGGACAGAAATCTTCGCAGTAAAAACTGGGGATCAGGTAAACCGTAATTTCAAACGCTTCAAAGCTAGTCTGGCAGCTTATTCCGGTCAGGAAGCCCGTTTTGCTTTCTGGGGAACTACTTTCCCGGTTTCAGATGCCAATGATTATGACATCCTCCTTGATAATATTTTCGTTGAAACCGTTGCTCCAAAAGATGCAGGAGTTGCTGCCATTACGGCACCTTCGGTTTCCTGCGGACTTGGTGCTGCTGTACCGATTACCGTTACCATCAAAAACTATGGTTCGTCTCCATTGAGCGGCTTCCCTGTAACCTATAAAATCAATCAGGATGAGCCTGTTACTGAAATCTTCAGTGGCAATATTCCGGTGCAAGGTTCTGCAAACTATACATTCACGCAAACTGCAGACATGAGTCTGAGTCAGCCTTATACAATTAGGGCATATACCTCAGTTGCACTCGACAGTGTTACAACCAACGACCAAAGTTCTACCCGTCTTGCCAAATTGATTGCGCCGGTTAGTCCTCAGCCACTCATTGGTTACAATGGATCAAATCTTTCTGACATCTGGCAAGGTTGGTCCGAGGCCAGAGGTTCTAACCTGATTCTCACCAACACAAGCTGGTTCAGCAGTTCCCTAAGTGGCCAGACAGCCTTGGTGGTGAATATGGCTGGTGCAAACAAACTTGATTGGGTAATTTCTCCGGGAATCCGAATCAATACTGGAAACTTCCTCAGGTTTAAAGCAGGTCAATTTTCTGTGGGTGGAACAGCCCCGGCTCAGTTCGACATCGATGATTCTATTTCTGTAATGGTTTCCACAAACTGCGGAACTACCTGGAAAAAGATCTTCAAAATCGGCGCCAACATGGTTCCGGCCATCACCAACAACATGCAGGAATATGCGATCAGTCTTGCTGCATATGCCAACCAGGAAATCCGTATCGGATTCAGGGCCCGTGATGGAATTCGCGTTGACTTTACATCTGACATTCACATCAACAACATTGAAATTTCTTCAACCCTTACACAGGATGGCGGTCCACTTGAGTTTACCTGCAATCCGCCAGTGGCTGGAAATATCTTCCTTCAGGATTCTACCTACAATGTGTTTGTGAAAGTGAGTAATTTTGGAACCCAGCCAATTTCGAATGTGCCGGTGTCTGTAAAATTTGGCAATGGCACCCTCTTGAACAATGTGTTCACTAATACCATTGCCCCAGGGCAGTCGTTTTCAGGTTTGGTTGGCACATTTACACCAACCGCTTTGGCGCTGAATGCAAAGGCAAAGATTTACACTTCCTTTGGAGGTGATCAGGCAGTTGCCAATGATACTTTGCTTCTTACTTACACCGTAATTTCAAACCTTACTTCCGATGTAGGACCATTTGCGCTCAGTTTTAGCCCTGCTCCGGGTGCTGGCAATGTGCTTTACAAGGACAGTACCTATCAGGTGTTTGTAAAAGTGAACAACTATGGAAACCAACCGGTTAGCAATGTTCCGGTAAAAGTTCGTTTTGCCGACAATACCTTATTAAGCGTAAATCCTTCCAATACAGTTGCTCCGGGTCAGTCTTATACTTTCTCATTGGGTGCTTACACACCGGCCACCATTCAATCTGGTTTGATTGCCAAAGTGTACACAACATTAGGCGGAGATCAGACATTGGGCAACGATACCCTCTTCTCAAACTATGGAGTGGTTCAGGCGCCGGTTTCGGTGAGTCAATTGATGAATACAGAAGTTCAGATGTTGCCGAATCCAGCCCAAAATTCAGTGAAGATTGTTTCGTCTGAAGCCCGCATTTTGGCCATCAACCTGACAGATTTGGCTGGTAAAAAGCTGTCAGCACCAATGTTGTTTAAAGGTCAGAGTCAAATTCAATTGGATTTGAGCGGTCTCTCTTCCGGAATTTATCAGGTACATCTTGTGCTTGATGGTGGTGTTAGCCGCACACTCCGCTTGATCAAAGAGTAATTGTTTTTCATTTTAGATTCCTAAAGGGGGAGCCATTGGTTCCCTCTTTTTTTTCGTCAGGTGTTTCCGCCATTGGTTGTTATGGAAACACCTAAAACTTACCGCATTTGATAATATGAAAATCCGCGTTGCAGCGAGGCTTTGCCTTGATGCAACATTCGGATTTTCTTGATTTTTTGGTTCTTTTTCATTAAGGAAAAAGAACATAATCAAAAGCAGGGACGGCCATCAATTAAGGATCGATGCTTTAAATCCAACATGTAAAAATTGTTTCCATCTGTCCTGAGTCTTGCGAAGCGTGGACTCAGGACGATAAATATGTGAGGGTCTCTGACCCGGGATGCCATCACCAATTCTCGGATTTTTTTTTGTTGGCAGGTGTTCCACCAATGGTCGGATA
>CANETC010000134.1 GCA_947441055.1 Cytophagaceae bacterium | reverse complement strand
CATTCCGAAGGGGCTACCATACTTTTTTCTACGCACCGAATGGATACCGTAGAAGAATTATGCAGCCACATCCTTCTCCTTGATAAGTCTAAGATGGTGTTGGAAGGACCGGTTAAGCAGGTTCGAGATGAATTTAAGACGCATCTTTTTGTGGCGGTTACCAAAGCGCCCATTGATTTTGAAAAATTCCCATGGGAGCCAAGCGCCGAATGTATGAATCTTGAAGGGCAGGACGGGTACAAATCCAGTTTCAGGATTCCGGAATCTAGGCAGTCCAACGAATTGGTTTTGGATCTGATTCAAGCGGCTGAACTGGTTTCTTTTGCTGAAGAACTTCCTTCTTTTCACGATATTTTTGTTCAGGTGGTTGGTAAAAACAAAATGGTGTTATGAGTAAAATATCCTTGATCATTCAGAGGGAATACCTCATTCGGGTCAGAAAAAAATCTTTCCTGATTATGACCATCATCGGACCCATCCTGTTTGCTGCGATCATGATTTTGCCTGCATGGCTTGCAACACGCGAAAGCACGGAAAACAGGGTTATGGTTTTGGATCGTTCCGGGCTTTTTGCGGATAAGTTTCAATCATCAAAAAGTATTTTGTTTGAAAATGTGAAGGGCGATGAAGCTTCACAAAAACAACAAGTTCTGGAAGGAGAGGAGCATAACCTCCTTTTGGTGATTGGAGAAGTAAGTGGACAAAAGCTTCCGGACATACGCTTGTTTGGCCAAAGCAATCCGCCCCTGGAAGTAATCTCTGTGGTGGAAAAGCAAATAAATGGCGAACTAAAAAAAATACGCCTGAAGTCCTCTGGAATTGACCCTGCTTTGGTAGAATCGATAAATCCAGAAGTGGATGTTCGTACTTCCGTTCTTAGTGAAGAAGGCGAAAAAGATGGCGGTTCACTTGCCGCTACCATAGTCGGTTACGGCGCAGGTTTTCTGATTTACATGTTCATTTTCCTTTATGGCAGTCAGATTATGATGAGTGTAATGGAAGAGAAAACCAGCCGGGTGGTTGAAATCCTGGTTTCCTCTGTGAAACCTTTTGAACTGATGCTGGGTAAGATTGTGGGTGTTGCACTTGTGGGACTAACGCAGTTTTTGCTTTGGGTGGTCTTAAGTTTTGCTGTGTCCACCGCGGCAGGTAAACTTTTCCTCGATAAGTCGAAAATTCAAACCGAAACCCAGGCTTCAGTAGGGAAGCCCGACATTGAAACCAAAGCCGAAAGCAAGGGAATGGCCATGATTTCGGAACTTAAAAATGTTGATATTTTAAAGCTTTCTATTTGCTTTATCGTCTATTTTCTGGGTGGTTATTTGCTTTATTCTGCCTTGTTTGCTGCTGTTGGTTCGGCTGTGGAATCGCAACAGGAAGCACAGCAGTTTATGATGCCAGTCACAATTCCAATCATATTATCCATTGTGCTGGCGCAGTTTGTTATCAAAGACCCTCATGGAAGTTTGGCCTTCTGGCTTTCTGTGTTGCCGCTCACTTCGCCGGTAATTATGATGGTAAGGGTTCCATTTGAACCACCGGTTTGGCAAATCATCTTATCGATGCTGATGCTTGTGGCAGGTTTTTTAGGTACAACTTGGCTGGCAGGAAAAGTTTTCAGGGTTGGAATTCTGATGTATGGTAAAAAAGTAACCTGGACTGAAATCGCCAAATGGCTTAAAAATGGATGATCATGGAAAAAGCAAATGACGGTGGTGAATGGCTAATTGATGCAAAAGGTCTCGCGCGCACTTATCACATGGGTCAGGAAATTATCCGGGCGCTTGTGTCTGTGGACATCCGTGTAAAGCGTGGGGAATATGTGGCTTTTATGGGTCCTTCGGGTTCTGGTAAATCAACATTAATGAACATTGTCGGTGCCTTGGATACCCCAAGTGCAGGTACTTACATTTTGAATGGACAGGATGTGAGTACCATGTCAGAATCCGACCTGGCAACCGTTCGAAACAAGGAAATAGGTTTCGTGTTCCAAACTTTCAACTTGCTTCCAAGGTATTCGGCACTGGACAATGTTGCGCTTCCATTGGTTTATGCTGGCTACTCAAAATTGGAAAGAAGGAAAATTGCAATGGAAAGCCTTGAGGCTGTAGGTCTTGCCAATCGGGCTGGTCACAAGCCAAACGAATTGTCAGGTGGTCAGCGTCAACGCGTAGCCATTGCAAGAGCCTTGGTAAACAAACCAAGCATTTTGCTTGCGGATGAACCAACCGGAAACTTGGATTCAAAAACGAGTTATGACATTATGGCCCTTTTTAAGGAACTAAATGAAAAGGGAAATACAATCATCATGGTAACCCACGAAGAAGACATTGCGGCATTTGCCAGACGAATCGTGCGCCTGCGTGATGGCGTGATTGAAAGCGATAGGCCCAATGAGCATATTCGGGCTGTAAGCCCAGAAGGGCAATTGGGTTAGAACCTGTAACGCATAAATCCTGCGCTTGCAGAAATCATGGGATTGTTTTTTCTCAGGTAGGTGAAGATATCGCGTGTTGCGATGCCAATCTCATAACTTCCTCTTAAAGGTGAATAAGTAATTCCAAAAGGAACAAGCGTCTGGGTGTAGTTTCCTCCATTCATTAGTCCGGAACTTATCCGGATCATTTTTAAAATTTTCATATCACCACCTATGGAAATTAAAGGCTTGATGATGTTTCCTGCCGCATTGTTTAATGGAACTACAACTTCAAAACCCGCATTGAAAATCAGGGTAGAAATTGAGCCGCCAAGTCTTGCTTTGGTGGGAAGCTGAATGCGTCTGCTTTGAAAAGATTCCCAAAGAATCATTTCCTTTTGGAATCCGTCGAATTGCTGGGCGTTCTGAAAGAAATTATAATTGGTGAAGCCTCTGGTTGTGAGCGACTGCAGAGGACCATCTTTCGCGGTGTACACATTGCTCAAATAGTTTATTGATCCAATATCTGTAATGCTGGCAGCAAAGCGCCATTTCTTATTTATTTCTGCAGTCACACCAAATTCGAAACCGATGCCCCTGCCCGCCGAATTGGGGAGAAATCCAAGACTGCTGGTGTCTTTACTTTTCTCAGGAAACTTGATTCCCAGGCCCGGTGATGCAGAAATAATCGCAGAGTATTTTCCGCCGCTGGATTGTAAATCCAGATATCCGATTCCTTGAATGTAGCGAATCCCAAGTCCTAAATTCAGTTTGAATTTGTAATGGTTAATAATGTTGACTCCATAGCCAAAAGCATATTCTCGGTTCCAAGCCATGGCAATGCGCGTGCCATCCAAAATTTTAGAAAGCTGAAGTGCATTTTCCAGGAGCCTGCTGGCTCCAACTGTATCAATTCGGATTTCCCCGTTTACGGTATCAATTTTTTGATTGAAATTTTGAAAATAATATTCCAGACTGTCTGTTAGTGGATTTAGGTATTGGGCATTGATGCCTTTGAACATGATTTCAGAGGCCAGTGGACTAAACTTGGAATACCATTGCGCCCTTTCACGAACTGTGAATGAATACCCCGAATTTCCACCATTACTTTGCCAGGAAATTCCTCCATAAAGAAAGTCTATATTGACGGTGAGTGCTTTACCGGCAAAATCTTGTGCGGCCTGTTTTTTTTCTGTGTTGCTAAGTTTTCGACCCGGATCAAAAATGGCGGATGAGAGGTTAATGCGATTGAGCGCATCCGAATAAACAGAGAAGCCCATTTCGGCCAGTCCAATCGTGATATTTTTGTTTTCCTTTTCGGGCTTCAATGCCAGATTGGCTGGATTAATGCCCAGACACTGGTAATCAGAAAGTAGGGTGGCAGAAACACCGGCTCTTCCTGTAGCGGTAAAGCTGCTCATTTCAATTTGGGCGAAAAGGTTGAATCTGCTGGAAAGCAAAATCGTAGCCAGAAAAAGAAAAAACAGTCTGGTTTTCACAATTGCAATAACGAAAAAAACAGTGGTTTAGTATGGGGTCTTGTCCATTTTATTCTTCCATGCCTGGAAGGCTTTTGAGGCGCCGGTATAATCTACTTTTAGAAATGGAATGTGCCTTTGGTCGGGCCTTAATGCGATTTCATCATAAATAAACTGGTCATCAAATCCGATGGATGCGGCATCTTCTCTTGTGTTGATGAAATAAACCCGTTCAGGTCTCGCCCAGTAAATGGCACCCAGGCACATTGGACAAGGTTCGCAAGAAGAAATTAAAACGCAGTCATCCAGCTGAAAGGTGCCAAGTTCTTTACAGGCCTTTCTGATTACACTGACCTCTGCATGTGCTGTTGGATCGCCTGAAATCAAAACATCGTTGCAGGATGAAGCAATCAATTCTCCGTTTCGGATTACCACAGCAGCGAATGGACCGCCGTTTCCGGATGCGACATTTTCCATGGAAAGCTGACTTACCAGTTCAAGCCATTTAAAATCGGGTAGTTTTTGTTGGGTATCTGTGTTCATCGCTGTTTTTTTTATGTATACAACATAATTTTTGATTGCTTGGTAATCAGGGTGTTGGCTTCCATTTGGTAAGGGAATATCTTTTAAATATGAAAATATAAATAAAATAATATCATTTTTCCGATACTTCTCTTACTTTTGCAACCGTATTAAAAACCAAAGATGCTAGGCGCTTCTGAAATTCAGGTTCTGATTGTAGAAAAAGAGTTGAACTCGGCTTCCGATATTCGGGATTGGGCATTCAGAAATCCGGTACTTCCTGTTTTTGTGAGTTCAGGATTGGATGCTTTGATCTGGTTGGGTAAAGGGAATATTCCGGATTTAATCATGGTGGATTCCGGCATTGAGCCGATGGACGGACCAGATTTTATCAAAACGATTAAAGCCAGTGGTTTTTTTCAAGACATTCCAGTGCTGGCATTCGGCTATCCAGAAAACCATCATATGTTGGCCAACATGAGGCAAGCAGGTGCAGGAGAACATATTTTCCTTCCGATAAAGGCCGCTTTTATCAATGAAAGGCTTAAGGGCTTTTTAGCTCTTTCAGAAAAGTTTCAGGATATATTTTAATTGATTTATCAAAAGTTGGCTTTGTACACCATTGGTACTTTGTCAAATGAAATCCATAAAATAAAAAGGCGGCAATCTTTCGAATGCCGCCTTTTTATTTTAGCCTGTTACTTAATTATTTCTTGATGAAACGGGCGCTAACTGCCTTTCCTTCTGTGCTTGTTCCTCTGATTTGGAAAATTCCAGCATTAAGGCTTGAAATGTCAATTTTAGAAACAGTTGTGCTTCTTAAAACACAGCGGCCTTGTGCATCTAGAATTTCAAATTCTCCTGAAACACCAGCAACAGAAATTTGATTGCCGGCCGGATTTGGTACAATTTGTAATGACTGGGCCTTGATTTTAGTTCCGTTTGATGTAACAGCGGCAATGCCGGTAGAGGTTGCCGCAAAATTCACGGTAGCAATATTTCCACCAGAAATTGTGAATGGAATTGGAGTGCTTGGCACTTTCGGATTGTCAACACGAAGTGAATAATTTCCTGCTGGAAGGTTTCCAATGCTGAAACTTCCGTCTGGATTTACAATTGCAAAACCTACTGGTTGGCCTAAGGAATTAAGAACAATAACCCTGGAACCAGTTACATTGAAGGTGGTGTTAATTGGCGATCCATTGAAGGTGCTGCTTACCGTTACGCCATTTCCACTGATAGTTCCGCTAACGGTTCCAAGTGCAGGAATGCTGTCGAAAATATTGTTAAGAAGGTTGATGTTCAAGTTCCACATGTTTTCCATTGGATTCACAACATTGGCATCTCCCCAAAATAAAACATCTCCATAATAAGTAGGAAGGTAAGCTGGGTTGGTCAACGGGGTAGCCCTGATGATGTACTGAGATGGCATTGCAATGAGTGCCGTCATTAAGCCATAAAAACAACTATCCTGTATACCAGCAATGGAAGTTGAACTGTAATAATTGTTGTTCAGTCCATACAATTCAACCATTACTGTGTCCTGTGTGCAAGCGCCATTTGCAAGTACCATTCCGCCCAAATTGAATGGTCCCTGACCACTTGAAACGGTTACACCTGAACAATAACTTACATTTTGTCCATTGGGTAAAGTGGCAGAAAGACAAACTTGGTAAGTTCCTGAAGCGCTGTAAAAATGGTTGGTATTGGGATTTCCAACGATTGTGGCATTGTTGCCGTCTCCGAAATTCCAATTATAAACAGTTGTGCTGTCAAAGCAGTTTGGCGGCACAACTGTTGTAAAATATGCATAAAGGCCCTGAGTTGTAAAGGTGAAATTTGGTGTACAATTCTGCGGCGGATAAACCATCACAGTGTCAAATTTGATGGAAACCAATCCTTGGTATGCGGCCTCAACTCTAACAAGGTAAGCTCCTGTTTGTGGGAAGGTATAAGTTACTTGAGCACCAGTAAGTGTGATGCTGGGATTGCCATAAATTGTCCAAGTAAATTGTGGGTTATACATGCCGCAAACAGAATCTCCAGTCAGCGTAGCGTTGAATGTGAATATGTTTGAATTTGAAGCGCTTTGCTCGAAAAACATATTCACCTGGCAGGGAAGGACCTGCGCGTTTGTGGTTTGGCTGATGGCCAGACCAATGAGGACCATTGTGGTAATAAACCTGACTTTTTGGTAGAAATTAGTCATTGTGTTAATCTTTTTTGATTGTTGAATCACAAACCTAAGAAATTTTTTATTCAACGACGCAAGCATTGATGAGCCTGAAAAATTATTAAAGTTCTGATTTTTACATCATAAAGGAAAGGTTAAGGCTTCAATTGTCCTTAACTTTAAAAGGTTGATTTTTTCAACAAATTGAAATGCGCCAAATAGGCCTTAAACGCTTATAAGTTGTTACTTTTCTCTGAATGCCAAAGCTTTACAAAGCTCAATTGTTCTGTCACTTGAATCAGAATTTTTGCTTGACAATTGATCCAATAATTGAATACCTCGGTCCATTTCCTCCTGAAGATATTGTTCAGAAAGTTCGGGGATGCCAGAATTTTCCATCCAAGTAAGAATGGAAGATATTCGTAATTCAGGATCCAGTTCCTTATTCGTCCAGAGACTGAAAAATGTGCTGGAATCCTTGTGTTCCATCGAACTAAGAACAGGAAAGGTGAGCTTCGAGTTGCCAATGTCGCCACCGCGTTTTTTTCCGGTAACTTTTTCATCGCCGAAAAGGTCGAGGTGGTCATCTCTTAGCTGAAAGCAGCGGCCCATAGCAAATCCGAATTCAAATAAAATCTTCCTGTCCTCAACGCTTGCATTGCCCAGAAATCCACCCAGTTCAAATGAAAAGGCAATTAAGGCCGCAGTTTTTTTATCGATCATGTCGAGATAAGCAGGAAGGCTCACGCGTTCCATGGTGCTGAAATCCATATCGAGTTGCTGACCTTCACATACAGCAAGTGCCATTTTGTTGAAGGAAATTAGCAATTCCTTAAACTCAGAAGTCTTTGAGAATAAGAGCGCATCATACGCTTTTACCAAGAGTGCATCGCCAGCCAGAATTGCAGTTGGTTCATTCCATTTTATATGAACAGTCTGGAAGCCACGCCGTAAATCTGCTTTGTCCATAATGTCATCATGAACCAGCGAAAAATTATGGAACAATTCTGTACAAAGCGCTGCTTTTGCATCATCAAACTCAGCTTGGCGAAAAAGCTCGAGGGCTTGAAGCACAAAAATCGGCCGAATTCTTTTTCCAGGCAGATTCATGAAATACTGGATCGGCCCATAAAGGCTTTCCGGAGATTCTGGCAATTCTATTTCCTGAATTGCTTTTTCCACCATCGGAAGGAAGTTTTGTAATTGATATTGCATTAGAAAAGAAATCCGAAGTTGAAGCCCAACCTAATTGGAATGGTTAGCTTATTGGTTTTTAGAGTTTTGAAATTGAGAAGTTCCTGAGGAATCTT